>CALNCU010000079.1 GCA_937875395.1 uncultured Armatimonadota bacterium | reverse complement strand
ACGGTTCTTGCACTTGCTGTTCTCTGCGGCGGCGCCGCGGCCGGGCCCTTTGGCCAGGAGCAGGATTTTGCCTTTCAGTTTAGGGTGAACGGGTTTGGCCAGGGAACATCGTTTATGCAGCCCTCTTCGCTTGCCATTGATGAGAGCGCCGGTCTTATCTATATTGCAGATTTAAAGGCCGGAGAGGTGGATGTTTTTACGCTTCAGGGGATGCCGAAGATGCGCTATGGCGCATCGGATGGGATAAAGGCTCCTTTTGGGCTTGCGGTTGATAAATCCGGCAAACTGCTGGTCTCTGAAGATGAGGCCGGGCCGGTAAAGGTGCTGGATTCCTCCGGCAAAGCGGGCACCATAGAGCTCCCGCAGGAAGAAGGCAAACCAGCGCCCCGCCCGGGCAGAATCTCTGTGGATAAAAACGGAAATATCTATATTGTGGACAGGGCAACCCAGCGCATCATAGTGCTTGGCCCGGACAGGAAGTTCCGGTTCTATGTGGGGTCGGAGGGTGATGGCAAGGGGAAGTTTCGCGGGTTGGCAGATTCCGCGACGGACCGGCAGGGCAGAATCTATACCGTCGACCGTTCCGGCATGCCCGTGCAGGTCTTTGACAGGGACGGCAAGTACCTGTACCGCTTTGGGTTCCAGGGCCACGGCGAGCAGGATATTGCCTTCCCTGCCGGGGTCTTTGTAGATAGAAACGATCAGATATGGGTTGTGGACCGGGGCGAGCATTCCTTTAAGATTTTTGACCGTTCCGGCACTTTCCTTAGGCGTTTTGGCTGGTACGGGCTGGAGGAAGGATTGCTCTTTCAGCCGGTGGATGCCCAGATGGATAGTTTTGGGCGGGTTTATGTGCTGGAGGCCGGCGCCCGCCGCCTGCAGGTGTTCTCTCTTCTGCGTCCCTTTGAACCGTTTACCCTGCCGGGGATTTAACATTGTACCCCTGTGCAAAAAAGCGCAAAAGAGGCCTTCTTGACAGTTGCAAAAGGGAATGCTATACTCGGGTTGAGTAATTCTTTTTTACAATCATGTGGGAGTATTAACTTCTCTGCATGTGGGCCCTGCATAATCTTGGCGGGGCCTCTTTTTTTTGCTTAAAAACCCGGCACAGGGATGAATCCTGCGCCGGGCTCTGCTTTAAGTTACATCTGCCAAACCCGCTATCCGGCGGGGCTTCTTGGCATCTCTGCCAGCTTTACCCCTATAAGCAAGGCCTTATCCATCCTCCAGACGGAGAGCCTTACAATCTGGCCCACTTTGCGCCCGGCTATTATTTTGACTGCCTGCTGGCTGCCGGTAACCTTTGCGCCGTCTATCTCTGTTATAATATCCCCCTGCTTAAGCCCCGCTGCCGCTGCCGGGCTGCCGGAATAGACCTGCATAATCACCGCACCCTTGGCTGCAGAATAGCCGCGCTCCTTGTACCAGTCCGCCAGGTCGCCGGTAATGTCTCCAAGGCCTACGCCAAGGAACGGGCGCACTATCTTGCCTTTTGCAATTAGTTCTTTTACTATGCCGCGGGCGGAGTTTATGGGGATGGCAAACCCTATTCCTATGTTGCCCTTCTGCGGCCCCTGGTCTGTGGAGGCTATCATGGTATTTATGCCTATCACTTCGCCGGCTATGTTTGCAAGCGCCCCTCCGCTGTTTCCGGGGTTTATGGCGGCATCTGTTTGAATAAGGTTTTCAAGATGCGTGCCCATGCCAGCCTGCTCGTTTCTTTTGGTGGCGCTTATTACTCCAACGGTAACGGTGTTCTCCAGACCCAGCGGGTTGCCCAGCGCAATGGCCCAGTCGCCCACCCGAATGGCATCAGAATTACCCAGCCGGGCAAAGGGCAGGTTGTTTGAGGCAAGCTTTAAGACTGCAAGGTCTGTGCGGCTGTCTGAACCTACCAGCCGTACGTTATGGAACTTTCGGCCGTCCTTAAGCCTTACGCTTATGCGCTGTGCACCTGCAACCACATGGTTGTTTGTGAGGATGTATCCGTCCCGGCTTATGATAACGCCGGAACCCTTCCCCATGGTGAGCTGCCGCTGAGGCATGCCCGGCAGGCCGCCGAAGAACCCTTCAAACGGATTTGCCACCCGCTGCTCTGTTACCGTATCTATATTCACTACTGCCGGGCCTACGGCTTCCGCCGCATCTGCAATGGGGTTCTGCCCCTTGCGAACAAGCGGTGTAAACGGCCGCGCGCCCAGGTTGCTAGAGACGGCTCCGGCGGATGTTGTCCCGGATGTGTACCCAAGCTTGTAGATAATAAGTGCGCAGGCCGCAAAGCCCAGCACAAAAACCAGCACGTAAGAGACTATTCTGCCCAGTTTCATATCTTTCACCTCTAAAAGTCCGGGTGAAGCATCTACGGACTATGTATTATCTATATTGTTAAGCAGGTTTGCCATTTCTATTGCTGCTTCTGCGGCGGCAAACCCTTTGTTGCCGGATTTGGTGCCGGCACGTTCTATTGCCTGTTCTATGGATTCCGTGGTTATAACGCCAAAGATGCACGGCACGCCGGTTTCAAGCCCAACCTGCGCTATGCCTTTTGATGCTTCCGCCGCTATGTAATCAAAGTGCGGCGTGGCCCCGCGGATAAGTGCGCCAAGGCAGATGACGGCATTGTACTTTTTAGATGCTGCCATCTTCTTTGCCGCCAGGGGTATCTCAAAGGTGCCGGGCACCCAGGCAACGGAGATGTTCTCTTCCCCTGCGCCGTGGCGGATGAGCGCATCCTTTGCGCCCTCCAGGAGTTTCCCTGTGATGAACTCGTTGAACCGGCTGATTACTATGCCAAATTTAAGCCCGTCGGCAACCAGCCTGCCTTCAAAGGTCTTTGTCATGTCCTGTCTCCTCTTTGCTAAGGTTGGGGCCAAGCATGTGCCCCATTCTGTCCCGCTTTGTGGCAAGGTACCGGCAGGAGGCTGCGTTAGGCTCCACTACAAGCGGCACCCTTTCCACTATTTCTAAATCGTACCCTAAAAGCCCCGCCAGTTTTGACGGGCTGTTTGTCATGTACCGTATCTTTTTTACGCCCAGGTCTATAAGCACCTGCGCCCCTAATCCGTAATCTCTAAGATCGGCGGGGTACCCCAGGCGCTCGTTTGCTTCTATGGTATCAAGGCCCTTGTCCTGCAGTGCGTAGGCCTTAAGTTTGTTCACAAGCCCTATACCGCGCCCTTCCTGGAAGATGTAGAGCAGTATGCCCCTGCCTTCCCTGGCTATGGCCTTCATTGCCCGCTCAAGCTGCTCCCCGCAATCACAGCGCAGGGAGTGCAGAACGTCGCCGGTTACGCAGCTTGAATGTATGCGCACAAGCACCGGCTGTCCATCCGTTACATCTCCCATGGTCAGCGCTACGTACGGTTTATCTTCTATGCTTGTTTCATAAGCATAAAGATCAAACTCTCCAAAGCGGGTGGGGAGCTTGGTCTTTGCCGCCAGGTGTACCAGCTTCTCTGTGCGGCGCCGGTATTTTATTAGATCTGCTATGGTGGCAATTTTAAGATCAAACTTTTCTGCTATTTGGCAGAGTTCCGGCAGGCGGGCCATGGTGCCGTCTTCGCTTAAAATTTCGCAGAGCACGCCTGCGGGATAGAGCCCGGAGAGGCGCGCCAGGTCTACAACCGCCTCCGTATGCCCGGCCCGCATAAGCACGCCGCCGTCTTTTGCCGCAAGCGGGAAGATGTGCCCCGGGCGCGCCAGGTCTTTGGGGGCGGCATTTGGATCTATAAAGGTCTTTATTGTCTGCGCCCTGTCAAAGGCGGAGATCCCCGTTGTGGTGCCGTGTACTGCGTCTATGCTTACGGTGAACGGCGTTTCAAGGAGGGCGGTGTTGTTGTCTACCATCATAGAGAGTTCCAGCTCTTCCATCCGGCTCTTTGTGGCAGGGAGGCAGACAAGCCCGCGGCCGTATTTTGCCATAAAGTTTATGGCTTCGGGAGTCACCTTATCTGCGGCCATAATAAAATCGCCTTCGTTCTCCCGGTCTTCATCGTCTACAACTATTACTATTTTGCCGTTCTTAAAATCTTCTATGGCTTCTTCTATGGAACATATTCCGTTCTGCACAACTCTACTCCATGAACCCGCCGGATACAAGCTTCTCCAGAAGCACGCTGTCGCCGGAAGTCTCTTTTTTTTCTACAAATTTATATACGTACTTTCCTATTATATCAGTTTCCAGGTTAACGGTTTTATTTTTGGATGCTTTGCCCAGCGTGGTCTCTGCCAGCGTGTGGGGAATAACCGCCACGGTAAAGGAATCCCTGCCCGCCTCTGCCACCGTGAGGCTTATGCCGTCTACGGCTATGGAGCCTTTTTCTACCATAAACTTTAGTATCTCTGCCGGAGCCTCTATCTTTATGCGGGTCTCCGTGCCGGCCTGTTTTATATCTGCTATCCGGCCAGTGCCGTCCACGTGCCCCTGTACCATGTGCCCGCCAAGCCTGTCTCCGGCCCTTAGCGCGCATTCAAGGTTTACAACATCGCCGGGGCGGAGGGCGCCGGTTGTGCTTCTGCCCACAGTCTCTTTTACGGAATCAAACTCCATGCAGGGCGGGGCGGCGGAGACCACGGTGTGGCATGCTCCGTTTATGCTTACGCTGTCTCCTATTGCTACGCCGGCGGAGATAATGGGCGCATGTATAACCAGCCTCACCCCGCCGGCGGAGGGGGTGGCGCGTGCCACTCTTCCAACTTCTTCAATAAGTCCCGTAAACATGCCTTCTCCATTTGCAAGCAATTTGCCGTTGAGGTATCCCCTGTGCCCGGCATCCGTCAAATATCAAACTCCAGGGCTATGTCATCCCCAAAGCGGCGGACTTTTGGGGCGCCCGTATTAAGAGCCTCCGCCATAAAGGAGGCGCCGTCCCCTTCAACGGGGGTTGGGGCATCCCGCCCGCCCGCAATCTTTGGCGCAATAAATATAAGGCCCCGGTCAACAAGCCCGCTCTTTAGCATAGAGGCGGAGAGCCGCCCCCCGCTCTCCAGGAGCATATTGTTTATTCCAAGCCCGGCAAGGGTTTCTAATAGAAGGGTAAGGTTCACCCTTCCCGCCTGCGATTCCACTTCTATAATCCCGGCGCCCGCACCCCTGAGCGCTTCTACGCGGCCTATGGGGGCGCTGTTTGTGACGGCTATAATTGTCTCTGCCTCATCCCCCAGCACTCGGGAGGAGGGAGGAGTCTCTGCCCGCGCGTCCACCACTACGCGGAGCGGATTTTGCCCCCTGCAGGCACGCACGGTAAGCTGCGGGTTATCTGCAAGTACGGTGCCTATCCCTACCATTACGGCGTCTGACAGGCTCCTTATCCGGTGAACATGACGCCGGGCGGACTCCCCGGTTACCCACCGGGAATCCCCTGTGTGGCAGGCAGTCTTGCCGTCAAGGGTCATTGCCGCCTTCCACAGAACAAAGGGCCTGCCGCATGTTACGCGTTTTATAAAGCCCCGGTTGAGCTCTTGCGCCGCCTCTTCCAGAAGGCCCACATGCACCTCTGCCCCGGCCGACCTGAGGCGCTCAAATCCCTTGCCGCAGACCAGCGGATTGGGGTCTGCCATGGCGGCAAAGACTCTTTTAACGCCGGATGCTATTACGGCATCTGCGCAGGGCGGAGTCTTTCCGTGGTGGCAGCAGGGTTCCAGCGTAACGTAAAGGTCTGCCCCCAAAGCCCGCACTCCGGCCTGGCGGAGGGCCAGGATTTCTGCATGCGGCATGCCTGCTTTGGGGTGGTATCCCTTCCCCACAACGGCGCCGTCCTTAACCAGGACAGCCCCTACCATGGGGTTGGGGCTGGTTCTGCCGCGCCGCGCAAGAAGCAGCGCCTGCTTCATAAACTCTTTATGCGTCATGCCCGTCTTCACGGTTTCCGTGCCCCAGTTCTTTTAGCATGCTCTTCTTCTCTTCCAGATAGCTCTCCCCCACCTCCCTCATAAGAAGGATGGAGATAAAGAGCGCCAATATGGCAAGCCCCGTGCAGAAAAGCCAGTATGAGAGCGCAAGGATGAGATTCTCCTGCGGAAGCCATCTGCCTGCAAGCATCATGGCAAAGACTGCCGCCATAAGCGCCGCAGATGCAATCCTCAGCTTGTTCTGCCTGGGGGTAAGCCTGTTGGTTCCCCTCCGCCAGGCCCTTATCTCAAACCAGACCAGGCCCAGGGTTAGCAGGAACCCCAGAAAGAGCACTGCCTGAAGTATGATGCCTTTGTTAAAGTGTACCACGCCGCTCCCTTAGACCGGAGATGGCGGCGTCTATACCGGACGGATTGGTAAAGACGAACGATCCGGCTATAAGGGCGTTTGCGCCCGCTTCTACAACCAGCTTGCAGGTCTCCAGATTAACCCCGCCATCCACCGCAATATCCAGGGAGAGGCCGCGCTCATCTGCAAGCGCCCTGGCCGCCCTTATCTTGGGGAGCATGGAATGTATGAAGGCCTGCCCGCCGTAGCCGGGGTTTACCGTCATAATTAAAAGCTCGTCCATATCGCCCATTACTTCTTCCACCATGCAGAGCGGCGTGGAGGGGTTGACGGCCACCCCTGCAAGCGCCCCGGCCTCTTTAATCTGCTGAAGCGTTCTGTGCAGGTGGATGCACGCCTCTGCGTGCACAAGAATGGTATCGCATCCGGCTTTTATAAACTCTGCCAGAATGTCCTCCGGGTGCTCTATCATAAGGTGGCCTATAAGCGGCAGATCCGTTTTATCCCTTATGTCACGTATCACCAGCGGCCCGAACGTGATATTCGGGACAAACCTGCCGTCCATAACATCGCAGTGAATGCAGTCTGCACCTGCAGCCGTAACCCTGCGCACATCCCTTTCAAGATTGCTGAAATCTGCGGACAGCAGGGAGGGTGAAATCTTTATCATCTACTGTGTTCCTCCCTGACTAGTTTATCTGCAATATATACTCTTATGGTTATCTCTTTTCCGGTGCCCTGAACCGTCTGGTTTACCTTGTCTCCCGGGTGCAGGAGTTCTGAATAGACCACGTTCTCGCCGTTGTCGTCAAGAACTATTATCCTTACCGGCTGAGGGTCCCGGCCCTTCGGCACCGTAAACTTTACATCAAAAGACTGCGCGGGCCCGCTTTGCGCAGAACCGGCAGAATCTGCGGGTATCTCTACAGTGGGGTCCGGCCCCAGGCTTATTACAAGGTTCACGGGTTGCCCACGTTCTGTTTTTTTGCCGGCGGAGGGCACCTGTTTTGATATGCTCCCCGCCGCTATGGCAGAGCTGTACTCCTGAGAGATCTCTCCCACGTTCAACCCGGCGGCGGCTATTCTCTCCCGCGCGTTTTCTGTGGTGAGGCGCAGGCAGTTGGGCACGGTGGCGTACCGGGAACCCTTGCTTATCCATACATCTACCACCTTGCCGGCTTTTATGCTTCGGCCGCCTGCGGGGTTCATATAGTAGACGGTGCCTTCCGAGTAATCATCGTTAAACTGTTCGCTCTTCACGGCTATTTGGAAGTGGTTGGCGTTTGCCACCTGCTGCGCTTCTGTAAGCGTTTTGCCCAGCATGTCAGGGACAGTTATCTCCCCGGGACGCATCCAGACGTAGCCTATGAGCAGGGCGGAGACTACCGCCACAATAAGGACTATTGCCAGAAGCGTCCGGCGGAGCGCGGCCAGGAGCGCCGGCTCTGTTTCGCTTAGCACGCTGGCTTCGGATATATCCGGTATGGCCGCCTGCTGATCCGGCGGACCGGATTTGGATGTGCGAAGGCCTTCCCTGGCGGATTTAAGATCGTTCAGCATGGCCTTTGCGGAGCGGTATCTGCTCTCCGGCGCCTTCTGCAGGGCTTTGGCAACCGAGGACTCCAGGTTCCTGGGCACGCCGGGGTTAAGCGACCGCACGGATGGAATGGGGGCGCGGGCATGCTGAAGCCCTATGGCGATTGGGGTATCGCCGTCAAAGGGCACAACCCCTACCAGAAGCTCAAAGAGGATTATCCCCACGGAGTAGATATCCGATGCCTGCGCAGGGGTCTTCCCTTCCGCCACCTCCGGGGCCATGTAGTGGATGGAACGCATAATGGCGTTTGCGCTGAGGGTTTGGGAAGATGCAATAGCGCCGCCCACCCAGAAATCTGCTATCTTTATATGCCCTTCC
The DNA here is from genome assembly GCA_937875395.1 of uncultured Armatimonadota bacterium. Taxonomy (GTDB): domain Bacteria; phylum Armatimonadota; class UBA5829; order DTJY01; family DTJY01; genus CALNCU01. The sequence continues at coordinate 5,935 of CALNCU010000079.1, read as the reverse complement.
GGGGTGACCAGGATGTTTCCGGGGCGGAGGTCCCCATGCACAAAGCCGTGTTTATGCGCAAAATCTATAACTTCGCAGATGGCCATTCCGGCATCAACGGCCGTTGACGGGGTAAACGGGGCGCTCCTTCTAATGCGTTCCCTAAGGTCTACCCCCCTTACGTACTCTACTATTACAAAGTAGATGCCTTCCTGCTCTCCGCAATCATAGACTTCTACAATGCCGGGGTGCGCTACCCCAACCATTGCTTTTGCCTCTACCAGAAGCCGCTCTGCAAACATTCGGTCTGCAGAGTATTGCGGCAGCAGTATCTTCATGGCTACAAGCCGGTTCTCTATTTTGTCTTCACACTTGTAAACAGAGAACAGGTTGCCTTCGCCTATCTTTTCTATTAGTTCGTATCTGTGTTTGATAACCGTACCGATCACTTGGCTACCTCCAAAGCGAACGCCCAGCAGATGGGGCCCGGACTATTATCTCTTCCTTTTTGCCTCTAGCTTTTTAATAACGGAGAGGCTTGCGCCCGCAGCCGCAACAAGGAGCATTATCAGGTAGGCCCAGGAGAAGTCTACATCCAGCTCCAGATAGTACCGCGCTACGTACCCCAGCGCTATTATAACAAGCCATATTGAAGATATTATTTCTACTGCGCGCTCTTTAAAAACCTGCACGGCAGACTCCTGGGATTAATGTTTTCTTAAAGGTTTCCCTGCTTAAGCAGCGGCGACTGAAGGCTCTGCGGCCAAAGCATTTAATTAAAGTTTCATCTGGGCTGAGAGAGCCTTTTGCCAGATTTCCGGGGTTACGTTATCCGCCACAAAGGCCCTGCCCGGGCTGTTTACAAGCACCGTGTTAAGCCGGCCGCCCAGGACTTTTTTATCAAGCTTCATGGCGTCTACCACTGCGCGGGGGCTTAGCCCTTCCGGGAGCTTTACCGGGAGCCCTGCGGAGGTGAGCACACAGGCCAGGCGCCGGGCCAGGTCTGCATCTGCGCCCCCCATCTCCCGGGCAACAAGGGCCGCGGTTACCATTCCTATTGCAACGGCCTCTCCGTGCAGAAGGGTTTTGTACCCTGTAAGCAATTCAACGGCGTGGCCTGCCGTGTGGCCGTAGTTTAAGATGCGGCGCAGACCGGCCTCCCGTTCATCCGCCCGGACAACCGCCGATTTAATCTGGCACGAACGGCAGATAATATGCTCCAGCGCCTCCGGGTTGCGTTTTAGAATAATCCCCGAATTTTCCTCTAGAAATTTAAAGTATTCACCATCCTGAATTATACCATGTTTAATTATCTCGGCCAACCCTGCCCGGAACTCCCGGCGGGGGAGCGTACCCAGCACGGAGAGGTCTATAAGGACGGTCTTGGGCTGGTAGAATGCGCCCACAAGATTCTTGCCGCGGGCCAGGTCTACGCCCGTCTTTCCGCCTATGCTTGCATCCACCTGGGCAAGAAGGGATGTGGGCACCTGCACAAAATCTATCCCCCGCAGGTAGGTTGCCGCAACAAACCCGGTAATATCCCCAACCACTCCGCCGCCCAGACCTATGGCTATGCCGCCCCTGTCTACCTTCATATCAAGGAGCCTTTCGTAGAGGGAAGAGACTGTGCGGAGCGTTTTGTGCCTCTCTCCGGCGGGGATGGCAACTACATCTGCCACAATTCCGGCGTCTTTAAGGCTGCCGGCAAGGATGCCGCCGTAGAGCCTTCCTATTTTGGGGTTGGTTATAATAACCGCCCGGCGCCCGCGGCAGGCCCCTGCTATCAGCTCCCCGGCCGAAGGGAGTATATCCTGGCCCACGTGAATGTTGTAAGCCTTCTCTTTAAGATCAACCCTTATTATGCTCATGTAAGTTCTCTCTGTATGGGAGATTGTGCCTGCTATTGGGTGCAAGTCCCTTTAATTCAAGTTGCACTATAACAAATTCTGCCGGGACTTGTAAACCTTGGGGAATGCCGGAGAGTGTATCTTATGCGTGGGATTCCGGTCTGCGTAAATTCCTTTGTATAAATCTTCTTGTCCGGTAGCCTATCCGCTTCTCTGCCGCCGCCGCATATAATCCAAAAAGGGAGCGTAAATCCCTTCTGTAAATAAAAAGCCGTTTTGTCATGCGCACATGCTTTGTCCAATGGGATTTATAGTCCTCTGCTCCGCGCAGAAAATCAAATTCAGTAAGGCCCTGTTCTATGGAATCTTTGATAGAGAAGGCCAGAAGGTTTGATCCCAGGCTTATCCCGGCCAGCGATGCATCCCATCCCGTGATGTAGTACCCCGCCTTGCCGTTGCAGGTGAAACATAATCCAACGGCCTTAAGTTTTCCGTCCAGCTTTATGCACTGCAGCCTAATCCACCCCTTGTCATAAAAGAGCTCTGCAATGCGGTTGTAAAACCTGCGGCGGCTCTCTTCGCAAAATATGCCGGTATCTCCCATTTGCTGCCATCTGTTTGTGTGCAGGCTGAAGAGGGTATCCATGCCCGCAGCCAGCTCTTCTTTAGAAAGAACCGTGCGCAAGACCTCATGTTCGTCTGAGAGCACTCTTTCTATCCGGCGGATCTCATGCCGCTTTTTTCGCCCGAATTCCTGCAGATACTCATCCCAGGACGGGGGGAGGGGCCGGTAGTAGTTCATGTTCTGATCCCGGCAGATAGAGCGCCATCCTTTGCCCGTGAAGGCCGTTGGGGTGCGGGAGCCGGACGGCAGATCATGCAAATCTATTACATCCCACAGGCGGGGGTTTTTATCAAGCCATGCGCACACGGCCTGAAAGAACCTCTCTTCAAAACCGGGCAGAACAAGAAAATCCAGAATATCCGATATGCCGGTGCCTGTAAACTGCAGGCGCCGGACGGGCAGGCCCAGGACAGGGGTTGTCTCAAGGGGGGCTATTCCAACAATTTGATCCCCTTCCTGCGCGCAGAGCAAAAAGATTCGCCTGCCCCCGCCCAAGAACTCTGCGCACGATGCCACCCACTCCCATGATTGAAAGACGCTGGCGCCCGGGCAGAGCTTAAAGAGCTCATCCCACTTGCCATGCAGCTTGTTTATGCCTTCTCTACTATCTATCAGGGATATCTTTAACATATGCCTTCTCCGTAAGATATATCTTCTATACCTAAAGCAGCCCGTGTTTCAAACGGCAAGGGCTGACGGGAAGCTTTAATGCAGAGGTAGATAGTCCTTGCCGCAGATGAGCCTGTATGTTACAATAAGCTGGTGTCAATCTTGCTTTCCCGCAGCTCAATTGCAAGCAAATTTCGGCCCAAGGAGAGCCTTATGAACGCAAAAAAAAGCACTCTGCTTATTATTACCGCCTCTTGCGCGGCTGCGCTTCTGCTGGTTGCGGCAGCGGCAAAGGCGCGCGGAGCAATGCAGCCGAACCCGTATGCGGCAGTCTCCTGGCTTGCATCGGTGCTCTCTTTTGGGGTGTTCGCCGTTATGATGTCCCAATACGCCACCCACGGACGGCGCACCCACCTGTATCTTGGCGCCGGGTTCCTTGCACTTGGCGTTATGTATGTCTGGGACGCCCTCTCCCTGCCCGGGGCCCTGGCAAGACCCTACAACAGAATCTTCTACGTGGCGCTGTGGCAGGCGGAATGGATCACCCTTTTCCTTACGCTCTGCCTGAGTCTTATTGTTAACCGCGGACTCTTTGCCCGGCGGTACACCGGCATAGGCACCGGCTCCGTTATTGCGGCAGGGGTGCTGTGGGGGGCCTTTGCAGTCTTTTTGACCTCTTATTCCGAACCGGTGGCCCGCAGCCTTTCCGGTGAGAGGGCGTGGGTAATTACAAGCCTTATCTGCGCCACAGCCTTCACGCTTTCATGGTTTGCCATAAGCCGCCCCCAGATTCACCGCGGGAACGCCGTTCTATCTTGGATGGCTACGGGCCTTATATTTGCGGCCTTTGCGCAGATAGCCTTTATGCTAAGGCCGGGGCCCTGGAATATTTCTAACTTCTGGTTTGGGCTTTCCGGAGTCTTGCGGCTGCTGGTGCTCTTTGCGCCGCTTGCCGGAATGCTTGCAGAGCACACCCGCCTGCAGGCGCAGTTTAAGGAGCAGACCGCGGAGTTAGCCAACCTTGTCCAGGCACAGAATGCGGCCGCATCTAATGAGGCGCCCGCAGAGATCTACCGGCAAATAGCAGAGCTTTCATCCATCTCCCTCTCCTCCTCTGCCGCGTTCCTTATGCCTTTTGACAAGGAGCGGAGCCTGCTCTTTATGGCCGCCGGGGTGGGCTTTAATGAAGAGGATGCAAAACGCCTTATCTTCCGCCCGGGGGAGGGGCCTGCAGGAGAGGCTTTCTTTGCAAAAAGACTTGTAGCCGTGATGGATGTAAGCACGGAACCTGCGCTTATGAGAAAGCTTGACGGGGCGGCCGGGATTGTCTCCGCCGTCTTTGCACCACTTATGGCAAGGGGCGAATGCCTGGGCGTGCTGGGCGCCTTCTTCAACCGCAAAACGCGGCTTTCAAAGAGCGAGACCCGGCTTTTTGAGGCCCTTGCGGGGCAGGCGGCGCTTGCCCTTGAGACGGCGCAGATGCGGGAACGTCTCTTTGGTTCCGCCCGTTCAAAGAAGGACTACGCCCTTGATCTTGAAACCGTTACAGACATAGCCCGCGCCGTTACATCAAAGCTGGATTTAAACGGGCTTGTAGATACCCTTACAGAGAAGCTTAAGGCCGCAGTAGATGCCAAAGCCTGCTCCGTGCTCGTCCTGGAGGCTGGGGAGGCGGAGCAGATGAAAATTCTGGGGACAAGAAGGCTTATCCGCAGGCAGAGCATAGCCGACCACATAGACGCCTGCGACAGCATTGCGCTCTCCGCTGCTCAGGCGGGCGAGGCAATTATTATGAACGGCGTCTCAAACAGCTGCCACTGCAAATACCCGGAACTTGTGCTTGAGGATGGCGGCACCCACCACCTTATCTCCGTGCCCATGGCCATGCCGGGCTTTCTTGGAGCAATAAACATCTTCCGCCAGAACGCCGAACCCTTTGGAGAGAGGGAGAAGGCGCTGCTTACCAAGCTTGCGCCCATGGTGGCAGTGGGCATAAGAAACGCCGGGCTTTATGAGCGGCAGAAGACGGTTGCAGAGAGCCTTCAGAAGAGCTTTCTGCCGGATCTTAAAAAGGCCGCCTTCTCTGCCGTACAGGTTGATTATTGCTACCAGGCAGCCTTTGATGAATCCCTTGTAGGCGGAGATTTTTATGATGTTATAGATCTTGGTGGGCGCAGATACGGGATTGCCATAGGGGATGTCTCCGGCAAGGGGATTGAAGCTGCAGTTTACACGGCAATGGCGCGCCACACTATAAAAGCCTACTCTGCAGAGGATTTAGACCCCTTAAGCGTTGTTCAGCGGCTGAACGGGACTCTTTGCCGGTACACTCCTTCGTCCAAGTTTATCACGCTTGTGTACGGCGTATTAGATGCCAATACAGGCACTTTTACCTATGTAAACGCAGGACATGAACTTCCGCTTCTCTACAGAAGCAATAACGGCGCTATTGAATCTCTGGAGACCGGCGGCCCGGCAGCGGGTGCGGTGCTGGAAGCGGAGTATGAGGCAAAAACGGTATCTATTCTGCCGGGAGACCTTCTTATTTTCTACACGGACGGCGCCACGGAGGCCCGGCGTGAAGGGAAGTTCCTGGGCACGGAAGGCTTAAAAGAGATAGTGGCAGAGCTGCTGAGCAAAGAGACGCCGGATATTCCGCAGGCCCTGCTCTCCGGGATTAGCGACTTTACCGGCGGCACCCTGCGAGACGATATAGCCATCATCTCTGTTAAGCTTCGCGAGCCGGATTCGCTCTTCTAGCCGCACGCCAATACCTGTCAGCACAGAATAAGCCGTTGCGGGGTGCTCTATTATCTACATGGGCTTCGGCAGCGACGCCTCCGGCTCTGCGACCGAAGTATCAACCCGGGGGTTG
>CALNCU010000078.1 GCA_937875395.1 uncultured Armatimonadota bacterium | reverse complement strand
CCCATTCTGCGGTGGGCGAAGCCTGAGTAAACCATCGCAGGGTGCTCAATTATCTATATATGCTTCGGTTGCAGAGCACTTTAGTGCATCGCTGCCAAAGTATCCTGGACATATTTAAGTTTACATGCTACTAGTGATACCGTTTCTTATCATCTGTTCCCCAAAGGCCATCCTTGTTACCCAGAAAATCAGGGATACTCACCCACTTGACATGCCAGTCGGGGAACAGGCAGTTACCTCCGCCGTTATGTGCCGGATACCACCTGTTATATGGCTTAGCTGTTGATGATGTACTATCATTAAGTCCATCGCCATCACTGTCATAGGTCCATGCTCCGCCAATCTGAGGCTGTACAATGTAGAAATCTATAGCATCAGCAACCATAAACACATTCATTGGCACCTTATCTAGTATTGGCCCGCCGTGCTGACCATAGGTATTAGGTTGAGCATAACCAAAGACACACGGGTAATTAACTCCGTAAGAAAACTGGTTCTTAGTCCTGGGGTTTGACGGACAGCGGAGAAATTCCTCGCTTAGCGGCTTCTTGGCTTTTGTTATGTATGGGTCAAGGAATGTGCCGCTGATTACGTAATTGCCGGTGCCGTCAGCATATGGCATCAAGATGCCGTCATAGTCCTGGGCATACTGCGCCATAGCCAGGCCTATCTGCTTTAGATTGGATTGACACGTGCTCTGCCGTGCTTTCTCCCTTGCCTGTGCAAAAACCGGGAACAGAATGGCCGCTAATATAGCTATTATAGCTATGACAACAAGAAGTTCTATTAATGTGAAACCTCTCCTATTATGCATGTTATCCCTCCTAACTATTATCATAACAATTATACTTATTAATTATTCAAGCAGCAGCTTTATCTCAAATGCTGTAATACGCTCTGCCAAGTTTCTGGCCTTATTGCACAGAAACTGTACCTGAGAGTAGGAACCTATATCAGCATCCAGTAATTTACGAGTAGAGATAATCTCTTGCAAGAAGGCAAATATGTTGGGATCATTTGCCTTCTCTGGGTAATACTTCTTCAGATTCTCTATCTTGCCTGAGCACTTCTTCAATAACAAATCTGCAGATTCCTGTGTCGGCCTCATTATAGCCATCCTGCTCTCGCGGTTTGCAGCGGCGGCTTTATCAGGAGAAATCGTTAGTTTAGAAAACCGCAGATACGCAAAGTTCTCTACCTCTGCAAAACGGGTAAGTACATCTGCCCAGGCGCTGAATCTTTCTCCGCCCGAATCATAAGTCAAGATATTCCTGGCAATATTGAACCGCCATGTATCACCATCCCTTGGCACAGTCCCAAGTTCTGCGAAGGGTATTCTTATCTCCGCCGTCCAGGAATCTTGTGTCCGGCTGGCGGCAACGGCCCAGTTGCGGACGGCGTTCACCCAGGTTTTGCTGCCTATGGTATTTACAATCAACTGATCATAGGCCGGGTACTTTGGACACAGGAATATTTCTATGCTGTCATCACCCCATAGAGCCTCCCCATCTTTTCGCTTGCTTTGTATCTTTGGCATATCCGGCTCTTCGCACCTCACTGCCACATAAAGAGCTTCTTCATCCCAAGTAACTCTAAATCCTGTCTGCTTTGTGGCAAGGCCCTTGCTCTTTGAGCCTAGTATCTTGAATCCAACTGCTTCTATAGTTTGCCGCCAGGCAACAGAACTGATTGTGCCGTCAAGCATAATTGGATGGCTTAATTTATATGCGGTGTATACCTTCTGTTCGCCTGCAGCGCATAATCCCGTAATGGCAATAAGGAGAAGCATTAATAAGGATGTTTTTAGATTAATCATCTCTTTGTGCCTCCAACGATAAAACAGGTCTTTGCCATGGAGCCGCTGATTAAGTCTCTGGCAACTATTGTCCAGATTCCCGGTGCCTCGTTAAGTGCCAATCTCTGTTCCTGCTCGGCCGATCCAGTTACGGGTATATTTCCACCATAGTGCTCCACCTCTTGCCCTCTAGGATTTATAAATTGGATGCGCACTATTTGCTCTTCAATCTTGGTTGCATCATTTGAGTTAACCTTTATGCTGTAGCGAAGTTTCTGACCCTGCTCTACTCTGCCGGGAACTGCCGAGAGACTGATTCCTTCTATTTTATAAGGTACCACCGCCAATACTGCGGGCTCTAATACCTTTATGCCAAGTGCTGCTTGCCGCCCTTTGCCCATATATTTACCATCACGAACATTATAAACATAACCTTCTGAGGGTATGGTTGCTGTGAATTTTGTTACCGGCTTTTTATCCGGCACTGCCACAAACATACTGCTGCCGGTTAATTCTATTGATGTTGAGACTATATCCTGCAGAAATGTTATATACTGCAGGCCGCCAGATTTAAAGCGGGTAACCTCTAACCCCGGAACTTGCGTACCGGTCTTTACATCGGGAAAAATTTCCAGGTTTGCAAGTATGCTCCGCATAAGTGCTGCATACTGGTTTTCCGGCCAATTCACACGGCTGGGGATATATCCTTCTATGGAAAAATTTAGAAGCACCGCCCTGCCCTTACCGTAGGAATTATGGATTATGGCAGGCGCGTCTCCCACACGCCCTGCCGCCCTGCCCCCATTAAGGGATACACCAGAATCATACGGAAGTACTAGTGTTCTGCCCACCAGCCTAATTCCATCCGGCACCAACTCGCCTTGCTTTATACTGTTTCCGGTGGAGCCGGATATACCAAAAACATTGTTTAGCAGCCCGGATTGCAGCAGCTTGCCGTGTGCATTACGCACACCCGGACAAATATCTGCAATAAGCACCCCGCCTCCGGCTACATATTTTTTTAAGGCTTCAGCTTCCTCCATGGATATGGATTGGATAAAGCTCATGTATACGGCCTTGGGTTTATTCCTTAAGAGCATGCCGCCTTTCACCTGTTCCGGCGAATATATGAATGGCTGGAAACCAAGATCAATAGTTAGTTGTGAGATATCCTGCAGATGGGCATCGTTCCCCAATCGCGTTCCCATAAACTTGGCTGTATGTATACTTGCAGGCGAATAGTATATACCGAAGTCCGCCTGGCGTTCTGCACGAATCAGAGCCTTGCCAAGGCCCGCTTTCATCTCTCTGACTGCAGATAAGGCATCTTGGAAATAATCGTAAAACTCATATTCCGGCGCGCTGACTGAACCGGATGAAGGGCCGCCGGCATTCCATACCCAGAGGGAATTACCACCTTTAAGAAGTGTCAACCATGATCTGTACTGGGTCTCATAGTTATGCTTCTTTGCATGCGGCGCTCCGTACCCTCCAATCCAGCCGAAACCCAGTAAGTCTCCCTTTGAAGCAAAGCTTGCCAGAGCCGCCGCCTGAAAGGGCTGGTAGTAAATATTGTTCAAATTCATGGCACGGCTGAGCTTCCAATAGTCGCCTGCCGAGTAACTATCCACATGCAAATTGCTTCCTTCATACCCTACTCTGGCTCCGGGCGCAACGCCTCTTATTGAATCACGGCAAAAGCCAAATATGCCGGCCCAAACCGAATCCATGTGAAGACGATGATCCACCCATCCGGCAATCTGATCTTGTTCCTTAGCGCTCTCAAATGGAAGAGGTTCCACTTCATCAAAGGATTTGCAGGTAGTGCCATACTCTGTATTCAGCTTTTCTATAGTACCGTACTCTTCTTTTACAAACCGCTTGAAATCTGCCCGGCAGGTATCTGAGAAACAGAGGTCGTAGTCTCCAACTACAAAAAGGCATTCATCACCCAGGGAAAAGTCATGCA
>CALNCU010000077.1 GCA_937875395.1 uncultured Armatimonadota bacterium | reverse complement strand
GGTAAAATCCCCCGGGAAGATACTTCGGTCGCAGAGTGCGAAGCACGCCGCTGCCGAAGCCGAGTGAACCAGATTGAGCAGATGGCATAATCAATACGCAGATGGTTGCATCCATTTCTGCACATATACGGTGAAGGATTGGCAACCTTTGCTCTCGGCAGAAGTAATAGCCATACTCTACAATGAATGGAACAGAGGCCAAGAAAGGTTCTCTGTAAAGATACAGGCTTACGTTATTATGCCGGAACATGTTCATATGATGTTATGGGCGAAGGATGCAGCAAACATCAGCGCATTTTTGAGGCGCATACTTGGGCAAGTATCAAAGCAGATTGCACCTGGGCAAAAGGGATTCTGGAAAGAGCGCCCAAGGGTGTTTCCGGTGTACAGCAGAGATATCATAGAAGAGAAAATCAACTATATTCACCGCAACCCTGTTATTAGGGGATTAGTAAAAGAGCCGGATGTATGGAAGCATTCCAGCTTCTGCCAGTTGGTTGAGCAATCTGAGGCGGTTCCTTTCAAGTGTGATTCGTTTGATAATTTAATTTGAGCTTCGGCAGCGGCGCTTCGCTCTGCGACCGAAGTATCGCCCTGGGGATTTTACCGTCTTGGCTTCGGCAGCGACGCACTAAAGTGCTCTGCGACCGAAGCATCTTCCCGGGGGCTGCCCTTCACTTCGGCAGCGGCGAAGTATCATCCGCCATAATTAGTTTGGTGAGCCAATAGTATTATATTACAACCAGGGAGGAAGATCCATGAATGACAAAATCCTCTCAACTTACAAAAAAGTTGAGTACAACCTGCCCAAAGAGATATGGACCTGGCACCTCTACGGCGCCGGTCTGGAGAATCTGGGAAAAGACGGCAAGCCGGAAGCATACCCCATGCCCAAGTTTGGCCCGGACCAGCTTCTGCTTAGAATAGACGCCGTGGGCATCTGCTTCAGCGACATAAAAGTTATCAACCAGGGGAACAAGCACCCGCGTGTAGTGGGGCGCGACCTCACCACAGACCCCGTCACGCTGGGCCATGAAGCGGCCGTAACCATTGCAAGCGTGGGAGACAACCTTAAAGATCAGTTTAAGGCAGGCCAAAGGTTTATAATACAGGCAGACGTATTCTTTGGCGGAAAGAGCATGGCCTTTGGGTACGCGCTCCCCGGCGCGCAGAGCCAATATCAGGTGGTGGGCAAAGAAGTCATAAACGGAGATGAGGGCTGCTACCTTATCCCCATGCAAGAGAGCACCGGCTACGCAGAGGCCGCCCTTGCAGAACCGTGGGCCTGCGTGGTAGCGTCTTACAGAATTGAACGCCGCACCTCTCTAAAACCCGGCGGAGTCCTTTGGGTTATAGGCTCCCCCAACGACTCCGGCGACTACTCCCTGGATATGGAGATAACCGCCAAAACAGTGCTTGCAACCGGCGTCCGGGGCAAGCTGCTTGGCGATCTTAAGGCCGGTTTTGCCGCCGGGAAGTTTGAACTCTTTGAAACCCCGGAGTTTGGCGGGGTAGATGTAGAATCCCTGGCAAAAGAGCACCTTGGCTTTGATGATATAATTGTGCTTGGCGCAGATTCAGACATTGTAGAGCGCGCCGCCACCGTTCTGGCAAAAGACGGCATAATGAACATTGTGGCAAAGGGAGATATGGCCCGCCCCGTAAAGATAGACGTGGGCAAGGTTCACTACATGAACCACTCCTACCTTGGCACAAACGGCGGAAGCATTGCGGCATCCTACGCCCCGCTCCGGGTTCCCAGCGAACTGAAACCCGGCGGATGCGCATGGTTTATAGGCGCAGGCGGCCCCATGGGCCAGATGCACGTACAGCGCGCCGTAGAGCTTCCGGGCGGCCCCAAAAAGATTGTAGCAACAGATGTAGATACAGCCCGCCTTGAAAGCGTAAAGCAGCGGTTCATCCCTATAGCAAAACGCCGCGGCATAGAGCTTGAGGTGGTAAACCCGCTGGAACTCTCAAAGGAAGAGTTTGATAAGTTCCTTAAAGAGTTCGCCGGCGGAGAGGGCTTTGATGATATAGTTGTGCTGGCGCCCATAGCCGCCCTTATGGAACAGGCCGTGCCGCACATGGGCCGCGAGTGCCTTATGAACATCTTTGCGGGCGTACCCATAGGAACAATAGCCTCTCTTGATATGACGGGCGTCTACGCAAAGAGCATCCGCTTTGTGGGGAGCAGCGGCTCTAAGGTGACGGATTTGCAAGACACCCTGCACGCAGCAGAGGACGGAACCCTCTCTACAAACACCTCCGTTGCCGCAATAGGGGGCATAGAGGCATCCTGGGACGGCATGAAGGCCGTGAAGGAAGGAACGTTCCCCGGGCGCGTGGTAATCTACCCGCAGATTCATAACCTGCCGCTCACAAGCCTGCCGAATCTTAAAAACGTGCTGCCCAACGTCTACGCAAAGCTTACGGACGGCATGTTCTGGAACCTGGAGGCAGAGGCGGAACTGCTTAGTGAAAAAGTAGAGTTGTAACACTATCCGGGCCGCCCCGGAGGCGGCCTGTTTCTTTGGAGGTAAACAAGTAATGTCTTGCTGCAAGCAGCTTGAAGGAAAGAGCGCCATTGTAACGGGCGGCGCGCAGGGGCTGGGAGAGGCTATAGTTCACAAGCTTGCCTCTGAGGGCGCAAACATAGTAATAGCCGATATCAACATTGCAAACTGTGAGAAGGTAGCGTCAGATGTGGCAGAAAAGTACGGAATAGGCGCCGTTCCCATAAAAGTAGACGTAACCAAAGACGAAGATGTCCAGGCAATGGTTAAAACCTGCGTGGGCAGCTTTGGCAAGCTGGATATTATGGTCTGCAACGCCGCCATTCTTATCTCCGGCGAGACGACTCAGTTTGCCACCGCAGACTGGCGCAAAGTGATAGAGGTGAACCTGGTGGGCGGCTTTATCTGCGCACGTGAGGCGGCAAAGGTAATGCTTCCGCAGGGGAAGGGTTCTATTATACAGATCAACTCTAAATCCGGCAAAAGAGGGAGCAACAAAAACTCCGCCTATGCGGCAAGCAAATTTGGCGGCATAGGGCTGGTGCAGAGCCTTGCGTTGGAGTTTGCGCCAAGCCAGGTCAGGGTAAACGCCATCTGCCCCGGCAACCTTCTGGATTCCCCTCTCTGGGTGAACAGCCTGTATAAACAGTATGCCAAGCGCTGGGGGATCACGGAAGAAGAAGTACGCAAGAAGTATGAAGCCCAGGTACCTCTTGGACGGGGCACCAGCTATGATGATATCACCAACATGGTGGTCTTTCTTTCATCAGATAAATCCAGCTACATGACCGGCCAGGCAATAAACGTAACCGGCGGGCAGGTAATGAGCCCGTAGCAGCGGGTAATATCAACCGTAAACAAGGGCGGTAAAATCCCCTGGGATGATGCTTCGGTCGCAGAGTGCCTTGGCACGCCGCTGCCGAAGCAAGGTGTATCAACCCACGAGAGAATACTTCGGTCACAGAGCAAAGCGCCGCCCGCCGGAACTGAACACGGGCGGGCACAGAGACCCGCCCCCTGCGGAATAGCCAATGTTGCAGCCAAGCCTGATTGCCCTGTGGGATATGCTAAGGCTGTCCTACCTGCGTTCTGGCCCGTATATCCTCTTCATTGTAGGGGGTTACAAGCGTAATTGCCACCTTCTCCTGAAGATCCGGGGGGAGCAGGCTTTTAACTGCCGCCACATTCTCTGCTTCTACAAACCCCCATCCGGCGTTCTTATCTACCATGCAGGCCCAGTTCATGCGCGCATATACGTCCGGGGATTCTTTGGCAAGATCATGCAGGGTATAGACGCAATCGTCTGTGGTACGCGGGAATTCTATTAAAAACTTTGCCATTATCTACCTCCGTCTGCGTCTGCCAATCTTTAGATAACACAGGATATTCAGAGATGTTCCGGCAGCGCTGGCATGGGGATGATACCCCTTTACCTAAATTTATACCCGTCTGCATGCTGCCTATATGGCGCCTGTATCCTTCAGGCACTCCATATACAGGCGGGTGCGCGGCGCCCACATGCTCTCCCCGGCAGATTCAAATAGCGACTTCTTAAGCTGCATAAGCTCTGAGGGCACATCAACAGTAAGCATCTCCGGCAGCAGGTACCACCCTATCCCCAGTCCGGCAGCAAGCTCTACCCCCTCCCCCTCTGGATTGAAGGCAGGCCAGTTAAATTTGCCAAGCACAGAGCCGTCATGGGCGGATGTGCCCAGCAGGTAGCACCCTCCGTTTGATGCAGGCCCAAAGACTACCTCCGCACTGCCGGAGGAAAGAGCGTTAAAGGCCAGTTCAAAGGAACGCGCGGGCATGGTGGGCGCATCCGTGCCTATTGCCACAACGGAACGGTCCGGGCCGCACAGCTCCTGAAAGCACGATGCAAGCGTACTCCCCGCATCCGCTTCCGGCCAGGGGATAAACATGCCGGCGCCGGGGGCCGCCTCTCTAAAAAATGCAATCTCCCTCTCCGGCGTAAATGCCACAACAAGCTCCGTATCCGGCACGGCGGCGGCCTTATCTAACGTATCAAGCACAAAGCACTTATGCAGAGTTGCAGCCGATGCCGTATCAAGGGGAGGCGTCAGGCGTCTCTTTACCCAGCCGGGGACAGGGGATTTTGCAATTACTATAAGGATTCTTCTCATGCGCTCATCCCGGCCCTTGGAAGAATATCTTCAAGT
>CALNCU010000076.1 GCA_937875395.1 uncultured Armatimonadota bacterium | reverse complement strand
TGGGGTACGATCCATGCGGCAATCACGTAATAGACAAGCCCGCCACCTACAACTTCTGGCGTGATTACGTGCCCACCCTGGCCCCGGCATGGAGCGGCCCGCTCCTATCCTGGACGTATTCACACCCCATCACCCTTGAGCCGTTTCCAAGAACGCTCTTTGAATCAAAGGAGCGCCCGAATCTTCCTCCCATATGGACATACCGGCGTGTTATCAATGGCGCAGGCTACCCGGAATCCATGGGCGTGCATGACGTAACACTGGTCAACTGGCCCCAGAACGATTATCTCCTTGGGAATATCATAGACAAGCCGGAAGAAGAGGTATCCAGGCACCTGGAAGCCTCCCGCGAACTCTCAAGGAGCCTGCTATACTGGATGCAAACAGAAGCCCCCCGCCCGGACGGCGGTACCGGTTATCCCGGGCTCTACCCCAGGCCGGATATCACCGGCGCCCCGGAAGGCCTGGCCAAGTACCCGTATATACGTGAGAGCAGAAGGATAAAGGCGCGCTTCACCGTGACGGAACTCCACGTGGGCGCCCAGGCGCACGGCGGAGTAAAAGCAGCGCAGTTTAAAGATAGCGTGGGCGTGGGCGCGTACAGAATAGACCTGCACCCAAGCACGGGCGGAGATAACTACATAGATATAAGCTCCCTCCCGTTCCAGATACCCCTTGGCGCCATGATCCCCGTGCGCATGCAGAACCTTCTCCCTGCCTGCAAGAACATAGGCACAACCCACATAAGCAACGGATGCTACAGGCTGCATCCCGTGGAGTGGAATATAGGGGAATCCGCCGGGTTCCTTGCATCATTCTGCCTGGATAAAAACGTACAACCGGCCCATGTATGGGAGCAGCCGGAACTCCTGGCCGATTTCCAGAGCCTGCTTCAAGCCGAAGGGGTAGAGCTGGACTGGCCCGCGCTCTCCGCCCTTTAAAACGCCCCTACCCGGGCAGCTTCTGCTGCCCGGTGTCTCTTCCCCCACAAAGCACGCCACTGCCAAAGCGATGGGCACAACCCCCCGGGGCGATACTTCGGTCGCAGAGCACTTTAGTGCGTCGCTGCCGAAGCACATGTAGATAATAGAGCACCCTGCGATGGCTTATCCTGGCTTCGCCGCCGCAGATTGGGGAGGATTCAGGTTATCAGGTTGGCTTAGATTTTTGGGGTAGTCTCCGGGAGCCTGACCCGCCCTGTGAAGATAAAACCTTCGCAAGATGCAAAATCCTGGTTTGCCGCATCATTGCGCCCAGAACAGCAGATACAAAGGTTTAGTGGTGCAGAATACAGGAGAGATACCTATTACAAACGCACTTTGATAATCAGGTTTCTGGCGGAGATGGTGTGCAGAACATCCTGCTCGAATTACAAAATTCGGGCGCAAACGGAGAGTCTGATCCCAGCTCAGGACAAACGCTGGCGGCGTGCCTGACACATGCAAGTCGTACGGAGAATCATCTTTGTTAGGAACATGGAGGGTGTGCTCCAGAATAATTTGCAGCCTTCCCGTTACCTATTAGATGACTCTTTAGTGGCGAACGGTTGAGTAACACGTGGGCAACCTGCCCCCAAGTGTGGGATAACCTGTCTAAAGGCAGGCTAATACCGCATGTGGATGTTCTTTTGCATGAAAGAACATCTAAAGCAATTAATTGCGCTTGAGGATGGGCCCGCGGCCTATCAGGTAGTTGGCGGGGTAAATGCCCACCAAGCCTGCAACGGGTAGCTGGTCTTAGAGGACGGCCAGCCAGACGGGGACTGAGACAAGGCCCCGGCGGCAAATCCAAACCCAGGGATGCAGCTTTGAAGTTACCAGCAAACCGGGTCTGGAGTAGCCGGCAGCAGTGGGGAATCTTGCGCAATGGGGGAAACCCTGACGCAGCGACGCCGCGTGGGCGAAGAAGTCTTTAGGGATGTAAAGCCCTGTCCTACAGGGAAGAAAAAAATGACGGTACCTGTAGAGAAAGCACCGACCAATCACGTGCCAGCAGTCGCTATAAAACGTGAGGTGCAAGCGTTGTCCAGTATCATTGGGCGTAAAGGGCGTCCAGGCGGATAGAACAGTCTGGTGTGAAATCCCCCGGCCCAACCGGGGAAGTGCGCCGGATACTTTCTATCTTGAGGGCGGTAGAGAAGAGTGGAACTTCCGGTGTAGCAGTAAAATGCGTTGATATCGGAAGGAACACCAATGGCGAAGGCAGCTCTTTGGGCCGCTCCTGACGCTGACGGCGCGAAAGCCAGGGGCGCGATCCGGATTGGATACCCGGGTAGTCCTGGCCGTAAACTATGGACACTGGTCTTGGGATGGATAGCGTCCTCCCGAGGCGAAGCATACGCGTTAAGTGTCCCGCCTGCGGAGTACGGTCGCAAGACTGAAAATCATGGGAATTGGGGATGCCTGCACAAGCGGCGGAGCATGTGGCTTAATTGGACGCTGTCCCAAGAACCTTACCAGGGCTGCCTGTATGTCTGGATAATGGGCCCGCGTGCCGGAAAACGGCGCCGGTAGCCCACCCCCATAGAAAGGGCATGCAGGCAAGGTGCTGAATAGCTGTCGTCAGCCCGTGCCGTGAGGCGTTGGGTTCATTCCTGAAACGGGCGAAACCCCACACCCCTTGTTGCTCCATTACCCGGACTTGTTGTCCGGGGAGTTGAGGACTCTTGGGGAACCGCCGCCCGGTACCTTTTTAAAGGTATTTGGGTTGGAGGAAGGAGGGGATGACGTCAAGTCCGTATGGCCCGCAAGTCCTGGGCTGCACACGTGCTACAGTGGCTCGTACAATGGGCGATCCCGCAAGGGTGAGATAATCCTTAAAACGGGCCGTGGTTCGGATTGCAGTCTGCAATTCGACTGCATGAAGTTGAAGTCGCTAGTAACTGCCGGTCAGCAATACGGCGGTGAATACGTTCCCAGGCATTCTTCATACCGCTAACCGCGGACCGCCCAGGTGGAACCTGCCGAAGTCCGGTACCCACTCCGGGCGAGGAGGTTCCAACCAGGTGGACGCAGGTGAAGCATGTTAACCGTACTGGAAGGTGCGGTTGAATTACCTTAAATGTGTATAACCACCTCTCCGCCAGAAAACTCTTTGAACACGGATGCCGCGTTCAAAGGAACCTTGACAACCGGACTTCAGAAGATACCTGCGTATACAGACAAAGGGCGTACGGCGGATGCCTTGGTGCCAGGGCCGATGAAGGACGCA
>CALNCU010000075.1 GCA_937875395.1 uncultured Armatimonadota bacterium | reverse complement strand
TCGGGGGCGAGTTTTCTGTTTGGCAGGAGGTATCGCTCTGTTATGTTTATGGCGAGGGCATGGTCTTCTATGCGTTCTGATGCGCAGACTGCTGCTGCAAGGGCTACTCCTACTCCTTTGATTCGTTCTTCGGGAAGCCTGCTTCTTAGGAGTCTATCTGCAACTATCAGGTGTTGTTTTACTGCTAGGGTGAGAGCGTTTTTGTTTGCGCCTATTATTCTATATTGGTTCCGGCTGCTCCATTCATCTCCCTGCGATGGGCTTGCGCTTGCTGCGTGGACGGGCACATGGCATGCTGCCGCCAGTATAAAAATGGCTGTTACTGCCTGAAACGCTATTCTGAAGCAATAATTCCTGGACATACCGCTATCCTCCCAACGTGAATCTACATGCCGGTTGTACAGCTATCACGGCCATGCTATGTTTAAGCTTGCCAAAACTATTGCTAGGGGCTGAATTCAAACGCACCAATATCTACGCTGTTGCCGATAATCCGGTTATTGCCGGATATATCCGTATCGCCTGTTATTACCGCAGAATTTTCACCCGCATCTATACATGGAGATTCACCGTTGATGCTGCCGTTTGTTGCAGATTCGAGCATAGGGTCGCTGAATATATCGCGAGTTCCTGCAACTAATCCCTTGTAGTTATATGTGCCATTACTATACAGGCAATTATAGTTGGTTGTTGGAGAGTTACTGCTGACGTTGCAGATACCAGAACTGCAGAAGGCGATTATATTGTTCTTTATTGTTGGGGCGCAGTAGTAGGTGTACACACCACCGCCTGCGATTACCCCCCTGTTACTTATGATTGTGTTATTTAATACTTTTGGATTGGAGAGATAGGAGAATATACCTGCTCCCCATTTAGCACTGTTCCCGGATATCAAGTTATTGGTTATTATGGCTGACGACAGCTTATCGCAGTAGATACCGCCGCCATCCTTTGAAGAATTATTCGATATGACATTTTTTGTTATAACCGGCGATGCTCCGCAGCAGTAAATTGCTCCGCCATGCCCGTTTACGTTATTATTGGATATGTTGTTGTAGGAAATCGTAGGCGATCCGCCCCTGCAATAGATGCCTCCTCCGTCTACACTCCTTCCCCCACGTATGACAAACCCATCGACTACGGTTGATATGGTTACTCCGGAATTTGCCGTTAACACAGGCTGTCTGTGCGTACTTCCGGATAAGACTGTCTGATTTACTGATGGTTTTCTCTCGGATAATGCAGTTTCATTACCGGCAAACCCGCCATACAGAGATACTCCCTGCCGTACTACTATGGGCTCTGTGTAGGTACCGGAGGCAACCCATATTTCACTATTGTTAAATGCACTTTTTATAGCGTTGTTGATACTGGTGTAAGCTGTTGCCCAGGTTTTGCCGTTCTGCCTTTGTCTGGGTGCCGGTGAGTTGATATCTACCATGAGTACATTAGGCTTCATGATGGTATACTTGCCGCGAACTACGTTGCTCGGCGTGAAGCCGTCCTTGTACGCTCTTGCTTTGAGAGTGGTTGTTGTTGTTATTGGTATAGCGCTCGTATAGAGTGTACTGGTATTGGATGGGTCTGTGCCATCCAAGGTGTATCTTATTACTGCACCTGGGCTGGAACATTCCAGCGTAACGCTTGTTGACCAACTATATGTTCCTGGAGCCGGAGTCATTGCCGGGTCTGCTACCGGCATAGAAAATGCCGCAACGGCCGTCATGTTCTCGCCAGGCTCAGAAATATCAAAGAGTGAAATATATGTGGAAGTACCGTTGTAGAGCCTTGTATTGGGGGTACTTAAGTCATCCAGACAACTATTATTCCCATCATAGAACATGTGAGTGTAGTCGCCATCGGACGTGCCGGACAATAGCGAACCGTATGCCAAGCTTGCTTCTTCAACCATTACGCCCTGGTGGGTACCCGCACCTTTGTACTCATTAATATCATTTGCCACCGGGGTTCCTATACTTTCATCTACATGAATAACTAGCAGTCCTCCGCCCCAGATATTGCTCCAAAACTGGGCTTCCATTCCGGCGTCCCACCCAGTATAGGCCCGGTTTTCAACCAGGAAGTATTCCGTTGTGCTTATTGACGGTTTAATTAGTTTTACCACTGAATCCAAGCTTTTTGCTGCAGGACCAAAATCACAGATTGTTGTATCTTCAGGTACCCTTGGAACAGCCCATCCTATGTATTGTCTGGACCAGGCATCCAGTGCGACTGGGGTACTGCCATAGAACATGTCTGAATACGACATCCCCCAGGAACCAGATGACATTAAGCTGAAAATCCCGAGCCCAGAATTGTTATCCGTGGTATCGTAAAGATCAGGAAGCCCGCACATCGAATGTCCTAACTCGTGGGTCATCACACCCATAGGCAGCGGATAATCATAATCGTTCAACTCGCCGCTGAGTGCCCAATCGGTAACTCTCATGCCTCCTGCAAATACACCGCTCCCTCCCCAGGCATGCGCCCATATGCTTGGGGTCATGATCGAGTCTGATGCATCATAGCCGGCGACTATGAAATATATCACGGCTTCATTGGTGTCAATTGCGCCGTTGCCGTTTGTATCCAACGCGGGGAAGTTAACATAGCTCTCTGCCTGGGTGAGAGCGGCATTTATCCACGTAATCTCTTCTGCATAGTCCAGTTCTCCAGCACAGTCAGGGTGATTCCGGGCTATAGCCACCGAAACTACGCCCTCAGGATTGCCGGCCTGTGTATGGCTGACAGGAGCTATGCCGAAGATACCTAGAGAATTATCCTTATAATAATTGGATACAGATTTTACTCCGGGCTCAGTGTCGAATATAGTATTAGCCCATTCTGACGGAGCGGTTATCATTATCCGGTCATTGAAGGAAACGCAGATAACCAACAACTTACTTGTACCGGCTACGGTATGAGGCTCCCATGAACTACGTAAGGGAACAGTAGAGAATGTTTTTGGGGCCTGGCGCATGTTTCGCCTGGCCGGCATAATATGCGGTCTTAACCCTGATGGTCTCTGGCTGCTGGAATTAACTCTGTGACCGGATGATATCAATCGGCCAGATCTATTAGTGGAGGCATATTCCCAGAATCGTGTTCTTGGATTTCTGACTATACTGTAGCCGCTTTTAGTTTCAACCCATCCCTGTGTCTCGTCTCCACGAATGTACACTTCAAGCTTGGTGCCATTCGGCTGTTTTGTAGTAAAAGACGCGGGGCATGCTGGGGCTGCTGCAGACCTTAATGCGGGTATAAGTACCATCATAGTTACAAATGCTGCCAACAGTTCTGTGCGCCTAATCTTCAAAGTCCTCATTCTACCCTCCACTATTAACAAATTTTGTATACTAATTTAACTCCATGCAACCTCTCGCAATCACATCACGACCGGAGTGCAGATAGCTTTACTGTAATGGTGCAGGTGGAGGCAGCACAATGGCTGATACCTGGAAATTTGATGATGTACTGGCTGTGTTACCCTCGGCATCTGCAGCCTGTATGGTCACGGTATATGTTTTGGTCTGCTCGGTAGCAGATGAAAAACTCGGTATGTCAAAGGTAGTATAATAACTCGACTCCGCACTGTATGCAAGGCTCTTTGTAGCATTGAAAGATGGGGCTTCTACCGTGGCTTTAGCATACGATATGGCGTGAGGTGATATAATATCAACGATTACAGTTATAGTTCCATCAGAACCACCTATTACGCCGGCGGGAACGTTCAGCCCCATATTCATCATACTTAGTGGAGAAGGGGTAGTACCCGTTCCGCCGCCTCCCCCGCCGCAGCCGGTCACAAGGAATAGAAAGAAAACCTGCGCAAGAAGAACATATGTGGTTAAAGGTAGTTTCTTAAAAGGCATCTTTTACTCTTTCTAATGTAGTTTGGCAGCACTCGAAGATCACCCTACTCTTCAAATACATTTTTAGGTATTGAAGCGCACAGGTTTATTCTTCAGATTGCTAGATTCCATCCCAACATTCATCGGTTTATTAAGGTACGGAAAAGGATGTTATCGTACCGGCATAACTTTGATTAGAGTGTGCCGGACATTACTGCCCTAGCGCTTAAAATGCACCTGCCTTATTCATAATAGATATGCCTGCTAAATGCTATATTTCATATCTACTAATCAAGACCCCTCATTCCATATCCATTCAGGTAATCTGGCGGCAACCTAAATCTTGCTAAGTATAATGCGAAACTTCCTACATAAGTGATCAGCATCTACATGGAAAGTATATGTGCCATCTTCAGTCATATCTTGCAAGGCACCTGTGTAATCATCAACGAGTAGCAGCTTAAACCCGTTTAATGACCCGATATTATTCCATGTCAATGTCATATCACCAGCAGAACTGGCTTCCGTGCTGATATTCCAGGTCTCGCTTACGCTATTGCCGGATCTCAAATCATATGCATACCGCCCTGAACCATCCCGGTTGGTAAAGTAAAGATCAATGTGTCCAGATGGATACATCGGACTTTGTATAACTTCAGGATTGGACGAGGTTAATCCCAGGTAGTTGAAGTCATCATGCAAAACACCGTTATCAACGCCTATGCGAAGCATCCATTTTGCCCGGCTGGATGCGCTCTTCATATCAAGCCGGCTGGCAGAAGAGGCGGATATCTGAGTAGTTCCGACGGCCGGGGCAGACATGTGCAACTCGCAATTAACTAAAGATAAGATCCAGAACCCTTGATATGCCAGGATTGTGTTATTATGCAATGTTGAGTTAACCAGGCTGTACTGCCACACCTGGGTGGATGGGTCTTTTTCCCAAACCCATCCATAGGGTTTCACCCATTTATGGGCACTGTCGGATGCTGTAGCAATGCTCACTTTCTGGTTCTTGTAGACTATCTTGAACTTGCTCCAAGTCACAGGCTGCCTGTAAGGGTTCCCTACAAGGTTCCACCCATATTTCAGTGCTATGGCTCCGGAATCAATTTTGGGGTCGACAATATTGCCTGTAGGGACTACCTGTGTATCCCCTCGTGTTTTAATCCACATTCCGCATCCTGGCGCCAGCAGCGGGAAATCAGGCGATGAATTGTTATCAGGTATGTTTGTCCATATGCTGTACCTCCCATTCTCTGGCAACCACATTGCCAGGGAGAACGGAACGCTTGGCGTTAATCCAAATTCCGCCTGTGGGTTGGCTGGATTTGTAGGCCAGGCAGGTAGGGCTATCATCTGGATTTCGCCATCCTTAAGGTATAACCTTGGGGTATCTAATACAGTGATGTATTTTTCTCCGCTTGTAGCCATAGGGTAGTTTGTATCACCGCCCCAAGTGGCTGATATCTT
The DNA here is from genome assembly GCA_937875395.1 of uncultured Armatimonadota bacterium. Classification (GTDB taxonomy): domain Bacteria; phylum Armatimonadota; class UBA5829; order DTJY01; family DTJY01; genus CALNCU01. The sequence goes on along the minus strand of CALNCU010000075.1, from coordinate 14,846 downwards.
CCACTCGCCCTTTGCGTTGAACAAAGTACCACTCTTGACAGCCTCCCAGCTCTCACTGTCTGGTGCTGAAGTACCTGCCAGTTGATAGGTCGAAGTAGCACCGGAGGGTGATGTAACTTTCAGGTTGATGGTCACAGGGTCTTCAATAGCATGTGTCTCTTTGCCCGTGAGAACAATAGTAATAGTCGCTGGATTATTAATAGCCGGCAGGATTGGCATACAAGACAAGCCTATTGACGCCTTTATGCCCTCATTCACCGTAGGGCCGGAATGTGATCCGCTGGCAGGATTGCAAACTGTATTGGTGCCGCTTATAGCCTTAAAGAAGAATGTATGCGGTGTGTCGGCGGTTAATCCGTTAGCTATGTAAGAATACACAGCGCCCTCGGTAAAACTAGTTCCGCTCAGTTTGGTCATGTTATGGGCATGTCCTGCATCATCACCATCAATGTATACCTGCACTGATTCCGGCGCCTCGCCCAGAGTGCTTTTGTAGGTTACGGTATACGTATACTGATTAAAATCCTTGCCGGTTTCTGGTGTAACTGTACCGGCGGAGAGCGTTGGGGCAGGTTTCTGTTTAACATCAGGCCCCTGCAATGTTTCAGTTTCACTGGTGAGCCATTTATCCGAAGCTTCAAACTTGTAAGTGTGAAGCGCTTCATCCAGCCCGACTATTGAAAATGTATAACTAACCCCAATTTTGTAGTCAATGCCTGAGCCCTTGTTCATCTGATGAGCGACGCCATCTATATATACTTTCACCCACTCAGGCACGTCGCCCTCATCATCCTTATACGTTACCGAGTATGTGTACGTATCCGTAATCCATCCCGTGGCTTTCTTCACCAATGCATTGATCAGTTTTGGCGCCGACTCTAGCCTGATCTGGGGCAGGCTTACGATGCCCGTATCCACCTCATTATGCCCGTTGTTTGCCGTGATATGGAAATTATGAGGCGCAGTTTGGCCTGATAACTGCACAGGGCCGTAAGTATACACAACCCCTGTGTCGTATGACGTCTCTGATGCGGACATTGCCAAAGCCTCGCCGCCATCAATAAACAGGTTAATATATGTGGGCTCATTGCCATCATCATCCTGGTAAGTAACAGTGTAAGTAAACTCTCCACTGGATACGGCACTCTCCGGTGAAACCTGTGCCTGTGTCAGCCTTGGGTATGAGTGGCCTATTACAGGTCCGCTGCCGATCGCAGGATCGGCGTCCTCATATGAATCGCTTGCATAAAAGCAGTAGCTCTGAACGCCGGTTAGCCCGGCAAAGTAACCGGATTGCAACTTGTATGTGTAAGTCACTCCGGTATTCCAACTACCGCTTGATGTTACTGTATATTCAGAGCTGTCCACTGTTGCACCGTTTATGCTAAGGACTGGAACGCCGCCTGAGACCGGGTCGCCATCAAGGTCCGTATAGATCACGCTGTATGAGTAAGAGCCATTACCCTGGCCGGCAGTCGGAGACACACCCAGGGCTGAGAGCATGGGCTTATGGTTTACGTTGAAAGTATAATTACCGGTTGCAGGAAGTCTTGTTGCCATGTATCCGTCCGATGCCTCAATGTAATACCGGTGAGGCCCTGCGGACCAGTTGCCTGTAGGATGGAATATGCTTGCCGTATACACCACACCAGAGGCATAGTTAAGCGGCCCCTCCTCTGATGGCGACATTGTATAGTTTATTCCATCGACTATCAGGCGTATGTACCCGCTTACCAAGTCATGAGCGGCCGGAGGATAATTCATCTTGTCCGCATAAGTTACATTAAAGGTAACCTGATCTGCAGGCAGGATCACGGATGGCTGGACTTCAGGGTTGAGCAGTACCGGAGCCTCCTCGCCATCCGGGACGGGAATAATAATCCTGGGACCGGACAGAACTTGCGTGTCTGCCCATGCATCCGACATGCCCTTGTTCCCTGCGCCGTCATCCGAAGTCACCTGGCGGGTGAGTGACTGGAAGGAAGCGGTGTGCACATAGCCGGATTGCATAGGAGCCAGTCCAAGCACCGTGTACGTATAGCTGACACCGCTCTTATAATCATATGTTGCGGATGGTGCTTTGATCATCTGGAGTTTACCTATGTTAAAGGTATCTCCAACTGACAGCCCCGCTGTTGTTTGTTCGCTATATAAAGTAAGTGTATCTGATGTGTTACTTTGAATAGTAAGGGATTTTTCTCTATGATCACCGCTTGTAATTTGGAGAGGCATTCCCTTCCACATATTCTCTGCCCATGGAATCGCCCAATCATACGACATATCAACAGTGATTGTATTGTCTGTAATTGATTTTACAGCATATACAAAACTGATCTTGTCACCAATCTTCACTCCATCTGCAAGCAGATTTACCAAAGATCCAGCCGGTGATTCCAGTATAAGCGTGTCATTGGAATTGCCGGTCACAAGATAGGCTTTCTCAAATGACTCTCCGCTGAATTGGATAAAGGCTCCCGCCAAGGCGTTATCATCCAGATTCAAGCTGCTATCCGTAACCGAGTCCTCCGTAAGTTGTGTAACCTCGCCACCGATTCTAAACTTGTGCCCCACGGCAAAACCATCCCCGGTAATATTGCTCCCATCTTCAAGCACTATTGTGTCACTGCTGTTCTCTTTTACATCATAACCTGTCTGCTTGCCCAATGCTTTACCGCTTGTCACACATAGCCTATGCCCTTTAAACTGATCCTTTTTCCAGGCTGCCCCGTTCACGGTAACAGAGGAAGCACTGCATGCAGTAGCCTCGATGTTATAGATCGAGGAAGGAGAACTATCAACATATACCACCGGATATCCGAATTCAGGAGCCTTACCGTTGGACTCTTTATAGGATACCGTGTAAGTTATCTGCTGATCAGGGGACACGCCGGATTCCGGATTGGGAAGTATGCCTGGATTAAACAGCGTTGGAGCATCATTTACAAATGGGCCCGGGATTCCAGCGGCAACAATAGAATCCAGGGATGAAACTGAACCATACAGATCAAAGACGGCATATGCTGTTCCATCCGATGCCTTGAAGTAGTAACTATGCTCGCCCGAAGCAGCATTAACACTCGCCCGGTATATAACTCCCTGGGTAAAGTTGGTATTACCGGACGACGCGGACATGGGAATATCTGCGCCGTCGAAGTTAACAACCACATAACTAGGCGCCTGGCCAAACGGTCCTAGAGTACTCCGGTAGGTAACACTGAAGTTGTAGGGCGTAGTAGATAACCCTGTAGTGGGCGTCACCGAGCCATTCTGCAACACCGGCAAGGCATACTCGCCTATATCCGGCCCATTTCCCATTATATAAACGGCTTCACTTTCGGATGCCATTGGCCCGACTGCTCTGAATGAGTATGAGTGAGTACCCACGTCATCGATGAAACCTTTTTTTAGCGTGAAGGTATATCTTGTTCCGTTGATATATGTATTTGCATCATGGGACACCGTATAGTTTGAGGAATCGACCACCATGCCGTCTATCATCAGGTCTATTGATGCAGGCGGCAGGTTATCCGCATCCGTGTAGGTTACAGAGTATGTGAATACAGTAGAGGCATCACCGGTTGCAGGCTCTACTGCAGGAGAAGTCAGCACAGGATCATACAATACGGTCAGATCATTAAAATTACCGGTGGCTTTATCCGGCAGGCGCGTAGTGTTGCGGCTGTCTGCTGCTTCAAAGCGATATCTGTGCGTACCTGGCAAAAGGTCGTTTACAGTGATGGTGTAGCGGACACCCTGCATAAAATTGCTTGATGTGTAGTCCTGATACATGGATATGGCATTGGTAGTATCATCGTCTATAATCAGATTCATGTAAGCGGGTGGCTCACCGTTAATATTTGAATAATAGGCAGAAAAAGCAAAGGTAGTATTTCCGGTTCCGGAATTCGGCGCAACCACGCCGTCACGAATAAATGCTGTCGGAGCCATCAACGGGCCTGATAATGTTTCTGTTTTGACCCAGGCATCCGTTAATACAGTATTGCCGGTGAACTGGTCTGCGCTGGTGATCTGCTTTGTATATGATTTAAAGAAGGCCGTGTGGCAGTTATCGGAAAGGCCAGGGTTATTTCCCAGGAACGGAACCGAACATGTATACTTCACGCCATCAATATAGTTATTGTCAGCAGGGTCTAGTTTATACATGAATAACTTGCCTATGTTAAAGGTATCCCCAACTGCTACGGTGGATAGGTCTATGCTGCCGCCCGCCAATGTAATTGTATTTCCAACATTCTCCTGCACAACGTAACAATGGCCATGCTGCGCGCCACTTGTAAACTGTATAGGTATGCCTTGAAGGTTTTCCGCTGGATTAGTATCTATAGTAATGGTGTTTGCCACGGGGTCAATAGACTCAACGGAATTTGCAACCACAAATTTATCACCTATTGACACACCATCTAGTACCGCATCCTCATCTGAATTAGAATCCAAGACCAACATGCCGAAATCAGGGTAGGCATCTAAAACAGTGTAAGCCTTACCAAGATTAAAGGATTTGCCGCTAAATTGAATCCGGCGGCCTATAATCTCCTCTGCCTGCCAGTTCTGGGCATCATCAGTAATATATACAGGGGTACCATGGTCACCACCGCCGAATATATCCGTGACTTCATATCCTATGCGGAACTTATCACCAATCTGAAAACCATCGTCTGTTATGCTGTTTTCCGTATCGTCAAGCATAATGTCGGCTGCAGTATTGGACACAATATTATAAGCGAGTCCGGCTGCTGCTCCACTTGTGACTCTTAGGCGCTGTCCGGCAAACTGATCGGGCATCCAGGCTGCTGCATCAACGGTTATCCTGAACTGGCCGCAGTCTGTGGCCAACACGTTAAATATATCCTTATCACAAACCACACCCGGAACATCCAGATAAACTGATGGATACCCTCCCTCAGGGGGATTGTTTCCTGATTCTTTATAAGTAACAGAGTAAGCCACAGGCTGGGAATATCCTATGCCCTCTGACGGATTCGGCTCAATTGGCAATCCGTTATTCATGACCGGGTCCGTGGCCAGAACCGGAAGATCATTCACCCATGGCCCCAGTATGGGAATACTATCAGTCACAGACAGCGGCCCGTACAGGCTGGAGGTCTGCATATGATTAGCAGCAGAAAGCATATTGCCTACCGACTTCAGTATGCTCGCACCACCGGGGGAAGAAGGAGCAAGGCTTGTATCCGAAGCAGAACCCAGGCTAGCAAACGAGCATCCTCCCAGGCTTGTTACCGGCGGCATGCAACTGCTTCGGTTAATACCCAGGGAACTCATGCCTACATCTGCACTTACTGAGGATGAACCATCCGCATCAAAGCTGGCATAACCGCTCCCATTTGAAGCCTCAAAGTAATAGGAGTGTGAACCAATCGGCATATTTCTGGAAAGCAGATATGTTACACCGTTCTTGTAATTATTTATGTATGGAGTTGTCGATGCCATTTCGTAGACAATATTATCGATTTTTACACGAACAAATGCAGGCGCCCGCCCGGCAATACCATTGTCATCCTTATAAACAACCGTGAACATATATTGGTCAGTTGATGCCCCCGAAACAGGTGTAACACCGCCGCCCTCCAGTCTGGGGGGCAAGCTGTACTTTACGGCAGACGGCCCTTCCGTACCGAACAGGTATTTAACATCTATCTGGCTTCGTTCGGATGCAAGATTTATAGTGCCATTCAAAAAATCTACCGTGTAGTCAATATTATAGGAAAGAGGCCGTCCATCTACATCGAATGCCAGGGGATACCGGTAGGAATCCAGAACCGGCGAACCCTGCAAGGGCCCCACCAACGGCATATGAGATGTGGTAAATTCCGTAACAGGTGGGTCGCCCGCCTGCCCCAGTCGCTCTCCGTTCTCTGTTACGCCCTCCGTGTACCAAACTGCGCCGGAACTGGGACTTTCACCGACAGCATAACCTGCAACATCTACGCCATTGGAAGCTATGAATGAATAATAGTATTTTGTCCCTGCGCTGCTTCCGGCAAGGCGAGTACTATATATATACTCCTTGCCTAGAGGATACGCCAGCTCACCAATGCTAGCCTCTGACATATCGTGCCCGTTGTCCCAAACTATAGACCCGTCAAATGCAGACTCCTGCCCTATATAGACTTTGATGAATGCCGGCAGTATATTACCGGTATCCTTATATGTAACCCTGTATGTCCACAGCGTTGAATCATTAGATGAACCATCTGCAGAGTTTACTGAACCTTTTGTTAAAGTTGGTACGCTGTCCCTCTTAATGAAGGGCCCTGCAACCCAGGCACGCTGATCAGGACTGGTTCTCTCCGGGAAACACACTAACTCACCTACTATGCGGTCGTTGGCATCCGAAGGTGCGCCCCAATCATCTTCAAACTCGAAACAGTACATCCTGCTGCCACCAGAGAGTTCAACCGGCAGGTTGGCAGAATCATATATGTAGACAACGCCGTCTCTGTAATCATTATCGTTAAGATCCTTCTTATTCATTGCAACTTCAACGATGTTGCCGAGATCATCCTGAATTATCAACCGGGCCTTGAACGGGCGCTGGTTATCTGCATCGGTATAAGTGACCGAATACCTGAAATTCTGGCCCACGGACCCGGTAGTAGGAGTAACGGATGCGGTTGATAAAACAGATTTGTGGTTTACATAAGGGCCGTAAAAATAGTTGTAATAATGCGTGCCGTCCTGTCCGATATAGCCTACGTTTACAGGAAAACGCACCTGGCGACGGCCATCAGATGCGGTAAAATAGTAGCTGTGCGGCCCCGCAGGAAGCGTAACAGGCGTCTTAAGATGATAAACCACCCCGTCTCTTACGTCACCATTAGAAACGGATGGAGTCAGCGTGTACCGATTGTACGGCTTATCATCCGCCGGGCCGTTGGCATCATTAATCCAGACGCTTATCTCACCGTTAACCCCGGTATCATCAGGAGCGACGCCGTATAACTGGGAATACTTAATTTTGAAGTCAAGAAGCGTGCTTGTAGTCACTCCGTTGCTACTGGCTGTGCCGCTGCCGTAATGGGGCAGAGTAGGATTTACACATCTCCTGTATGGCTCCATGGTACCGACCCACGGTACGCCCGGACTAAAAGCACCTACATCCGGATCCGGGTCCAACCCCAGCGTGATTTCCGGGTGCCAGTCCGCCGGGTAAGGGTACAAATAGGTAACGCCTGGCTGGTAAGCCGGACGATCCACATAATTATCCAGGAAATAGATATTCCCCCGCTCAGGCGCCGGATGCAGATTGGTCTCAAACATATCGCCCAACTGGAACGGGCTTTCCTCCAGCCACCAGCAAGGATTTCCGGTAGAATCAAGTACAGTATCATCACTGCAGGCAAAGAAATACTTGTAAGTTCCGTTTGGAAGCACTCTATAGTTGTTTCTTGCTTCGGGTTTCAGCACGTATTGGTACGTAACCCCGGCCTTATAGTCGTTCTGTCCTGGATCGGCTTTCTGCATTGGAAGAGCGTGGTAATCCCCATCCTGCGTACCAAGATACAGAACCACACCGGTGAGCGTATCATCCCCTCTTAGCGGTAGGTATGGATCAAATCCACCGAACCGGCTGCGCTGTAAATATTGCACCGGAGACAGGTTATCATCATTTCTGTATACCACTCTAAACGTGAGCTGAGTTGAACTTGTTCCGTCATCCGGGTTCTCTATATCGTCCGGGGTTTCGCCTGAGCATCGCATGGTGGAAAGCGGATCAGCATCAACCGTCTCAGGATATCCGCTGTAGCCCCATAGATAATCCCTGTCATGGGATACGCCTCCGTACCGGTTAGGATGTGAATCATGTACAGTAACGGAAACTGCACTGCTGCTTACAATGGTGGTCACCGCAGGTGTCTTTGAAGTATCTATCCAGGTACCGGATATGCTAATACCGTAAGTTTGAGGGGCACCTGAGGCATTCTCATTGGCAGTAAGGCGCGAAGCGTATATAATGCGCTGGCCACCGGGTGACGTCCATAGCTTTGTCTGAGAATTCCAACTGCTGGAAACCGCGGTGTTTACCATGTTTAAACCGGCGCTCATATATAAAGTATAGGTATTGCCGGCTTTGGACCAGGTGGGCACCAATCCGCTAATATCTATACTGCTTCGTTGCGACCCATCCGGGTTTTTTATTAGAAGCACCAATTCATCAGGGGGGATGCTGTTATCTTCGGTTACAGTGAATTTGATGGTGTAAAGGCTGTTGGCAGTAGCATCCGACGGAGTTATGCTGTTCATGTTAATGGAAGCTGCGCTTGATATTTTACCCGCAAATAAACATAAACTGAGGATGATTACGGTTCTAACAGCAATATTCAAGCCTCTACGCATCTTTAATCCCCCCAAACTCTATGAAAAAATTACTACCAAACTATTATGAAGATAAGATTCATGGACTGATAGAATATGAAATTAAAGTGAATGCAAGCAAGTTAACATTCGTTTACTGATATACTTCAGCACTTTTGGTTGCCCTATGAATTTATTACTGACATATATCATCACAAGATATAACAGTGTAACATACAAGCAATTTATCGTCAACATGTTTTTAATGTCTTTGCAGTGAAAGATTTGTTATATTTCCTGTCATAGCCAGGTTAGGATGCAAAGCGGTGGATAGCTCTCTTAAGTATAGAGGCGGAGAAGAAATCCGAAGGCATCCCCTGGCTGATCTTCCCCCGAAAAACGGACACCTGTATAATAGTAGAGAGGTGTTCAATGAAGAAACGGTACGCTTGGCATTGGGAGGCGGGATGAGCCGTTCCAGAATTGCCCGTGATCTGGGAATAAACATCAACTCACTTGCAAGTTGGATCAAGGCGGCTAAGGTCACCCGCGAAGGAGAGATGAGGAACGAGACATAATAAAAAAAGCACCCGGTATCTTCTCCAAGGGACTGCGATGAGATACCGGTTCATACAAGAGCATGAGAAGCAGTTTCGCCTCTGGATTATGTGCAGGGTATACGAAGCTGTTGAAAAAGGGCTGTTGCCCATGGATTTGACTCTCCAAGAAAGAGTTCATAAGCATCAAGCTAGGAAACAGGAATTACTAACAGAAATGGCAGGCTTACGTCGAGAGAAAGAATTGCCGCTGAATCAGATAAAACCAGCTCATGTAGATGCTTTCTGCACGGCTTTGAAACGCAAACTCGAGGATAGGACTTCTGGACTCGGCAAAGAATATTTGAAGCTTCTGGTGGATGAAATAAGGGTTGAGGGAAATAGGGTATGCGTTCGGGGAAATCGGGCGGCATTAGCAAAAGCTATAACAAACAAAAAACTGGGTGACCGATCCGCCTTGCCAGCATTGGCAAAGGATAGGGTGCCCAGTTTTGGAAGTGTGTGGCTCCCCGGAGTGGACTCGAACCACTAACATCCTGGTTAACAGCCAAGCGCTCTGCCGATTGAGCTACCGGGGAATGCCTTTGTTGTCAAAGCCGGGCGGCCCTGCCAACGCCATAGATTATAGCATGCGAAATTAGATTTGTCTATACCTGAGGGCAGAAATTTCAACAGATTCCTGCCCTCAGATGCTTTTAATACTGCCCGCGCTCTTGGGCCATGGCGCGGAGCCTGTTTACTCTATCCGGGATGGATGGGTGCGTGCTGAACAGCGCAGCCATGCTTTTGCCGGAAAGCGGATTCACTATAAACATGTGCGCGGTAGCCGGGCTTGCCTGTGACGGGATAACCCTGGAGGCGTTCTCCAGTTTAAGGAGCGCATTGGCAAGTCCCAACGGTTTGCCGCTTATAGAGGCGCCGGTGACATCGGCCTGGTACTCCCTGGAACGAGAGATTGCAAGCTGAATCATCATGGCGGCAATTGGGGCTACAATAACGGTTGCCAGAAGCCCTAACGCCCCGCCGTTATCATCATCGGAGCGGCCCATTCCGCCAAGAATCATCCCCCACCGGGCCATATTTGCCAGCATCATAATGGCACCGGCAAGCGTGGCGGCTATGGATGATATTAGTATATCCCGGTTCTTTACGTGTGCCAGTTCATGGGCAAGCACGCCTTCTACCTCGCCCTGATCCAGAATCCTCATAAGCCCCCGGGTTACGGCTACGGCAGCATGATTTGGATTGCGCCCGGTTGCAAATGCGTTTGCAGATTCATCCGGCAGGATGTAGAGCTTGGGCATGGGAAGCCCGGCCTGCGCGGTAAGCCTGCCTACTATGGAGTACAGTTCCGGCGCCTCCGCCTCTGTCACGGGCTTGGCGCGGTACATGGCAAGCACAATCTTATCGCTGAACCAGTAGCTCACTCCATTCATCACCAGAGCAAAGAGAAACGCAACCATCATGCCGCCGGGCCCGCCTATCATCCTGCCTATCCACATTATAAGCAGGGTGAGTGCGGCAAGCAGCACCCCTGTTTTAAGAGCATTCATGCAAACCTCCTTATAGAAAAGACCCTCACGTGCAAAACACCGTTTGCACCTTGAAGGTCTTGCTTCTCACTATGGGTGACATCTAAACCAGGCAGTTTTGCCGTGATGATGATTTAGACGTACCGGGTTCCGTTAAACCCGGCGCTACTCCCCTTCAATTACTCTTTAATTATAGATGAAAAAGCCCTGCCGTTCAAGTGGTCTCCCATATTTTATACGTGGTGGGATAAGCAGAAGTTCCCCCTAGAACTCCGTTGTGCCGGTGAAACGGAACCTGCGGGCGCGGATGGCCGGAACCACGCATATGGATTGCCGCTTTGGCTCTCGGGAGATCATATCTACATGGTTCAGGCGTTCCAGAATGCTGTCTGTAAAACGCAAATTTTTAACCGGCTTTGTCACCTTTCCGTCCTCCACCAGAAATGTGCCGTCGCGCGTCATGCCGGTAATAATAGTCAGTATGGGGTGGATTACGTTTGTGTAGTGGAACCGGGTAACCAGAATCCCCTTCTTTGTCTCTGCAATCATCTCCGGCACGGTGGCGTCTCCGGGGGCCATAAACATGTTTATGGGCATTGGTTCTGCGCTCTCTTCATCTCCGCCGGGGGCGGCGTGGCCTGTAGATTCTTTGCCCTCTTTGTGCGCAGTGTAAGAATCGTACACAACGCCTTTTGCTACTCCGTCTACAATCATCTGCACATGCTGCTTGGGCACGCCCTCCGAATCAAACGGGATGGGGAGCCCGGCGGAATTAAGGCCGTCATCCCAGATGGTGATGTTTTTACCCGTAATCTGCTGCCCAAACTTGCCGGACATAAAGCTTCTGCCTTCCTGCACGGAGCGGGCGCCAAGCCCGGTGTAAGCAAGAAACTCCAGGAACTCTGCAACGGCATACGGCATAAGGATGACATCGTATTCCCCCGGTTCTACGGATATTGGATTCCGGCTCTCACAGCTTCTGGCCGCCGCCTCTGCCGCCGCCGGTACCGGGTTCAAATCCATCACATTTATGGATGCCCTATCTGCATAACCAAAGCCGCTCTCCGCCGTCATTACCGTGGACAGGTTTGCCTGCGAGCGGATGTTATACGCCTCTACGCCAAGGGAGTTCATTATCGCAAATTCCTGGTATCCGGTGGAGATGGCGCCCGCCGCTTTTGCGCCAAACCTTTCGGCTTCACAGACCATGCCGGAGACGTCCTCCGCCCTCTCTTCCGGTGTATAGAAGGCTGTGTGCCCGTCAAAAGTATTTGCGTCCTTTATGGGTTTTGCATGCGGAAGAGAGGTGAAATCCGGGTTTTCCTGCGAGTGGCGGGCAAACTCTGCGGCCTTTTTTGCAATGCCGCAAATAGACTTTTCATCAAGCCGGTTTGTGGCGGCGTAACCTATGCGTTTGCCTGCAATAACCTTCACCGCAAGCTCTGCGTTCTTTTCTAACACATTCTGATGTATGGATGAGTTGGCAAACCGGGTAAGCCCGAATTCGCCTATTCTTATACTGGCCTGCGCCATATCTGCATCTGCAGCCTCTATTGCCGCTTTTAATATATCTAACGCTCCGGCTCTGCCCAGCATCTCTATCCCTCCTCTAGCACACCTATGCGCACATTTCTAAATCTTGCAGGGGCCGTTCCATGGCCTACGCGCATGGTCTGCACAGGTTCTCCCTTGCCGCAGTTGGGTACGCCCCACAGGTGCCATTCATCTATGCCTGCAACGGCATCCATGCTCTGCCAGAACTGGTAGGTTATGCCGGTGTAGGTGGGATTCTTGTACATTCTTACAAGCGAGCCGTTCTCTATCTCCCAGGCAATCTCTGTGGCAAACTGAAAGTTCAGCCGCTTATCATCTATGCTCCAGGAGCCTACCATTGCGGCGTAAATTCCGTGCTCCGTATCTTTTATCATCTCATCAAGGGTCCAGTCGCCCGGCGCAAGGTTGATGTTTGTCATTCTTATAAGGGGGATGCGGTTCCACCCTTCCGCACGCATGGCGCCCATGCTCCGCCGGCCTATCTCTGCCGCCGTCTCTCTTGATGTTAGATAGCCGGAGAATATGCCGTTTTTTATAAGATCAACCTTCTGTGCAGGAACGCCCTCATCGTCAAAGAAGAAGCTCCCCAGGCCGCCGGGGGCAGTGGCATCTGCCGTAATGTTAACAAGGTCTGATCCGTAGCGGAAGCTGCCCAGTTTATCCGGCGTAAGAAAGCTTGTGCCTGCGTATGCAGCCTCTGTGCCAAAGACTCTGTCCAACTCTGTTGGATGGCCGCAGGACTCATGTATCTGCAGCGCAAGCATGGAGCCGTCAAGGATAAGGGTGCATGTATCCGGCGGGCACTGGGGCGCCCGCAGAAGTTCCGATGCCTCTTTTGCGGTGCGGGCAGCGTTTGATACAAGATTGCATGATTCTACAAACTCGTATCCGGCCGTCTGGTAGTCCCCGCCAAAGGAGGCGGGCCATGAACGCCGCTGAACATCTCCGCCGCCTACCGCAGTTGCAGATATGCCTGCGCCGCTCTCTGTCTTGGTCTGTTTTATGTATGAGCCTTCTGTACTGGCAAAGGTAGTCTCCGTCTTCCAGAAGTTCATGGTGGATTCCGCTACTTTTATCTCCGGATTCTCACGCATTACGCGGTCGGCATCCATTAAAAGCTCAAGTTTATCTTCAACAGGCACTTCAAAAGGGTCTTGCTTTACCTTAAAAGCAAACTCGCCCTCCTCTGCATCTGCGGGGGCAAGTTCTACCGGCTTGCGCTGCACCTGGGACGATGCCTGCGCAATGCGCACCGCCATCTTTGCCACGGAATCTATATCATCCGGGTCAAGGTTAAGGCTGCTTGCAAACCCCCAGGCTCCGTCTGCAAGCACACGTATGCCAAAGCCTTCATCCGTTTTGGCGGAGAGTCCTTCCACTTTGCCGTTTTTAACCTGGATGGACTCTTCCTGCCGGTTCACTATGCGGATATCTGCATAGCTTGCCCCCAATCCCCGGGCTTTTTCAAGGGCTCTATCTGTAAGCTCCTTCACCAGCATTCTCCTTGATAAATATTTACACTAACCCATATCCGCACATACCCCGGCAGACGGTCTGTAAAACGCCGTGCCTGCTCAGCCGCGGACGTTGCCGAGGTACTCTCTCCGCCGGCACACCTCTCGCTTGGAATAAACCTACCTGACCCTTTTTTGCACAATGGGGATTGGAGCGGGCGCAACCGGCCCAATGGTATATGCGCCGGATATAAGGTCTGCGGCGCCTTCCACCCCCAAACTGCTCCTGGCGTGCAACTCCGCCAGAACATCTCCCCTGGCCACCTTATCCCCAATCTTTTTATGCAGATACACTCCCACGGCCGGGTCCGGTTGGGCCTTTGCATCTCCCCTGCCTGCGCCAAGTGCAAAGGATGCCTGCGCCACAGCAAGGGCATCAAGCCTCTTCACATAACCGGATGCCGGGGAGTTCACCTTCTGAACAAGAGGCGCTGCAGGGAGGAGGGAAAGATCATCTATAACGTTTGGGTCCCCGCCCTGAGCTCTAATTATCTCCCTAAACTTTTGAGCGCCCTCACCGCTTTTTATTAGGCGGCCTATCATCTTTTCGCCCTCTTTGTAAGAAGATGCCCGTTCGCCCAAAACAAGTGCGGCGGCGCCAAGCTGGGTGCAGAGGCCTGCAAGATCATCCGGCCCTTCTCCCAGAAGTGTGTTTATAGACTCCGCCACCTCAAGGGCGTTGCCCACAGCATGGCCCAGCGGCTGATCCATGGTGGTCACCAGCGCCTCAACCCTTTTGCCGCTCATACGGCCTATCTCAACCATTATCTCTGCAAGCTTCAGCGCATCTGAAAATCTGTGCATAAATGCTCCGGAGCCAAATTTAACATCCAGCAGAACGGCATCTGCGCCGGATGCAATCTTCTTGCTCATAACACTTGCTGCAATAAGAGGTATGCAGTCTACGGTGGCGGTAATATCCCTTAGGGCATAGAGCTTTTTATCTGCAGGAACAAGCTCTTCCGTTTGCCCGGCCATAACCGCACCCACACGCTTCACCTGTTCTACAATTTCATCCATGCCAAGCGCACAGTTGAAACCGGGGATGGATTCCAGCTTATCAAGGGTTCCGCCGGTGTACCCCAGGCTCCTGCCGGACATCTTGGCAACGGGAACCCCGGCGGCAGCAAGGAGTGGAACCAGCACAAGCGTTGTCTTATCCCCCACGCCGCCGGTACTGTGTTTATCAACCTTGATTCCGGGGATGCAGGAAAGATCCAGCGTTGCGCCGGAACTTACCATTGCCAGGGTCAGCTCCAGGGTCTCCGCCGCGCTCATGCCGCGGAAGAATACCGCCATAAGCCATGCCGCCGCCTGCGACTCCGGAATATGCCCCTGCACGTATCCGTTTACAA
>CALNCU010000074.1 GCA_937875395.1 uncultured Armatimonadota bacterium | reverse complement strand
CCGGGTGAATCTCTATGCTGAGAACCCTTGGCGCGTAAGGAGACATCTCTGTATTGGGCGCGGAGATGGCCTCCAGCATCTTCCCTAGTATGTAGAGCCTTGCATCCTTTGCCTGTGCAAGCGCATCTGTGAGGATGCCTCTTGGGATACCCTGTATCTTGGTATCCATCTGAATGGCTGTTACGCCTTCTGCGGTTCCGGCAACCTTAAAATCCATGTCGCCGGAGAAGTCTTCCATGCCCTGTATGTCTGAGAGGACTACAAACTTCTCTCCATCAGACATAAGGCCCATTGCGGCTCCCGCTACGGGCGCCTTTATTTTTACGCCGGCATCCATAAGCGCAAGGGTGCTTCCGCAGACGCTGGCCTGCGATGTGGAACCGTTGGATTCCAGCACCTCAGAGGTTACAAGCAGGGCGTACGGGAAATCTTCCTGCGGCGGTATTACCGGCACAAGCGCCTTTTCTGCAAGCGCGCCGTGGCCTATTTCGCGGCGGCCCGGCCCGCGGAGCGGCCTTGTTTCTCCCACGCTGTACGGAGGGAAGTTGTAGAAGTGCATATAGCGCTTTACGCCGTCTTCTTCTACCGTATCCAGCTTCTGGGCATCATCCAGAGAGCCCAGGGTTATTGTGCTGAGCACCTGGGTCTGCCCTCTGGTGAAGAGGCCGGAACCGTGGACTCTTGGGAGCAGCCCAACTTCGCAGCTTATGGGGCGTATCTCTGTTGGGGTGCGGCCGTCCGGGCGAATTCCTTTTTCTATAATCAGCTTTCTGACCGATTCTTTTACAACCTTCTCCACGGCTTCGGCAAGGTCTGCCTCCATGTCGGGGAAGTCTGCGGCCATGCGCTCTACTATCTCTGCTTTGAGGATGCTTATCCCTGCCTCGCGGGTTGCCTTGTCCGGCTGCTGGATGGCATTTATAATCTCTTCGCCTGCGCGGGTGCGTACGGCTTCAAGAATTTCCGGCGCAACTGTATGCAGGACTACCTCTGCTTTGGGCTGTCCGACAAGCTCCCTCAGCTTATTCTGAAGGTCTATCAGCTGCTGTATGTACCCTTGAGCAAAATCCAGGGCATCCAGTATTACGGATTCGTCTACAATCTTTGCATCTGCATCAACGGTGGTAATGCCGCCCGGTCCGCCTGCAACTACAACGTTCATCTCTGCTTCCTGCATATCATCCCAGGACGGGTTCAGTACAAACTCTCCGTTTATGCGGGAGACCCGTACTGTGCCTATTGGGCCGTCAAAGGGGATGCGTGAGATGGTAAGCGCCGCGGAAGATGCAATCATTGCTATAACATCCGGGGGGGAGGCAAGATCAACGGAAAGGGGCGCAGCAATTACCTGCACCTCGTTTCTCATGCCGGAAGGGAAGAGCGGGCGGAGCGGCCGGTCTATCAGCCTTGATATGAGTATCGCTCGCTCGGAGGGCCTTCCTCCTCTTTTAATGTATCCGCCGGGGATTTTGCCCACGGCGTATTTTTTTTCTTCATAATCGCAGACCAGGGGGAAGAAGTCTATGCCCTCCCTGGGCTCGCCGCTCATGGTGGCTGTAGCCAGAACCACAGTATCACCATAGCTGACAAGCACAGCCCCGTCGGCCTGCTTGGCGACTCTACCTGTCTCTATTTTAAGAGTACGCCCTGCAAGATCCAACTCTACCTGTTGTATCATCTATTACCTTGTTTCTCCTATCTCCTCAAGCCCAGCCGGCTGATGAGAGCACGATATCTCTCTATATCCTTCTTGCTGAGGTAATTTAGCAACCTTCGCCGTCGTCCAACCATCATTAAAAGCCCGCGTCTGGAGTGGTGATCCTTTTTGTGCTGCTTCAGGTGCTCTGTAAGCTGGTTGACTCTTGCTGTAAGCAGTGCAACCTGCACCTCTGCAGACCCGGTATCTCCCTCGTGCGTCTGGTAATCGCTGATGATTGAGGTCTTGTTCTCTTTCTGTAGGCTCATTAGGGTACAAATCCTCCTGGTGTGTCCTGCTATGGCTATATGCGGCTTTGGGCTTAAGAAGGCGGAGGGAGGCAATAGACTGTAGGCTGTAGACGTCTATAGCCGCAATTATAGCCCGCGCATAGCCAAACAGGCCGCATGCGTGCATGCATTGCAGCTTTTACAGAATCTACAGTCTTTTGTCTACCGCAACCCGCCCGCCGCATAAGTTGCAGCCGACATGGCCCGGGTTTAACTTGTGTTAGTCTACCACATAGAGGGATGCCTGTCAAATACTCCCTGCTGCCGGATCAACCTAAAAGGCGCACGGCTCGTTCTACATCCCTTTGTATCTCTGCTTTTAGTGCTTCCAGATTTGGAAATTGCACTTCTCGTCTTAGCTTGTTATGAAATGCTATTGAAATATCTTCGCCGTAAATATTGCCGGAAAAGGCGATTATATAAACTTCTATACTAGTTTTTCTACCGCCCAGGGTGGGCCTTACGCCAATATTCAGCACTCCGGTGTATTCTTTGCCCCGGACTGTTGTGCGAACGGCGTAGACTCCCGTGTCCGGCACTACTATTCTCTCGGCCGGGTCTATGTTGGCGGTGGGGAAACCGAGTGTCTGCCCTATTTTGTCTCCGTGTATAACCCTGCCGCACATTACAAACGGGTGGCCCAAAAACCGGGATGCCGTCTCTACCTGCCCCGCAGATATAAGGCTCCTTATTGCTGTGCTGCTTACGGGTATTTCTCCCACTTTCACCGGTTCAACTGCTATTGTTTCAAAGCCCATCTTACGGCCCAGCGCAGAGAGCATTTGCGGGGTGCCTGCCCTCCCGCGGCCGAATGCAAAGTTTGTGCCCACTATTACCTTTACTGTAGACAGCCCTTTTACAAGGATGGTTGAGACAAACTCCTCCGGGAGCATGGAGATTACTTCTTCTTCTACCGGCAGGACTACCGCAAGGTCTATTCCCTGGGCGGCAATGAGGTTTAGTTTCTGCTCAAGCGTGGTTATTCTTGGGATGCTCTTTTCAGGATGAAGCACTTCTACGGGGTTGGTGGCAAAGGTAACCGCAACGCTGCGGGCGCCCAGCTTGCGGGCGGATTCCTTTACCATCTGCATAATCTTTTGGTGGCCTGTATGAACTCCGTCAAACACGCCTATGGTTACGACGGATTTTTTTTTCGGCGGAAGGTCTTTAAGGCTATGCGCTATCTTCACCCTGCTGCACTCCGTATCTTGCGCCGGAGAAGATTTTATCCGGCTTTATTACATATTCGTTGTTCTTTTGGACTACACGGCCAATACCGATCAGGCGGTCTTTTGCGCTTTTAATCCGTATTGGAGTCTCCGGCGGAGACTTGTCTGCGCCTAAGGCCCGGCCCGCGGGTATGAGCACTCCGTTTGCAAGGAGCATGGCATCTTCCTCTTTTACTTGCAGACTCTGCATATCTAAAAGCGCATCATCTATACTTGTGAGCGCAGTGCCCTCCCGGCCTTCTGATGCAAGCGCCTCCAGATCATCCGGGCTGCATGCATCCTCAAGGGCAAACCGGCCCACGGCCAACCGGGCAAGGGAGGACATATGCCCCCCGCAACCCAGCGCGCTGCCTATATCTGCGCAGAGGGTGCGGATGTATGTTCCTTTTGAGCACTCTATATCAAATGTTGCGGCTGGATGCTCGCCAGCCTTAAATGAGATAAGCCGGAGGGAGTAGATTTCCACCTCTCTTGGCTGCCTCTCCACTACCTGGCCTGCCCGTGCAAGATCATAGAGGCGGCGCCCGTTGTGATGCAGGGCGGAGGCCATTGGCGGCACCTGCATAATCTTTCCGGTGAACCCGGGGAGCGCGCACTCAACCATTTCCTGCGTTATGGAGCGGCAATCCATCCTGGCCGTCACTGCGCCCGTTGAATCCTCCGTATCTGTCTGGATGCCGAACACGGCGGAGGCCCGGTAGAGCTTCTTTGAATCCATCAGGTATTCTACAATTCTTGTTGCTTCACCCAGGCAGATTACCAGTACGCCGGACGCCATAGGATCAAGCGTGCCGGCATGGCCCACCCGTCTCTGGTGAAAAATTCTCCTGATCCTTGAAACCATATCATGGGAGGTAGGGCCGGAGGGTTTATTAAGGTTTAGTACCCCATCCAACTGATGAGCGCCTCCAGGACTTTA
Source organism: uncultured Armatimonadota bacterium (assembly GCA_937875395.1). Classification (GTDB taxonomy): domain Bacteria; phylum Armatimonadota; class UBA5829; order DTJY01; family DTJY01; genus CALNCU01. The sequence continues at coordinate 9,148 of CALNCU010000074.1, read as the reverse complement.
TCTATTGCATCTGTAAGGGGAAGGTTTAGCGAGCATCCGGCCGCCACCTTGTGCCCTCCGCCTCCAAACATCCGGGCTATGGGGCTTATATCTACGCCGGCCACGGAACGAAGGCTTATTCTGGTGCCGCCATCGGATGATTCTCTAAAGAGCACCCCTATCTCTGCGCCCTTTACGGAACGGACGTAGTTGACTATGCCCTCCGTCTCTGATTCATCTGCGCCGGCATCTGCCATTTGCGCCTTGGAGACGGATGTATATGCTATTCTCCCGTCTGCCGCGGTGCATATGGAAGAGAGGGCGTATCCAAGCAGCTTTGTGGCAGAGAGCGTGCGGGTATCGTAAACCTTTTGTGAGATTTTGCAGGGGGAGCCGCCCGCCTGCACCAGGTCCGCCGAGATTCTGAGGGTATCCGGGGTGACGTTTGTGAACCGGTATGATCCGGTATCCGTAATAATTGCGGTGAGCAGGCAGTCTGCAATATGGCTGTCTATCTCTATGCTTGCCTGCTGCATAAGGTTGTATATAATCTCTCCGCAGGAGGCGGCAGTGGAGAATATGAGTGTAAGCCCTATCCCGGAGCCTTCGCCCTGGTGGTGGTCTATCTCCAGCATTCTGTTGAATTTGCGGAGCGTCTGGGCAAGCTCCCCGGCCCGGCCCAATCCATCGCAATCTACTACTATGGCGGCATCGTAGACGGCGCCTTTGGGGATTTGCCGCATAATATATTCGCTGCCGGGGAGGAACCGGTAGGAATCCGGCACCTCATCTGCACAGACTGCGGCTACTTCCTTGCCCATGCGTTTTAAGGCAAGGGCGAGAGCGCACATTCCGCCCAGGGTATCTCCATCCGGGTTGACGTGCCCGGCTATTAGAAAGCTTCTGTTGTCTATAAGAAACCTGGCGGCTTCCTGGAAGCTATTCTTTATCATTACGTTTCACCTGCTCAAGCAGTTCAAATATTCTGGTGCCGGTCTCCACGGCAGTATCTAGCTTAAAGGTGATCTCTGGGATTATTTTAAGATGCGCACGGCGGCCGAACTCCCCGCGCATGTATCCCGCTGCACGCTGCAGCACAGACAGGCTCTCTTGCTTTGCCTTTTCATCGCCCAGCACGCTTACGTATATTTTTGCATGCCGCAGGTCTTTTGTTACCTCTGCATCTGTTACGGTAACAAACCCAAGCCGGGGGTCTTTTAGATCCCGGTGGATCATATCGCTTATCTCTACCTTGAGAAGGCCTTCTACTTTTTCAGTTCTTGTACTCATTTTATCCTCACAGGAACTCCATGTTTACGGAATCCACGCTTACCCTGGGGTCTGATTCTATGTATTCCAGCACATTGTTTAATACTGTGTTTGCTATCTTCTGATCATTGCTTACGCATGCAACCCCTATGCCTGCTCTGCGCCAGATGTTCAGGCGCCCTGTCTCTGCTGCGGAGACGTTGAACCGGTTGCGGATATGCGCAAGCAGGCTCTTTATTACCTGACGCTTATCCTTAAGAGAGTTGCTGCCGGCAATTCCAAGTTCTACTTCAAGTATGCCTGTTACCATGCAAGCCCCGGCAATAAAAAGGAGCGGACGTCCGATTTTATGGCAACGTATGCGCCGCCAAAATTCGTCTATCCACTCCCCCTTTCGGTTTATATTCGTCTGGCAATCTCTTTTATGGAGAATGCTTCTATTATATCCCCCGGTTCGAATTCGTTGAATCCTTCTACCATGATACCGCATTCAAACCCGGCGGCCATCTCTTTTACATCTTCCTTCAGGTGCTTAAGCGAACTGATTTTACCCGTGAAGATAACTTCTCCGTTCCGCTTCACCCGGGCCTCTGCGCTACGCGTTATCTTGCCGTCCGTAACGTAGGACCCGGCAATTGAGCCGCCCCTGGGCAGCCTGAAGAGCTGGCGCACTTCTGCATGGCCCAGAACCGTCTCTTCCAGTACCGGTGCAAGCAGGCCCTCCATTGCCGCCTTAACCTCATCAAGGAGATCGTAGATGATCTGATAGGTTCTAACATCTATGTGCTCCTGTTCTGCGGCATGCTGTGCCTGAGGATCTACTTTTACGTTGAACCCTATTACAACAGCGTTTGAGGCCGATGCTAGAAGAATGTCTGATTCTCCTATGTTTCCTACCCCGGTGTGTATAAGATTTACTCTGACTTCATCTGTGGAGAGCTGCTCAAGGGACTGCCTGATGGCTTCTATGGAGCCCTGCATATCGCTCTTCAGCACTACGTTCAGCTCTTGTACGGTGCCCTCCTGCAGTTGCTTGTAGAGGTCTGCCAGCGTAACCCTCTGCGTGGCAGAGAGTCTTGCCGTACGCTCTTCCTGCATCCGGCTTTCCGCCAGCTGGCGGGCTGCACGCTCGTTCTTCATGACTTCAAGCTGATCGCCGGCCTGCGGTACCTCTGAGAGGCCTATTATCTCTGCCGGCGTTGACGGCCCGGCTTTAGGGAGCTTGCGGCCTTTATCGTCCATCATGGCCTTTATGCGCCCGTATGTCTGCCCCACTACCACGGAGTCGCCCTGTTTCAGGGTGCCGGAGCGTACAAGGACGGTTGCTACGGGGCCGCGCCCACGATCCAGCTTTGCTTCTACCACTGTGGCAGAGAGCGGGCCTCCGTTATCTGCCTTAAGTTCCGCCATGTCCGCTACAAGAAGCACCATCTCCAACAGTTCGTCCAGGTTCTTCTTTGACTTGGCGGAGATGTCTATGGATACGGTGTCGCCGCCCCACTCTTCTATGATAAGCCCGTGCTCCGCAAGCTGCTGCTTTACGCGATCCGGGTTTGCATCTGCCTTGTCTATCTTGTTTATGGCTACTATTATCTGCACGCCGGCGGCGCGGGCATGATCCAGCGCCTCTATGGTCTGCGGCATAACGCCGTCATCTGCAGCCACTACAAGGATGACTATGTCCGTCACCTGGGCGCCCCTTGCACGCATTGCCGTAAACGCTGCGTGGCCGGGGGTATCCAGGAATGTAATCTTACTGCCCTTAACTTCTACCTGGTATGCGCCTATGTGCTGGGTTATTCCGCCAAACTCCTGCTCCGTTACGTTTGTCTTTCTAATGGAGTCAAGAAGGGTGGTCTTTCCGTGGTCAACGTGGCCCAGGATTGTTACAATTGGGGGTCTTGAAACAGGTACCGGCTCCCTCTTGGATTTGGGTTTGGCTTCCGGCTTGGCCTTCTGCGCCGCTTTGGCCTCTTTAGCGGGCGCCTGCGGCTTAATCTCCGGCTTGGGTTCCGGCTTTTGAGGCTTGGGCTCCGGGATTATAACGGTGTACCCCAGGCTTTCCGCCACCTTTTTTGCCAGTTCCGGCGTCACGGCCTGGTTTACGGAGACAAGGGCCCCCTGCTTTACCAGGGCTTTCTGTACGTCGCCGGTGGGCCTGGAGAGAAGTTCCGCCAACTGGCGGACCGTAACAACCGGCGGAAGCTCTATGGACGGTTTGGCTGCCGGGCTTTTTGCTTCTGCACCCTTGATATTTTCTTTAACTTTTGCCACCATATCGCTGTCCAAACTGCTCGAATGGCTTTTTACTTCGATACCCATGCCCTTGAGCGCATCTATTAGCTCATGGTTGGTTAATTTAAGCTCTTTGGCTAATTCATATACTCGTACGTTACCCACTAATATCCACCACCATTTCTATTAACACAGGACTTGGACCGGCAGTGCCGGCATGCGCCCGGAAATCACCCAGGATGAAGCCCGTGAAAATGGGACAGCGTATACGTGCGGCAAACGCACCCTAAGCCTGTATGTCGCCTTAGATTCTCATGCTTCTAATCCCTGTTCAATAGCCTTTGCAAGCTGCTGCACGGTCTCTTCCGAAATCTCTGCATGCAGTGCCTTTGACAAGCGGCGTTCCTTTACCGCGCGGCGCAGGCATTCCGCACTCCGGCAGATGTATGCGCCCCTGCCGGCCGCTTTGCCTGTAAGGTCTAAGGTTACTTTACCTTCCGGTGTTCTTACCACCCTTACAAGCCTGGATTTTTCTCCTGCAGTTCTGCAGGCCACACAGCTTCTAATAGGAACCTTATGCTGCATCATCCTATCCGGCTATCCTATTCTTCGCTAATCTCGGCATCCATATGCTCTGCCGGCATGATGGATGCTTCCTCTTCCTGTGTCTCTATGTTCTCTTCATCCGCAGGGACCTCTCCGCTTAATGCGGTTCGGGCGATCTGCGCTTCGCTCCGAATATCTATGCGCCAGCCCGTCAGTCTTGCGGCCAGCCGTACGTTTTGCCCGGCCTTTCCTATTGCCAGCGAGAGCTGGTTGTCCGGCACTATGACAAGCGCGTTCTTTTCTTCTTCGTTTACCGTAACCGTTGATACCTTGGACGGGCTGAGCGATTCTGCTATCAGCTGTGCGGGATCATCATGCCAGCGGACTATATCTACCTTTTCATCGTAGAGTTCGCTCACCACGGCCTGCACGCGGCTGCCTCTGTGCCCTACGCAGGCGCCAACCGGGTCTACTTTTTCATCGGTTGATTCTACTGCTATCTTTGAGCGGGCGCCCGCCTCTCTGGCAACGGATTTTATGTTTACTATTCCATCGTGAATTTCCGGCACTTCCAGCTCAAAGAGACGGCGTATGAGGCTTGGGTGAGTCCTTGAGACTATCACCTGCGGGCCCTTGGGCGTGCGTCTTACTTCAAGGATATAGACTTTTATCCTGTCGTTGAACCGGTAGGGTTCCGTGGGCACCTGCTCGTTTGGCGGCAGCAGAGCTTCTATCTTTCCTATATTAATAAATACGCTGCGCTGTTCTCTTCTCTGCACTATGCCGGTTACAACTTCGCCCACTTTTTCATTGAACTCATCGTAAACCTGCTCGCGCTCTGCTTCGCGTATCCTCTGCATTACAACCTGCTTTGCGGTTTGAGCAGCTATGCGGCCGAAGTTTTCCGGGGTTACCTCTACTTCTATGGTTTCTCCCACGGCTATATCCGGGTCAATCTCCCGCGCTTCGGAGAGTATAATCTCGGCATGCTCGTTCTCAACCTCGTCTACCACTGTTTTCTGGCAGTAGACCTTGAAGCCGGTCTTGCTGGATTCCACCCTTACCTTAATATCGCCCGTGATGGCGAAATTCTTCTTGTATGCGGTGACCAGCGCAGATTCGACGGTTTCAAGAAGCACCTCCAGCGGTACTTCCTTTTCTTTTTCTATCGCACGCAGCGCTTCTATAAAGTCTCCCATAATACACCTTCCACCTTGGACGGACACGGTTACAAAATAAAAGAGTGGGTTTTTACCCCACTCTCCTTGATAGGCATTAAACTTACACGGGAAGATTATAGCATAATCACTCCGCGGCGTGCAAGTACTTTTTTCTGCCCATCTGATCTGCATGACTATTGACATCAGTTACAGCGGTTTCTATACTAATGGTATTATATTATAGCTGGGTTGGATTAGCGCATGAATATGTTACAGGATAATGGGAAGGTTTACTTGCTGGCGCTGCTGCTGGCAGTTCTGGTTATTGTTGCCTATCAGCCTGTGCTTTACCATGATTTTGTTACTTATGATGATGATACTTATGTAATAAGCAACTACAACATACAGAGAGGGTTTACCGCAGCAAGCATAAAGTGGGCGTTTACCACAGCACACGCATCAAACTGGCATCCGGTTACGTGGCTCTCACACATGGCGGATTATAAGCTCTACAAGCTTGTGCCCTCCGGCCATCACCTTACAAATCTTCTTCTGCATGCAGCAAACTCCGCCCTGCTCCTTCTGCTTTTATGGGCTCTTACCGGCTCTGTATGGCGCAGCGCATTTGTGGCGGCGCTCTTTGCCGTTCATCCGCTTCATGTGGAATCCGTGGCCTGGGTTGCAGAACGTAAGGATGTACTTAGCACTCTTTTCTGGATGCTTACCACCCTGGCTTATGTAAGTTATGTAAGGAGCAGGCGCAGGTTAATGTATGTGCTGGTTATGGTTCTGTATGCCGTTGGGCTTATGGCAAAACCCATGCTTGTCACCCTTCCGTTTACTCTGCTTATACTGGATTACTGGCCGTTGCAAAGGTTTAAGCCCGCCCGGAGCGGCGGGTGGAAGGTATTCCGCCAGCTCTTTGCAGAGAAGCTGCCGTTAATAGCAATTGCCCTTGCAAGTTGTGCGGTTACCTTCTATGCGCAGAGGCACGGCGGTGCTGTGATGAATCTGCAAACAATGCCTTTATCTGTGCGGATAGATAATGCCGTTTTGTCATATATTAAATACCTCCTCAAGATGGCATGGCCGCAAAATTTGGCGGTGCCTTATCCTCATCTAAAGACAGAAATTCCCTTATGGCAGATTGCTGCATCTCTAATCGGCCTGACCGGCATCTCCATTTGGTCGGTGTTGCAAAGGGTTCGGCGCCCGTACATTCTTGCCGGGTGGTTATGGTATGCGCTTACCCTGCTGCCGGTTATAGGTATAGTGCAGGTTGGCGAACAGTCTATGGCAGACCGGTATACTTACATACCCCTAATAGGAATATTCATAGCTGTCACGTGGCTGGCTCACAGCATTCTTGCAGGCAAAAAGAGACCGGATGCGCCTGTGATAATTATATGTGCTGTAGCATGCGTACTTGTTCTAACCGCCCTTAGTTTAGTCACAGGGAAGCAGTTGAGCCATTGGAAGGACAGCACATCCCTCTACCGTAATGCAATAGCCGTTACCGTGGATAACTGGGTAGCATACAATAATCTGGGAATAATTCTAAAAGATGCCGGAAAGCTGGATGAAGCTGTTGGCTGCCTGGAACAAGCCGTCGTCATTAGCCCCAACTCACATCAGATTCATTACAATCTTGGAGATGCTTATGCTGGCCTTGGCAGAATAGACGATGCAATTACGGAATACAAGACCTGCCTGCAACTTAAACCGGATTTTGCCAACGCATCGGCCAAACTTGGGATGCACTATTCAAAGCAGGCGGATTCCAGGCAGGCCATAAAATATTTTGAACAGGCCTTAAAATGCAGTCCCAAGAATTCATTCATCCACTATAATATAGGGGTGGCGCAGATGAATATGGGCAAGCTTGCGGATGCCGAAGAGGCGTTCAAAAAGGCTGTGGGGCTAAATCCTGAATACGCCAAGGCATACGGCAAGCTGGCAGTGGTACTGTATAACAACGCAAAATACGCCGATGCATGGGCCGCCCTGCACAAATTTGAAGAACTGGGCGGCGCAGATAATACAGAGTTTCACAAACAGCTCTCTGCCAAGATGCCGAACCCGGCCACATCTACCCCTTAACCGTTGACAGTGCGCCTTCCAGGTCTGCTATTATATCTCCCGCATCCTCTATGCCTACAGAGAGGCGGAGGAGCCCGTCCACAATGCCCGCCTGCTCCCGCTCCGGCTTAGGCACGCAGCTGTGAGAGGTTGCGACAGGCTGGGTGATAAGCGTCTCAACGGCACCCAGGCTTACGGCGCGCATAATCATTTTTAAGCCGTCAACCACTCTTTGGGCCCCTTCATACCCCCCTTTAACAACAAATCCAAGCATCCCTCCGCAGCCCTTCATCTGATTTAATGCTGTCTGATGCTGTTGTTCATCATAAGGCTGGCCGGGATAGCAGACGCGTTCCACGGCCGGGTGGTTGTGCAGAAACTCTGCAACAGTCATGGCGTTTGAGTTGTGGCGCTCCATCCTTACCGCAAGCGTCTTTAACCCGCGCACCACAAGCCATGCATCTATGGGGTTCAAAGATGCGCCGGTCTGTTTCATTATCTCCCGGCACCTGTCTATATCTGCCCGTCTTCCGGCAATAATCCCGCCGGTTACATCGCTATGGCCGTTTAAGAACTTGGTTGCGCTGTGCGTAACAATATCTGCGCCATGATCGGCCGGAGTCTGATTAAATGGAGTGGCAAAGGTATTGTCTACGTTTAACTTTGCGCCGTGCGCATGGGCAATTTCTGAGATGGCCCTTATATCCGACACCCGCATGGTGGGGTTGGCTGGCGATTCCAGAAACACCAGCTTTGTATTTTTGCGAAAGGCCCCTTCAACTTCTGCAAGATCAGAAGTGTTTACAAAGGTGGCCTCAATCCCTGCCCGGGCGGCTAAATCCGTCAAAATGGAGTAGGTTCCGCCGTAAACATCCCGAGCGCATATTACATGATCCCCCGATCCGGCCCAAAGAAAGATGGATGCAATTGTAGCCGCGTTGCCGGAAGCAAGCGAGAGCGCCGCCTCCACGCCTTCCAGCGCAGACATCTTGTCCTCAAGAACCGTGAGCGTAGGGTTCCCATAGCGGCTGTATATATACCCCTGCCTCTCCCCCGCCATATACTCCTCTATCTCCCGGCTGCTGTTAAATGCAAAAGTTGTAGTCTGGTAGATTGGAGGAATCACAGAGCCGGTGCAAGGGTCCGGCCCCTCTCCTGCATAAATACATAACGTTGAAAAATTCATCATATCCGCTCCTTTCCCATACTTTGGGATTATTCCCTTACCGGCAACTCTTAAACAATTAAAAAATCTCAACACCCTCATCTGCATAAATAAGATACTTTTGGGTATAATACATTAAACGCTAACTTGGAGGGCAACAAGTGAAGTACATATGCAATGTATGCGGATACATATATGACCCGGCATTGGGCGATCCGGAAAACGGCGTTCCCGCCGGCACAGCCTTTAAAAACCTGCCCGAAGGCTGGGTCTGTCCGGAATGCGGGGTAGGTAAGGAGATGTTTTCACCAATTGAAGATTAAAGATGGAATTTACTGGATTGGGACGCTAAACCCAACGCTCCGTACCTTTGATGTTATTATGAACACAGAGTACGGAACCACCTACAACTCTTACCTTATCACTGATGAAAAAACAGTGATTATAGATGCCGGCGCGCGCAAATTTACAGACCTGTATCTGGAGAAGGTGAAGAGCGCCACAGACCCGGCGAAGGTTGATTACATTGTGGTACAGCACTCCGAACCAGATCACACGGGCGCCCTTCAGTATCTTTTAGAACTATGCCCCAATGCGCAAGTGCTCTGCTCAAAGCCCGCAGCAAAGTGGCTTGGGGAGATTATGAACCGGGATTTCAACGTGCGCACTGTGGAAGACGGCGAGGAGATAAGTATAGGCAGGCGCACGCTTTGCT
>CALNCU010000073.1 GCA_937875395.1 uncultured Armatimonadota bacterium | reverse complement strand
ACGGCAGTTCCGGGCTCATAATAGAAGGGCAGGTGGAGAGGTCCGGGAAAGGCCTCTCCATCATTGCGGAGAAGATATCGCCCCTTACTGCAAGATACCGGAACGCCGGGCTTGCGCCGGACGATACTCCGTATACCGAGCGGACAAGGTCGGTTGGCCACAGGTCCTGGGTGAAGGGGCAGGGGGTGTAGTGTGCGGATTGCGAGGGGTAGCACGTCGGCGCTCTGCAGCAGGGGCGTTTATTACATTTTCAATACACGTGTACCGCTTAAGCTACAAAGTTATGGTTTACGGTTACGCATTTTGCGTATGCGCAGCTCTTCTTCCAGGAGAGCTTCCGCATTCTTCGCCGTAATGAGTTCCTTTATGATTTTACTTACGCAGAGCACGAACACTGTGGCGTATATAACCATGAGATAGATCATCTGAATTCCTTTCTGTGGAGGTTGATAAGTAGGAGTTTAAAGCGCGGCATTGCGGATGGAACCCAATGCCTGCCTTGGGGGAGAATGGAGGACTTCTTTCCTATAGCCTGCTCCGCAGGGAAGTCCTCCGGCTTAGGGATTTTAATATATCGCCGCTGCTGCAGTCGACGCCAGGGATGACAGCCTGGTGTGCTGCCGGGGTAAGTGATTTGCCGGTCTATGACTGCCCCTATTATTTATTATACTCGAGTTTTCCGGTATTTTATATGATGTTCTCTAAACAGCACGGCGTGTCAGGCATTTAATATGTAAGGGCTGGCGCATCTCCCAAGGCATAGCCGGCCGAAGCATGTGTATGTATTCTTCGGCCGGCCCGTCTTTGTCGGAACCTTAGCTGCCAGTATTGGCAAGCCACTGCAGGTATAGATTGATTGTGCTATGACAAAGACTATGTTATATTGATTGTACATGTTGCCTTTGTAATTTGGAAACAGTAAAGATTTATTTATAAAAACAGAAGGTGGATGGATGTATCTGGCTCATAGCAGCAATTCCTCAGGGAAACCGCAGTCACAGGCGGAGCATCTGCGAAATGTGGCAGGTTTGGCATCCGAGTTTGCGGAGGCTTTCAATTCGGGGGAGGAGGCCGCCCTCGCAGGGTTGCTTCATGATATCGGTAAGTACGGCGATAAGTTTCAGCGCAGGTTGGATGGACTGGAACATGGGTTGGATCACTGGTCGCCGGGCGCATCTGTAGCCTTGTTCGAACGCCACATGGTGGCGGCAGCCCTCGCAATTCAAGGCCATCATACAGGGCTCGGCGCTGCAGACAGAGAATCTCTCAATGGGATGAGTCTGTCCAAGCTAACAACTGACCACCCTCTTGGACTCACGCTAAGTGAGTCAGACACGGCGCTTCTGATGAACAGATTTCAACTGGATAGTCTGACTGTTCCTTCTGTCACTGATCCGCTTATCACCGGATACCCTGAACATGCATCAACTATGCTCGATGTGCGAATGCTGTTTTCTTCGCTTGTGGATGCCGATTTTCTGGATACGGAGCGGCA
>CALNCU010000072.1 GCA_937875395.1 uncultured Armatimonadota bacterium | reverse complement strand
AGCCGGTATCCATCACAGAGGTCAGGCCGGGCATATTTGTGTATGATATGGGGCAGAACTTTGCAGGCTGGGCACAGTTGACGGTCTCCGGCCCATCTGGCGCGGAAGTAACCATGCGATATTCTGAGAATATCACAACAGATGGGAAGATAGATCGGAGCAATATCGCTGAGTGCGGTGTGAGAGGCGGAGACATTCAAACCGATAGATATATCTTGAAAGGAGAAGAAACGGAAGTCTGGGAGCCAAGGTTTACGTACCACGGATTCCGGTATGTCGAGATTACCGGCTTTCCGGGTATTCCTATGTTAGATAGTCTTAGAGGCCGGGTGGTAAGATCCGCTTTCGAGTCCGCCGGCAATTTTGCCTGTTCCAATGAACTTCTAAATTCCATACAGAAGTGTACCTTGTGGTCATACGAAAGTAACTTCATGGGTATTCCCACGGACTGCCCTCATCGGGAGAAAAACGGCTGGACCGGCGATGCCATGCTTGCTTGCGAGACAGGGCTCTTCAACTTTGCGGCTGAATCGGCCTATGCCAAGTGGATGACCGATTTCGCAGATGAACAGCGGCCGAGCGGGCAGTTGCCGGGTATAGTCCCCACCGGCGGCTGGGGGTACAACTGGGGAAGCGGCCCGGCATGGGACAGCGCCTACACGCATATCCCCTGGTATATGTACCTGTACTCCGGCGACATACGCATACTTGAAACCCATTACAGTGGGATGAAACGCTATGTAAACTACATGTCAAGCATGGCTACGGACAACATCCTCTACTTCGGCCTGGGGGACTGGTGCCCTCCACAGCCCAGAACCAACAAGAATATTCCACCGGCTGCCCTTACATCTACAGGATACTACTATGCCAACTGCAGGATTCTGGCACAGGCAGCCGAACTGTTGGGGCATCCCGAAGACATGGAACTCTACTCGGAACTGGCACGGCAGATCAAAGATTCGTTCAACGCCAAATTCTATAACCCTGAAAACGGTCGGTATGCGGACGGCGGACAGGCCGCACAGGCCTGCGCACTCTTCCATGAACTGGTAGAACCGGAGGAGCAGGAGAAGGTGCTCGCGAGCCTGAAAGAGGCCATTGCGGAGAAGGATAACCACCCGTGGTTCGGCATACTGGGCGCAAAATACGTCCCGAATGTCCTTGCCGATGAAGGCTATGCAGACCTGGCCCTAACCATGCTCACACAGACCACATACCCCAGCTGGGGGTACTGGATAGAGCAGGGTGCCACAACCCTGTGGGAGAACTGGGAGGGAGATACCTCTCGTAACCATATCATGTTCGGCGATGTAAGCGCGTGGATGTACAAGACGCTGGCCGGGATAACCCCGGATACATCGTCGCCGGGGTTCCGGCACTTCGCCATACGCCCGCGGGTGCTCCGGGGGCTTGACTGGGTAGAGGCGGAGCACAAATCCATGTACGGCCCCATCAGAAGTGGCTGGCATATCGCGGAAGATTCCATACTCTTTGACATTGAAGTCCCGGTGAACACATCCGCCACCCTCTACCTCCCGGCGAAGGATCCGCAGACAATGATGGAGGGTGGATGCCCGGTGGCTGAATCTGAAGGAATCCAGGTGGCCGGGATGGAGGACGGCTATGTGATTCTGAGTGCAGGTTCCGGCGTGTATCAACTCACTGTAAGGATCATCTGAGCCCAAGCGAGATATTCACCAAGAAGTTTGCTAATCTAATTCTGGGTAATGCCTGTGATTAGATGGTATAACAAATCTTTCAAAGTCGAGTTCTGAGCGTGAAATAGTGCTATTTGGGGTTTGGTTGTACCAGTCAAAATATAGAACCTAAAGACTTTCGGATAATTTTGAGACAATTGACAAAAGAGTTGCGTATAAGAATGTATGAAACACAAAACAGACAAGAATGTACAGGCGGCCCGCCTGCACGCCATAGAACTATTTCCGAAAGAGAACTGCAATTCCGAGATCGCCCGACGTGTTGGTGTGGCACGGCAAACAATAGTGCGATGGCGCAAGACCTGGGAGGAACAAGGCCCTAAAGCACTATCAGTGATCGAGCGTGGCCCAAAACATAAGCTAACGAATGAACAGTGGCACAAGATCGAAAGCCTTCTGCTTAAAGGAGCGCAGGAATCAGGCTACAGCACCGATCTTTGGACACTGGAACGCATCGCCGATCTTGTCCATAAGGAGACCGGCATACTATATCATCCCGGCCACGTGTGGCTTATTCTTCGCAATATGGGGTGGTCATGCCAAAAACCCCAGGTCAAGGCCAAAGAACGGGACGAAGAAGCAATCCAGCGTTGGTGCCGGGAAGATTGGCCCGAGATAAAAAGGGGGCACAGGAACACGGTGCAAGGCTAGCATTCCTTGACGAGAGCGGCTTTTCGGAGCGGCCCCCTGTGCGAACAACATGGTCGCCCAAAGGAGTGACGCCGGTTATCAGACACCATTTCAACTGGAAGCGAATCAACGCATTCGGCGTGATAACCTGCAATCCCGATGGAAGCGACCCCGATTTGCTCTTATCCTGGCAAAAGGAATCGATTGACGCAGAAAGCGTAGCACGATTCCTGACAGAGTTGAAAAAGCAAACGGAAGGACCACTGGTATTGCTCTGGGATGGCCTTCCTGCACATCGCAGCAAAGTTGTCAAAGTGCACATAAACGCAGAACAGGATTGGCTTACGGTAAGACGCCTTCCCGCCTACGCACCGGAGTTGAACCCGGTAGAAGGACTTTGGTCGGCGCTCAAAGGCAAGGATCTGGCAAACTTCTGCTCAGACACCATAGAGCAGGTAGCCGACAGACTCGATCAAGGCGTCGACAGAATCCGAAGCGACGAATCAATACTACGAGGCTTCCTGGCTGGTTCTACCTTGTTTGACAGGAATACCCTTGTCACTAATTCACACGAAGGTCTTTAGTATAGACGTTAGAAAAATGATCACGCAGTCCTCTCATCCTAGGATTATCAAACCCTTCAGCCTTTAGCACATCAATCAATTTAGCAAGCAAGTTAGCATACTCATGGTTATCACGTTGGAAATCGTCCGACACGTTGCCATTGCTTGCAGTGAAATACAAGTCCGAAAAGGAACCAGCTCCGCCCCAGAATTCAACACTCTCCAAAACATCTAGGACATCCTGAGGGGTATCGTTAATCGCATTTAATAGCAACTCCAAATGATAAGCTCGGTCATATTCATGTACTTGCAGCAACAAATTTCTCATCGCGTTTAATATAGCGGAAACTCGGGCACAGTTCTCTGGACGCATTAGGCTATACCTCTCTGTTATGATAATCTACTATTAATTGGCATATTTAATTAAATGTATGCAGAAGTAAAAATAGAATTACGGTTTCAAAACCCGAAAATCTGTGATATCAACCTTAGAGCGTGTTATGAACTTTGAATCATATTGTGGTAGGATAGATATATGTGTAAACGCAAATCCTACCCAAGTGATGTAAGCGATGATGAATGGGCATTCTGTGCCCCATATTTAACGTTAATGACAGACGACGCTCCTCAGAGGGATTATCCCCTGCGGGATGTCTTTGATGCTCTGCGCTGGCTGGTTTGTAGTAGTCAAGACTTAATCCGACGATTCTGAGTTATCGTACATCGCAGAGCTTGAAGGTGACGATGTCCGATCACTCAGAATCTTGTCCCTGGCTATCTGCAGAGAATCCTTAAAGGTCTGCATAGGAGTCTTCCCATAACAGTACTTCCCTGAGTGGGTTCGCTCCTCATTATACTCCATAATCCACAGATCGGCATCCTCCTGCAACTGCTCGATGCTCGAGTAGATCTTCTTCCTGAATGCGGTGGAGTAGAACTCGTCCTGCATCGTCTTATGGAACCGCTCGCAGATGCCGTTGGTCTGAGGATGCCTCGCCTTGGTCTTGCTGTGGTCTATATCCTCTATCGCAAGGTAGAGCTGGTACTCATGATGCTCCCGACTCCCGCAGTATTCCGTCCCGCGATCAGTAAGTATCCTGAGAAGAGGGATGCCATGCTCCTCGAAGAACGGCAGCACCCGATCGTTTAACAGATCTGCGGCAACAAGGGCGTTCTTCCGGTCATAGAGCTTAACAAATGCCACCTTTGCGTACGTATCTATGAAAGTCTGCTGGTATATCCTGCCGACTCCCTTTATTGTGCCGACATAGTATGTATCCTGAGCACCAAGATACCCTGGATGCTCGGTCTCAATCTCCCCGTGAGACTCTTTCTCCTCCTTCGCCTTCTCAAGAGCACGGAGTTGCTCTTCGGTAAGGATAAAGTCCTCCTGCGCCACCTTTGCAGAAAGAGCCGCAAGACGCTTCTTCATAGTCTCAAGATCATGCCGAAGCCAAATGCTCCTCACCCCGCCAGGGGAGACGAATACGCCTCTCTTCTTCAATTCATTGGATACTCTAAGCTGACCGTAAGCAGGCTTCTCAATGGCAAAATCCATCACAGCCCGCTCCACATGTTCATCCACACGGTTGGCAAGAATCGGCTTCTTCCTGCTGATCTCAAGAAGAGCCATCTCCCCGCCGGTATCATAAAGCTCCTTAAACCGATAGAAGCTGTCACGGGAGAATCCCATGACCTTACATGCCTGGGACACGTTACCAAGAGTCCTCGCAAGCTCAAGAAGTCCCACTTTATTCCGAATGATTTTCTGTTCGACTGTCATCTGACACTTTCCTTTCATTTGTGCTTGTCATATTATAAGTGTCAGATTAAATCTTGTCTACTTCAATTTTAGGCCTCTTGGATCCACTCTCATCAACGGATTGTTTTCACAATACGCATACCAGTTGATGCCATCCCCTATCGGGTCTACCTGGGTGAATCGCCCTATACTCGGGTCATAGAACCGCACTCCCAGTTGCAGGAGAGGAAGGTTTGCATCCTGGTAGTGGGTGTAGTATCCCATCGCTCCTACGTACTGGTACGGCTGCTGGGTGCTTCCTGTTCGGGAGGTTACGTTTCCCCAGGCGTCGTAGGTGTATTTGTCTGTTGCTAATCCTGTGCTGTCTGTCAGGAAGAGTGTGCTTCCAAGATCGTCAAAGCCATAGTATTTTACGTCTGTGCCGGATACCCGGGCGATTAATCCTCCCCCCGGGGCTCTTACGTAGTATACCGTGCCAGCCTGGGTTGACTCTTCCAGTACTGAGGGAATTCCGGCGGTGATGTCGTACACATAGATTGTTGTACTGCCGGTGGTGCTGGTGTACTGCACTCTGTTTCCGCCGGTGTCCCATACCTGTCAATCGCCGGCATATTCCTACCAGTAAAAGAGCGGCATGACTATACCACTTTTTCTGAGCATGGTACTTTTTAAAAACCGATTTAGTCTTCCGTGATTTCTGCTCGTGATACCACCTTTCTCCGCTCCTTCTGCCGGTAACTTTCGCCGGTGATTAGGGTCACTCTGGCATGGTGTGTAAGCCGGTCCAATGCCGCTGATGCCAGGAGCGAATCCCCGAAGAGTTCCGGCCATTCCGATGGCGACCTGTTGCTGGTCAGGATGATGCTGCCTCTCTCGTACCGCTGATGGATTATTTCATACAGGTCTTCTGCTCCCTGCACTGTTATGGGCCTCAGCCCAAAGTCATCCAGTATCAGCAGGTCTGCGGTAATGATCTTGTGCATGTATCTGGGGTACGATCCATCTGCCCTTGCTGCAAAGA
>CALNCU010000071.1 GCA_937875395.1 uncultured Armatimonadota bacterium | reverse complement strand
TCTTTATGCCCATCTTTATTGTGAGCCTTTTTGCCAGCATTTTAACCTTGTGGCTGGGCGAGGCTGTGACTCCGTGGGCAAACCGCCAGGCCCAGCGTACGGTGCGGTACATATGGGGGATGCAGCCGGTGCCTCCGGTGCAGGAGGGAGTGTTCTTTGAGTCTGAAGGATACCATTTTTATATAGGCAAGGTAGAACGTGACGGCCCGGAGAGCATAAGGCTGCGCAAGGTGATGATCTATGAATCCGCCCCCGCCGGCGGGTTCCCCATGCTTATTACGGCAGATTCCGCTGCAAGCAAGGCAAACGTATGGACTCTTAAAAAGGGAGTCCTTCACAAGCTCTCCCCAGACGGGCTTACCCAGTATGAGATGAAGTTTCCCCAGATGCAGCTTAACCTTAAACGCACAATAGATATGCTCTGGGAGACTCAGCAGACCTCTGAAGAGATGAGCTTAAAAGATTTGCAGAGCAAGATAAACATGTTTTCCGGGGTAGGCAGAGAGGTATCAAAGATGAAGGTAGACTGGCATTTTAAACTATCGCTTCCCTTCTCATGCCTTGTCTTTGCCCTGTGCGCCGCTCCGCTTGCCATAAAGTTTGCGCGTATAGGCAGCTACTCCGGCATACTGCTTGGCATAGTAATAATGTTTCTCTACTGGAATAATATACTTTTGGGTAAATCTCTTGGGATGGGTGGGCTTATTCCGCCTGCGCTTGCGGGATGGTCGCAGAACATGGTCTTTGGACTGATAGGCATATATTTAATCTGGCGGGAAGAGTGAAGCACCAAAGTTGCGGATATTTTAATAATTCTAAGGTTAAAACTATATGGGTTGCCGCAGCCTTCTTCTTGCTTGCTTTTGCAATTACCGTTCAGCCGCCTGCCGCAGCCAGTGATGCGTTAAACCTTTCTGCAGATTCCACCCGCTGGTATACTGATGACCGGGTTGTAGCTCGCAGCAACGTAAAGGTTGTATATAAGGAATTTACAGTAACATCAGATTCGCTAGAGGCTGACCTGGCCACAAACATTGCGGTTTTTACAGATAATGTTAAACTTTTAACTGGCGGACAGACGGCCAGCGGCGCGCAACTTACCCTAAACCTTAAGACCCGCGAATGGAACTTTACTGATGCCAAAAGTGTAATGGCTCCGGATAAACTGGGCGGAAGAGTGCAGGGTTCCGCCTACATAAAAAGCCGGGAGATCAGCGGCACCTCAAAGGAGACGAGGCTTGAGAGCGGCACGTTGACCACCTGTGATCTGGAAAACCCCCACTACTGCTTCAGCGCAGAGAAGATGGAGATCTACCCGGGCAGCAGAATTATTGCATACAAGGTATCCATCTACGGAAAGGATAAACGCCTTGTAACTTTTGAGCGGCTGGCTATCCCAATAAGGGGTTTAAGCACCAACCTTATCCCGCAGGTGGGCTCCTCTGCAGAAGAGGGGATGTACCTTAAAGCGGCCTACCCGTACATGGCCGAAGAAAACAACCAGGGCTTCCTTAAGCTGGACCTTATGCAGCTGAGGGGAATAGGCACGGGGCTGGATCATGCCTACCAGCTTTCAGAGGGCGCCGGGCAGGTCTCCCTTTACTACCTTCAGGATAGGCAGCTTGGCGGCACAAACATCACCGGAAGGCTTCAACATCAGCACAGGCTGGGCACGGTGAACCTTAACCTTACCACGGATTACAGAACAAACAACTATCTCTACTACCCCGGCACCACCGCGCAGACGTGGCAGCTTGGGCTTACAAATCTTACTTCAAAGAGCAGCACATCTTTAGCCTTTACCGGAAACGCCAGCCAGGGTTCCGGCAGCTACAAAACATCTGTCATGGCTCTCCGGCAGATGCAGAAGATAAGCCCCACCCTCACAGGGATGCTCTCCATGAACATGAGAAGCTCCCTTATCCCGGGCGGCAATGAGGACCGCGACCTGGATTCATCCTTTGAGCTTAAGAACAGGGAAGAGAAGTATGATTTAGGCTTCACAGTAACAACGCGGAGCGATCTCAGCAATACGGACAGGCCCGGAACCTACTCATACCTTGAACGCCTGCCGGAACTCACATTTGATACGGATTCCTACCGCATAGGGGAGAAGATATTTTTTGGAATCCCCTCGCGCATAAGCATAAACGCCGGGCGGTACCATGAGGAGCCGTCGCAGGCAACATCTAACCGGCTGGTCTTAAAGTGGGATATGTTAAACCAGATTCTGGATATTGGAGAGAAGAACCAGCTAAGCTGCAACGCCGGATTCAGCCAGGCATACTACGCAAGCGACCAGGAGCAGTATGTTATCAGGCTTTCAAGCGTGCTCACCACCCGGCAGAGCGACTATTTTAAGACCAGGATTATGTATAATATGCAGGATGTAAACGGCTACAGCCCCTTCCAGTTTGATTACACGGGGAAATACCATGCCGTGCGGGCCGTGGCGGAGTATCAGAAGAGCAACGCGCTCAGGTGGAGCCTAGCATCCGGGTATGATTTCAACAACAAAATAAATCCCTGGCAGGATGTAGCGCTCCGCCTTACTGCAATGCCAAATAAAAACCTGGCCTATTTTACATCCATAGGGTTCAGCCCCAACACAGCCAGGTGGAACAACTTTGTGCAGAGGGCGCGCCTGGGGAGCGTGGAGGGCAGCTACTTTGATCTTGGCACAAGGTATGATTTAACCCAGGGCAGGCTTGTGAACGCCAGGGGAATATTTGCGCTGCATATGGGCCGCGACTGGAAGCTGCAGGGGATAGCAGGCTGGAACGCATACACCAACGGGTTTGATTACCGGGCCTTCCGCCTTACCAAAGATTTGCACTGCCTGGAGGCAACTATTACGTATACGGATGATGTGGGCTACAGAAACGCAAGCGGCCTGCGTTTTGACCTTAAGATAAAGGCATTCCCAACGCAAGACCTGTTTGGCATAGGACAGTACGGGCAGGCTATAGACACAAGCATGGGCGAATACAATTACTAAGCACTTTGCAGAATGTTTCAGCTGAAATCACGCCGCCGTGGAGAGTACCAACCCCCGGGGCTATACTTCAGCCGCAAAGCGAAGCGC
>CALNCU010000070.1 GCA_937875395.1 uncultured Armatimonadota bacterium | reverse complement strand
CGGCTCCGGGATGGGGCTTTGGTAAGCCTCGCCCTGACCGCCTATCCGGCACATTGCATCCATAAGAACCTCTGCATCAAGCTGGCGTACCGTATAGTGCGCAAACTGTACCTTTGGGTTTGCGGTGTCTTTATGCGGAATGGATGATTGCTGGTATGTGCGGGAGTTAAGGATGAGCCGGTAGATATGTTTAAGGTTGTAGTTGGATTTTACCAGTTCCTGCTCCAGGCACAGCAGCACTTCCGGGCAGGCGGGAGGGGCCTCCGGGCGTATATCATCTACATCGGATATAATGCCGGCGCCCATAAGCCAGGCCCACATGCGGTTCACTATGTTTCGGGCAAACCACTTGTTCCCCGGAGCCGCAAGCCAGTCTGCAAAGACGCATCTGGGGTCTTTTCCCAGGGGGATTTTTACGGTGGCGCCGTCCGGGAAGATTCCCTTTACCGGAGATGTCTGCGCCGGGTTAAGGCAGACTATCTCTTCCTTCCATTCGTCCGTGCTCTTGTAGGCAACCTGGGAGAAGAAGACTGCCATGCCGTCCTGCCGATCCTTGGGCCACCGCTCAAAGCGCATCCCCATGAACGTAAGGGCCACGGTCTTTGCAATGGTGGAAGGTTCCCGGCCCTGCATCGCCCGGTAGAAGTTTACCGGCGGCACGCGGAAGTTGCTGCCGCTTGATGTAAGCAGTTCGCGGGCAAACTGGTCATACGGGCGGTTTTTACGTAGGGAATCGTAAATCCAGCGGTGGTAGGCCTGTACCGCATTGGGCCACAGATTGATGGGGAATTCAGATTTAACCCGCAGTAGATCACACCATTTCATAGCCCAGTAATCTGCAAACTCTTCTCTTTCAAGCAGGTTGTCAATCAGGGCGGAGCGTTTATTGGGGTTGGGGTCATTCAGGAAATCTTTAACTTCTTTAGATGTGGGCAGCATGCCGGTTACATCAAGGTACGCACGCCTCACAAACACCCCGTCCGAACATGGGGGCCTTAGCCGGACTCCCTGTTTTGCCAGGAAGGGCGCCACCTTGGTATCAACGGCATTTTCCGGCGTGACCCAGCCAGCGCCTTCAAACTGGTTTGCATCAGCCGTCTCTGCAGATGCGGCGGCACAAGTTAATACCAGTACTGCAATGAATAACAGCCATCTTAAGCTTGGCACAGTATCATCTCTCCGTTACAGCAGCCCATATATTGCATGCTGTATGTGCAAACTGCTGCCAGTATATATACAAGACATTCATGCGCCGTAGATGTTTACAATAATATAACATTTAGCCCGGATAGTAAACCATTAAATTATGCCGGGAGTTGCCTGAATGCGGTTTTGCATTAAGCTTACTGCAATCAAGCCGAAAGATTCGGAAGCATATACTTCATAGTTCTTGTTTTAGTAAACACAGTACATGGAATAACAAAAAAGTATATCTTTTTGATAGGAAGGAGATATGATGAATAAAAGCAGGAGTATGACTGGCGGAACTTTGCTTATATTTGCAATGTTCCTTGGTTTGATACTTATATCCGAAACGGCCCGGTGCGCCGCGGCGCAAACCGCGGCATCCCCGTCATTAGAACGTACTGTCAAGGCGGTTAACTTTCGCAATGATATGCGCCATTTATGGGAAGATCATGTAATCTGGACCCGGATGGTTATTGTGGATGTGGCAGCAAATCAGCCGGATCTGAATACGGCAGTCGACCGTCTGATGAGAAATCAGGTGGATATAGGAAATGCCATAAAACCGTACTATGGCACTGCCGCAGGGAATAAGCTCACTTCGCTGCTGCGTACCCATATACAGATATCCTACGAACTGCTGACTGCCACAAAAGCCGGTGATACTGCCAAAACCCAGGATGCAAAGACACGGTGGTATGCCAACGGCGACCAGATTGCTGTATTCCTAAACAGCGCCAATCCCAAATACTGGCCGTTAAATACCGTTAAGTCGCTGATGAGAACGCATCTGGATACCACACTTGATGAGGCAACTGCCAGGCTTCAAGGGGACTGGGCCAAAGATGTTGCCGCTTTTGATAAGGTTCAGCATCACATACTGGTAATGTCCGATGCTATTAGCCTGGGTATCATCCGGCAGTTTCCTGCAAAGTTTAAGGATAGCAAATAGTCAGCACACTAATCCTGCATTCAAGTATGCAGGCAAGCGTACATTGGATTGATATTCCGATGTACAATGACCTTAGGATAATTCCATAAACACGTGTTCCCAAACCGCAGGCGCAGCAGGTGCCTGCGGTTTTTTATGACTTAAACAGATTATATGGAGGAACATAAATTATTATGCGTGATGCAAATTAAGCAGCTAGAGATTTAACAGCCGGACCTGGAGCTTGCAGTTTACTTCTGTAGATGCTGCAAGTAGAATCGACTATTCTCGTCGTGTGTTTTGGATGCATATCTATAATATCATCAACTATCCTTATTCCTTTGAAACCCCCGTCCTATTTCACATCATGCGTATGATTCAGAAAAAGATATCTGAACCGGTATGTAAGGCAAGTCATTCTCATTCATGCAGCATGTAAATTCTTCCGGGATAGAAGATTAAAGGCATCTGGTTTGCCAACTAAAGTAACCGGTATCCCAAATACCGTAAATAATTCTATTGACTTAACGGAATTATATGTTATAATCCTAAGTATACCGGTTACCTAAATTGGCAGGCTAAATCTGAATTTAAAGGAAAATAAATTTCAATGTCTTCGCAAAGAACAACATCAACAGTAACTTTGCAAACAATTGCCGACCGTTGCGGCGTTACAAAAGTGACTGTCTCCCGGGCGCTGAATGGAAACCTTCAGCATGTTAACAAGGCTACCATGGAGCGGATTAAAACAGTTGCCAGTGAACTGGGTTATAATCCCGGCGCAAATCATGATGCGCGCAGGCTTGCCATGCGGAAGGGCACCCAACCCATACTTAACCATACGGTAGGGTTTCTGCTATCAGAGCGGTTTTATGAAACCAACTATTACCAGACGTTACTGCAAGGTGCGTTGGAGGTATTAGCCCCCAAACATTATGGGCTTTTATTAGGTTATATGTATCAAAATATACAGTTGGCAGATCTGCCATATGCGTTTCGCCGCGATCAGCTTGATGCTATTTTAACCTGCCGCCCTGAATCAGAGATGAAGCCGTTGTTAAAAGAGCTCTTTGTGCAACGTAACTTTACCCGCAGGCCTATGGTATCCATGGTTTACCGTATACCAGGGTGTTCATCGGTTATACCTGACCATCAGATGGCCGGATATCTGCTGGCACGGCACCTGATTTTGCAGGGGCACCGGCACATGCTGCACTTTGCGCCCGATGATTTTCCGCTATTACATCCACTTGACCTGCGTCTGGCCGGTTACCGCCAGGCATACAGAGAAGCCGGTCTTAACCCGGATTTGTATTTGGAGTATATGCCATACCCATATTCGCAGCAGTTGCAGTGTGATGACTTATATAGTTATGCCAGGGAAGTGCTGAATAAGCTTGATAAGTGTGCAAAAATCACGGCAGTACTTGCTCCGTATGATAAATTCGCCGGCATACTTATAGAGATATTATCAAAGCATGGAAGGCGTGTGCCGGAAGATATAAGCGTTGTAGGCCTTGATAATACCGATCCAGTGCTGAATCAGCATGGAGAGAATATTCTCACCACAATTCAAATGCCGCTTATAGAGATCGGCCGCCAGGCCGCCGGATTAGCGCTGCGTCAAATTTCGCACGAAGAGTCGGAGAATGTAACCGTGTTGCTGCCGGTCAAGTTAGTTGAACGTGCCTCAACATGCCCGCCAAGAAGTGTGCAAACTTAAATAACTAAGGAGGTATTTAATGCAAGTGTATCACGGCTTAATAAGTATTATCCAAGAGTGTCTTGTATGCGCGCTGCTTTTATTGTGCATACCGGTTTCCGGTTTGTGCGCACCGGATGCGCCTTTTATGGCAGTAAAATCTACGGCGGTTGCTCCGGTTATTGATGGGGAACTTAACGACCCGGCATGGATAGGCGCCGCTGCTTTTAGAGATTTTTATCTTTACAGCGGAGAGAAGCCCGCAGGAGAGCAGACCAGGGTTTACATGACTTATAACAAGTCAAACCTGTACATTGCTTTTGTTTGTTATGATTCCCGCATTGCAGATCTTAAGACTGCCGCCAGCATATTTGCGGGTGATGAGGTGGAAGTATTTATAGACCCTGGGCGGACATGTGATTACACTCACATAGCTGTAGATTCCAGCGGCAAAACATACCTGGCCTGGCAGATGGGCAACCGTCCAAGCAATCTGGTAGTTGCCACAAAGATATTTGCAGATCGCTGGCAGGTGGAAATGGCTGTTCCATGGAAAGACATCAAATGGCCTGCTCCCGGAGGAGCGGTATCGGAATGGGGCGTAAATTTCTGTCGCTCTAACCCCCGTACTAAAGAATCCAGCTGCTGGTCTCCTACTATCACCGGTTTCCATAACCCCTTAAGATTCGGCATTGTCACCGGCATGAAGGTGGATGCAAAACAGTTCTATCTTGCCCAGCAACCGGCGGCGAAGGTTGCTTCCGGGGCCTTGGCGGTTAGTACAGATAAGACCTTTTACTGCGTGGAGAAGGAGCTTGCAGCTAATATAAGGGTGAACTTTGAAGGTTCGCTTGGCGGAAAGAAAATTTTGCTGTCTATAAAGGATAACCAAGGCAGAAAGCTGACGGAGTCCCCAATTGCATCAGTACTTTTAACCAACAGGAAGAATATAAATATATCCACTCTGCCGCCAGGTGATTATACGCTCGCCGCATCTCTGATGGAAGACAGCAAGGTGATTGGGGAAGCTGCACAATGGTTCAGAAAGACCAAGCCTATGGCGCGGCCCGCAAACAATGTAGAGATAAAAGACGGCATACTTTATTTGAACGGCAAGCCTCACCTGCCTATCGTTTTGTACTTCGGCAGCGGGGATTGGAACAGGTCCTGCGAGATAAGCATCAAGGACGTTGAGGATGCGGCAAACAAAGGGTTTAATACTCTGCTTCCGGGTTGGGAGTTCCTTAAAGATGACCTGCTGGGAGAGAGGGAGAAGATATGGAAGCCTGCCAATGACGGCTCGGTCAACCGTATCAAGAACTGCTCCATGACGCTTATGGATGTACTGAATGCTGCCCAAAAGAACAATCTTCAGGTTATACCGTATTTTGGCTATATGTGGCGGACGGAAAAACTGGATGATGAGAGCCGCATAAAGATGGGCGCGGATATAATAGAAAAATACAGGAACCATCCGGCTGTTCTCTGCTGGCATTCAAATGATGAGACCGATGGCTGGGTCACTCTTAATCAAAAGACTTACAAATTATATAAAGAGATAGACCCTTACAGGCCTGTCTTTCTGAATCTTATCTTTGCTGCGGCTGCTAATAAAAATGCTGCTGATATACTTTCAACTGATCCTTATCCCATTGGGAAGACTTCTATTTTGGCGGTTGCCTCCCATACCGATACCCTCAGGCGTGTTACGGACGGGAATCCCAAACAGACCTGCTGGCTGGTGCACCAGATGTTTTTCTCTCCGCGGGAAGGATGGCCCAGATGTCCTACGCCCAAGGAAGAGAGGTGCATGACTTTTCTATCCCTGAACCATGGCGCCAAGGGATTGGCTTATTTTGGCTATAGTGTTGAAGGCACGCGGAAGGCAGGCCAGCGGCTAACCGAGGAATTGTGGCAGTACATGGCGGAACTTAACAGCCAGACAAAGGAAATGTCTCTGCCGTACCTGGTGGGAAAAGATGTAGAGGGTTTTACATCAAGCAACAAAGATTTGGACATAGCGGCAAAGAAGTATGACGGGCATACCTATGTAATAGTCTGCAACACATCGGAAAAATCTATAAATGCAGAAATCTCTGTTGCAGGCATAAAACTGCCGGAAAAGATAGAAGTGCTCTTTGAGAGAAGATTCGTGGATGCAAAGGAAGCATCCATTGCAGACAGTTTTACCGGTTATGATGTCCACATATATAAACTGTAAAGGAGATAGTGGAAGATGAATAAGTATTTGCATAGCCTGGTAGCAGGACTGGCCTTATGTATTGCTGCAGGGTCAAACTTATCGGCTGCGCCGTTGGAAATAACGGTGAGCAGCATACCATCCCTGCCTTTGGAAAACCTGGTAAGGAATGGTGGGTTTGAAGAGGGAATGAAAAACTGGACGATATCCGGACAGCCGGAGAAAGCAGAAGAACAGGGTTGGAAAGTAGAGATTTCCAAGGATGCTTACCAGGGAGATGCTGCTCTTCATATCCTGGCAGAGAAGAAGGCTGCCGGAAAGACACCCGGGGTATGGCAGACCCCCGGAATCTTTACTGCACCTTCAGTAGCCGGGAAAAGCTATATTCTAAGTTGTATGGTAAAGGCCGGTAATGGCGTTACCAACGTTGGCGGCATCTATTGCGGTGCCGGAAGCTCTATGAGCCTGTACTCCTCTGATTGGAAACAGTCTGTTCGATTGCATGCTCGTACAAGCAGCACAAACAATAAATGGGTCAGAGTAATAAGCAAACCGGTAGAAGCAAAAGATTGGTGCAAAAACGTGCAGCTATCTGCAGGACTTGCCTACACTGCGGGTGAAGTATGGATAGATGATATCCGTGTAACTGAAGCTTATGCAAATTTGGCAATCAATATAAAAGGGGATGTAAGGCAGGTTATTGTAGAGGATGAAACGGGCAGCATCCTTCTTGACAGCGGCCCTCTGGCCGAAAGTACTACCAAATACTCAAAAGAAGTTAAGGCAGAAGCTGCACATACATATACAATCAAGGCATTGGATAAGGATGGTGCAATAACCAAAAAGAACGTGGTGGTAGATTAATCAATTCCCCGGATTACCCGCAGCACCGGTAATCCGGGGAATTACGGCTAATAAGGAGAAGGATTATGAAATGCTACTATTCTAAAAAAGGATTTACATTAATTGAACTCTTGGTAGTTATAGCTATAATAGCTATATTAGCAGCCATACTCTTCCCGGTCTTTGCGAAGGGCAGGGAGAAAGC
>CALNCU010000069.1 GCA_937875395.1 uncultured Armatimonadota bacterium | reverse complement strand
GCGGCCCCGCCGAAGGATTCCACACACCGGGCTATCTCTTTATCCGGGGTGGCGACTATCACCTGAGACAGCCCCTTAGACTTCCGGGCCTGCTGGTACACCCACTGTATCATGGGCTTCCCGGCTATGGGAAGGAGCGGCTTTCCCGGGAGCCTGGCGGATGCAAGGCGGGCTGGGATAACTGCCACGGCCCGGCTGCACGCATTAGAGGTCTCTTTGCCAAGCGTGCGGACATGGTTGATGAGCCCGGTTGTAGATTTTCCGGGCACAAGCGGCAGTATGGCAACCCGGCCGCCGTAAGATTCCACCACGCGGGCCTCCGGGATTTGGGATATCTGGTAGTCTCCGCCTTTTGCGTGGATATGGGGTTTAAGTTCTTCTATAGTCTCTATGGGCGTGGGCTCGGAGAAGAAGGTGACATAATCTACGCACTCAAGGCCTGCAAGCATCTCCGCCCGCTCCTCTTCCGGGACAAACGGGCGCTCCGGGCCTTTCATTCTGCGTACGGATTCATCCGTGTTTATGCCTACAACCAGCAAATCCCCCAGGGCTCTGGCCTGTTCCAGATACCTGAGGTGGCCTACGTGCAGGATATCGAAGCACCCGTTGGTAAAGACAATCTTCTCTCCCCGCCGGCTGTGCTCCTCCAGTATACCTTTAAGAGCCGATCGTTGTATTACCTTGGTATTCAAACCAAAACACTCCAATTATTGGGCGCCTTCAAGCATAAGGGCTATCTCTTCCCTTGTTACCGTTGCCACTCCTACTTTTCTTACAACCGCGCCGCCGGCACAGTTGGCAAGCAGGGCGGCCTCTTTAAGTGTTGCTCCGGTAGAGAGGGCTATGGAGAGCACGCTTGCAAGGGTGTCTCCGGCGCCCGCTACATCGTACACTTCTACCAGGTGCGCCGGAATGTTTTCATGGCCGTCTGCGGTAAAAAGGCTTAATCCCTGCGGCCCTCTTGTAATTATAAGCGCCTCCGGCCCGCAGTACCTTGGTGTCATAAGGCGCTTTGCCGCGCGCATAAGGGATTTATCGTCCGTAATCCTGATGCCGCTTGCCGCTTCTGCCTCTGCCTGGTTTACCGTTACAACGGATGCAGAACGGAATTGTTTTATGTTTCCGGGCTTTGAGTTTACCACAACCGGTTTTTTGTGTTCCCTGGCAATCTCTATGAGGGTCTGGGTTACGGCACGCACCGCCATGCCCTTGTCATAGTCTGAGAACATGACTACATCAAAAGCCGGAATCTCTATTGCAAGCCTCTCCCCTATGCGCTTTACCGTACGGGCGGCAAGGGCCTTTCTGCTCTCACGGTCTACCCGTACAACCTGCTGGCTATGCGCAACAATTCTGGTCTTTCTGGTGGTGGGCCTTATGCGGTCTACCACTATTCCGCTTGTATCTGCGCCATTTTTTGCCAGGCGGGCAGAAAGCTTCTGTCCCGCTTCATCATCGCCGACTACGCCTATTATGGCAGAGCTTCCGCCAAGCGCCTGGATATTGTTGACTACGTTTGCAGCGCCGCCGGGAGTCCAGCTGTCGCGCTGTACCTCCACAACCATGACGGGGGCCTCCGGCGAGATTCTGCGGACGCTGCCCCATACGTACTCATCAAGCATTACATCGCCAACAACCAGTACTTTGCGTCCGGCCATTGCCGCCAATATTTCTTCTGCTCTTTTCCTGTGCACTAACTTAGACTCCCTTGGCAATATTTGAGATAAAGCGTTATCAATTTTATCCGGTAACAAAACCAATCTGTTTTTATCCTGAGCCTGCCACTATAGGATAATATAACTAAAGGGCCGGTGCAACAGGCTTGCACTGGCAAAAACACCCGTATACTTACTAAGCCTGGGCTGCTTCTTCGGCCTTATTTTTTGTATCGGTCTGATTTGCGGGAGCGTTTTGCCCGCTTTCTTCAGAAGTTGCAGATCCGCCGGATTCGGCTTCCATCTCATTTTCAAATATCTTGTTGCCCGCCTGGAAACTTGGAGATGAGCCCAGCCTGTCATTTAGTAAATTCCAGAAGCCTTCTTCATCGTCCAGATCAAGATCTATTTTAAGTGTAAAGACAGGTACTGCAAACTGGTGGTTCTTTAGTTTTACTGCATCCTTCTCCGTGGTTACAATAAACTCCACGGCGTCCGATATTGCCCGCCAGTTTATGCGCTGCGCATCTTCCGCAGAATACATATAATGATCCGGGAACCTTTCCCTTTCAACAATCTCTGCTCCGGTCCTGGAGAGCGTCTGTTCAAAAGAGAGCGGGTTTGCAATAGAACTTAGCGCAAATACCTTGCGTTCTTTAAGGTCGTCAATCCCCAGATGAAAGTCACCGCTGAGGGTGACCATGCCGGTGGGTTTGAACCATGCAAAATAGACCGGCGCCTTTGTATATTTTCTTATAAGATTAAGGAGTTCCTCTTTGCGCTCAATCTTGTGGACGCCGGTAACCATAATGCAATCCGCCCGCCTGAGCGCCTTTGGGGTCTCCCTGAGCTTGCCGGCGGGGAGCGTTTTGCCGTTGTCAAACGGGTTGTCTGCGCTTACAAGAACAATGTCCAGATCGCGCTTAAGCTTCCATGCCTGAAATCCATCGTCTAAAACAGCAAGGTCTGATTTGAACTGTTTGATTGCAGATTTTCCGCTTTTGCTCCTGTTTTTGCATACAATAACAGGGACTCCCGGCATGGCCGAAGCAAGCATTACGGGTTCATCTCCGGCAACTTCAGGCTTAAGCACCGGCCCTTTTTTGCCGGATACTATGCCGAACCTGCCGTTTAAGGAGCCTCCGTACCCATAGCTTAGAACGGAAGGCCTCCACCCAAGCGATTGCAGTCTATTGCATAGATACCTGACCGCGGTGGTCTTACCTGTACCGCCAAGCGTAAGGTTTCCTACGCTTATAACCGGAGTGTTCAACCTGCCCCTGCGGCGCATCTTCAGCCGAAAAGGGAGCCGGTAGCCCCATAAGCATAGTTTATATAAACCAGATAGAATCCAGAGAGTTCTGCGGACTATTTGTGCAAGCCTGCCTTCGCGGTTGCCGTATACTACAGATTCTAGGAACTTAATAATTGCTGGATTAGGCGGCACTTGCGCGTTCCTCCTTTGCCTTTAATATTTCGGTGATTACGCCTGCGCATTTGGCGGATGCACCTTTATTTTCTGAAATGAGCCTGCTGCATGCAGCATCTGTTTTGGCTGCCGCTTCTGTATTTAAGAGCAGAAGGGATGCCTGCTCTGCCATAGCTTCGGCGGTCTTTACTCTAAAGCCCACGCCGGCAGAGAGGAGCAGTTCAGCCACGCTGCTAGTCTTGAATGTATGCGGACCGAATAAAACGGGTTTGCCCTGAATAATTGGTTGAATAAGGTTGTGGCCGCCCTTTTTTACAAGGGTTCCGCCCACAAAGGCTATATCCCCAACTGCATACATTCTGGCAAGCTCGCCCAGGGTATCTATGATGAGTACATCAAACTCCTCCTTTTTGCAGGTGCGCCGGGATGGGGTAAGCCCCATGCCAACAATCAGCGCCCATATCTTATCCGCCCGCTCTATCTTGCGCGGGGCTATGATAAGCCTTAAATCCGGTATCTGATGCCTAAGTTTAAGAAAGGCGCTGAGCACCGGCTCCTCTTCACCACGGTTGGTGCTTCCTGCTATAAAAACGCGCGATCCTTCCGGAATGCCAAGGTCACGTTTTAGATGGGCCGTCTCTTCTAATGAGAGGCGCTCATCGTCTCCATCAAACTTTGTGCAGCCAAAAACGGAGACTTGACCGCTTTTGGCCCCAATAGCCTTTATCCGTTTTTCATCCGCATCCGTCTGCATGCAGAGGCGGTCTATGCCAGATACGGCCCAGGACATGAGCCACCTGAACTTAAGCGCCCGCCTGTGCGACTGCTCTGAAACCCTGCCGTTTATAAGCACTGTGGGCACCCTTCTCTTCTTTGCAAAGAAGAGAAAGTTGGGCCATATCTCTGATTCCACCATTACAAAGACATCCGGCCTTACTCTATCCAGGGCTCTTAGAACAAACGGTGGATAATCCAGGGGCAAGTAGCCCGCCCTGTCTTCCGGGCGGATAAACTTTTTTGCTACGGCGTTACCGGATTGGGTGATTGTGGTTACAAGCACCCTTATACCGGGGACCCTTTGCCGTACTTCTTCCAGAACCGGAACGGATGCTATTACCTCTCCAACGGATGCGGCATGCAGCCATATAAGGGGCTCTCCTTTTGGGCGCCGGCTTAGCAGGGGCAGGCAGCCCAGGTTGCACCTCCATGATCTATTTGCCTTGCGCAGAACAAATATACGCCAGAGATAAAAAACAGCAGCAAGCGGCAGGATAGCAACCAATAACAAATTATACAAAGCACCTGCCAAATCCTCTATCTGCCTTTCTCTAACAGGATTATCGCCTAAACATTTTACTCTGTGCCTGCCAGCATGCGCTCTGCACGGCGGCAGGCCTCTTCAACCGCCGTTTCCACCATGAGTAGTGCTGCCCCGGCATCTTTGCCGGAGGGATAAACAGGCTCCCCAAAGTAAAGAGAACACCCGGCAAAGGGATAAGGCAGCTGGTATTTATCCCATGTGGGCGCCCTTAATACCGGGCGGACGGCAACTCCAAGAGGGATTACCGGACAGCCCGTTCTTTGCGCTATAAAGACTACTCCCGGCTGTACTTTGCGGGCGGGGCCGAGCGGCCCATCCGGCGTGACTGCCAGGGAGCACCCTTCTTCTACCTTTCTGCATGCAGAGAGCGCCGCCTTTATTCCTCCACGGCGTGTTGAGCCTCTGATTATATTATATCCCAACCTTTTAAGAATTCTTGTCTGCAGTTCACCATCTCTTGAGAGCGATGCCATGGCCCAGAGCCCTCTCCCCCGGCAGTAGTAGATGGGCAAAAATGTAGACCCGTGCCACAATGCTATAACAAGGCCGCCCCCGGAATTTGCCAATTCCTCTATACGTTCATACCCAAAGACGGTAAACCGTACCGTGCTGCCTATTAATCTGAGTGTGCACGCACAAAAAAAAGAGAGTAGTCTAAGCCTTATCTCTTCCCAAAGGTTCTCCTTCCTATATTTTGCATGGCCGGACGTCACTCTGCGCCATCCTTATGCTCTATCTTCCAAAGCCGGGCATAGAGCCCGTTTTTATCTATAAGCTCCTGGTGCTTCCCGGATTCTGCAATCCTTCCCTGGTTTATTACCAGTATAAGGTCTGCATCTTTAACTGTTGACAGGCGGTGCGCAATTACAAGGGTGGTTCTGCCCTTCATCAGGCGTTCCAGCGCCTCTTGCACAAGCGCCTCTGATGCCACGTCCAGGGAGGAAGTGGCTTCATCCAGTATTAGAAGCCTTGGATCTTTGAGCAGGGCGCGGGCAATGGCTATCCTTTGCCGCTCACCACCCGAGAGCTTGCTTCCACGCTCTCCTACTAGTGTATCATATTCTTGGGGTAATTTACGAATAAAAGCATCTGCATTTGCGGCTTTTGCGGCTTCTGTTATTTCAAGAGTGGAGGCATCCGGCTTTCCGTAGGCTATGTTTTCTTTTATGCTTGTGCTGAAAAGTACGGTTTCCTGAGGCACCGTGGCTATGTGGCTACGCAAAGAAGCGAGCGTGGCCTGCCTTATGTTTATGCCGTCTATTAAAATTTCACCGTCGGATATCTCTCTGAGGCGGGGTATCAGCCCTGCAATGGTAGATTTTCCCGCCCCGCTGGGCCCCAGGATTGCTATTCTCTCCCCCGGTTCCCCCGCAAATGATATGCCGGAGAGCGCGGGCTCCTTTTGCCCGTATGAGAAGTAGACATTCCTGAACTCTATCTTCCCGCGGATGGGAGGCATGGGGGAGGCGCCGGGCGCATCCTTTATCTCCGGCTCCTGATCCATCAGTTCAAAGATTCTGCCGGCTCCCGCGGATGCCTGGTGGCAGACAATATTCACCCCCGCAAGCTGGCGCACAGAGTTTGCAATGCGCTCCAGTGCAAAGAG
>CALNCU010000068.1 GCA_937875395.1 uncultured Armatimonadota bacterium | reverse complement strand
CGATAGGCGGAATGAATATGATCCTTTACCTGGCAGCCCTGCAGAATGTGCCAAAGGAACTCTACGAGGCTGCTGAGATTGATGGCGCCGGCAGTTGGAAGAAGTTCTGGGCGGTGACAATGCCATATCTTACGCCCACCACCTTCTTTATGACCATCATGGGAGTGATCGGGGGATTCCAGGGCGGATTTACGCAAGCCTTTGTAATGACACAAGGAGGTCCTGCGGGGTCCACCACAACCATAGACTACTACATCTACAGCAATGCATATCAATGGTTCAAGATGGGGTATGCATCAGCCATTGCATGGGTGCTGTTCATTCTTGTATTTATCGCCACCCTGGTCAACTGGCGCTTTGGTGGCAAGCTAGTGCAATATTAGAGAGGGGCGAAAATGGCAGCAATAGAAGAAGTGAAGCTAATGGAAGAAGATACTATACGCACCGCGAGGCTGGATGGCCGGCGCTCCAGGGTTGCATATACATCGGCAAAGGCAGCTACCTATACAGTTCTGGTATTGATTGGCGGATCCATGCTTATACCGCTTCTCTGGATGCTGTCCACCTCTCTCAAAGAACCTGGGGCAGTCTTTTCTATCCCACCGCAGTGGCTGCCGCATCCCGCAGTCTGGAGAAACTATATAGATGCATGGAACTCCCAACCATTCGGCAGGTTCTATTTGAACAGCATATTAGTGGGCGCAGTGGTAACGATCGGGCAGGTTTTTACCAGTTCCATGGCAGCCTATGCCTTTGCCCGGCTCAGCTTTCCCGGACGGGACAAACTCTTCTTTGGTTACCTTGCAACAATGATGGTGCCAGGATCCGTAACAATGATACCACAATTTATTCTGGTTCGGAAACTCAACCTTGTAGATACCTATACAGCATTAATACTCCCAGGTCTATTTAGCGCCTTTGGAACATTTATGCTCAGGCAGTTCTTTATGTCGCTTCCCAAAGAGCTTGAGGAGGCGGCAAAGATTGACGGCTGCTCGCTCTTTGGCATCTTTTGGAAAATAATACTGCCGCTTTCAAAGCCGGCGCTGGCAACCCTTACCATATTTACATTCATGGGTTCATGGAATAGCTTCACATGGCCTCTAATTGTTACCAATTCCACAGAGATGCGAACCCTCCCGATAGGTCTCCAGGCCTTCCAGGGCCTATACAATACTCAATGGACGCTCCTGATGGCTGCATCGCTCGTGGCGCTGCTTCCTGTGATTCTGTTATTCATATTTGGGCAGAAATACTTTGTAGAAGGTATTCAACTTGGGGCGATCAAAGGCTGATTCCTTCGGTACCATGAGGATAAGGTCTATGAGAGATAGAAGTAAGCTTGAATTATTATAAATAGGCTGCATAGTAGAAGCACGTTGAACCAAGACTGGCTGGGTAGGAGCAGGCGGCTCGTATCTGGATTTCGACTCCGCATTTTTTTGAATATGAAACCGGATTGCATCAGCGGTTTTTGCCAATCTCCATAAATCCGCCAGCAGGGCGAATCTTCTGAGGCTTTTCCGTGAATACATTTGTCGGATGATGTGTTTCCGTGTTTGTGTCACAAGCATCCTTGTAGGAGTGGATACCCCCGTCCAGATGCAGGAGAACATCCGCATATACAAAAAGGGCCCGCTATCTTCTGAAATCATGGATGCGGTTTGCAAGGCAGTTCC
>CALNCU010000067.1 GCA_937875395.1 uncultured Armatimonadota bacterium | reverse complement strand
ATGATCTGTATAATCTGCCATCCGCAACATCGGCCCTGCTCCCATGTATCATGATGCTTGTTACCATTTCATGTTCGCTTTTAAGCGGAATGCTCTCACGCGCGCTGGGGCATAGAAGAAAGCCTGTAATTCTGTTTGCCTTGGGTTGCATGATAATAGGCGGCATCCTTCTTACGTATTCCGTATGGCATAGGCTGAACTATATCTGGGTGCTGGCTAGTTACTGCCTGCTTGGGTTCACATCCCTGGCCTCCGTGATGAATAATACGCTTATGAAGGAGCTGAACCCTCCGGAGGCCATGGGCACTGCAATAGGCCTGGCTAATGGAAACTGTTACCTGATGATGGCTGTTTATACCAGCATAGCAGGGTACATCCTGGATAGTTTTGCGGGCAGAGCAACCATAATCCAGGGAGTAGTGAGCTATCCCCGGGAAGCATATCTTACAATTACAGGATTCTGCATGGTTGCGCTTATAGTTGCCTTCAGCGCGGCCTGCTTCATAAAGGAGACGCACGGCATCCCAACCGGCAGTTCAAGCACTCCGCAGCCCTGAAATTCCACTTGGATGGATGTAAATAGCATCAAGTACCTGCCATAAGTCTCCCATTTCACAATTTTTACTTGCCAAATCGTTTTGGATATAGTATCATATCGACAGAGAGACCGGCTGAGTATTTGGAATTACAGTACCGAAGCCTTATGCATGCAAGTATCAAAAGCCGGCTTGTACGGCTAAAGAAGAGGAGTAGGTAGAGTGGAGCTTTTTGATATTAAGGGAAAAGTAGCGGTAGTAACCGGCGGCGGCGGCATTCTATGCAAGTCTATGGCCAAAGACCTTGGTCTTAACGGCGCAAAAGTAGCCGTGCTGGATTTAAGGAAGGATGCTGCAGAAGCAGCTGCAAAAGAGATTGCAGATGCCGGCGGAGAGGCCATAGGCGTAGAGTGCAACGTGCTCGTGAAGGAGAGCCTTGAGGCAGCATGCAATACTATTCTTGCAAAGTTTGGAAAGATAGATATTCTTATAAACGGCGCGGGCGGCAACAGCCCCAAAGCCACAACATCCAAAGATCAGCTTACGCCGGAGGACTGCAAGAACGCAGTGGAAGGCGTAAAGACCTTCTTTGATCTGGATTCTGACGGCGTGCAGTTTGTATTCAACCTTAACTTCCTGGGAACGCTCCTACCCACCCAGGTCTTTGGGCGGGTGCTTGCAGAGCAGGGCGGCGGTACCATTATAAACGTTTCATCCATGAACGCCTTCCGGCCGCTCACCAGGATTCCGGCATACTCTGCGGCAAAGGCCGGCATCTCCAACTTCACCCAGTGGCTCTCAACCCATTTTGCGCCCGTGAACGTACGTGTGAACGCCATTGCGCCGGGCTTCTTCCTTACAGACCAGAACCGGTTCCTCCTTACAGATGAAAAGACCGGCCAGCTGACTCAAAGAGGGAGCACCATCATGAGCCATACTCCCATGGGACGTTTTGGCGACCCGTCCGATCTTTGCGGCACGCTCCTTTGGCTTGTATCGGACGCATCTGCGTTTGTTACCGGAATAGTTGTACCGGTGGACGGCGGTTTTTCTGCCTTCTCCGGCGTATAGTTAGTTTAGAATTAACATTTCATCCAGCAACAAGGAGGTTAGCACCGGATGTCTAAAGCAAGAAACGTT
>CALNCU010000066.1 GCA_937875395.1 uncultured Armatimonadota bacterium | reverse complement strand
GTCTCCGTGCTTATAGAGACCTTTGGCACAGGCCGCATGAAGGAGTCCGAACTCTCCGGCCTGGTTCAAAGATCGTTTAATCTTACGCCGCAGGGAATAATGGATCATCTGAAACTCAGGCTCCCCATATACCGCCAGACGTCTCGTAACGGGCACTTTGGGAACCCCGCCTTCCCATGGGAGAAGACAGGGTTTCTAAATCCGTAATCCCTATGATATATAGAAGAGCCTGCCTCATATTTAATAGTGGGGCAGGCGTCTTCATCCCTTGCCGGGCGCCTGATGAAAATGCGGGCTTCATATAAACGCATTTTGAACATTCAAAGTCTGCGCAGTCATATCATTCATAATCCTTATTCATGAATGTGGCATACCATATGCTCTGCCCATCAGCACCAGGCTTGAGGTTCGCCATATTTGTGGCAAAAAAATATAATTTAGACCCGGCGCGCGTCATTGACAGGCTGAATAGGCTATGGTACATTGTGCTTACCCCTGCCGGAAAGTACAAGCAGGCTCGGATAAATCAAAAAGCTTTCTATTAAGCCGTAATTCAACTAACTTTACCCGGGTTTGCCAGTGTACCGGCAAATTATACAAAGCAATTCTAACAGCAATTATCTAACATCCTTGCACATAAGGCAGTGCAGGTAGAGAGCCAGGCTGGTGGAATGGACGGATACAACAGATTGACCACCGAAGTTACTATAAAGAATAATTGTTCCTATACTCCTTACCTTAAAAGGGTTATAGCTTGCATTGGCAATGCAATAGGAATGCCTGATAAGGGAGTGGATGAAACCGCTCGCGCCCTTTCGGACGTATGCCGCGCGCTGTGCGATTGTTCGCCTGACGGGGTGGGGCTCTCCATTGCCTTTAAGCCTTATGAATCACACCTGGCAGTGGAAGTTTCTGATCCTTTGCTAAAGATTAATCCCTTTATCCAGGGCAGCGGGACGGCGGATAACTCTCTTTTTAAGCAGTTAGAGGAATGCGTCTCCCTGACCGACGGCATTGAGGTGGTTGGCGGTGACAATGGGACGACTATACGCATAACCAAGCATGTAAATGCATCTGCATCCACCCGGCTGGGCCTTCACTTTGGGGTATGGAACCCCGGCACCCTCAAGGCGTAGCCATCCTCACATATTTTACGGACTATAGAAAAAGGGGCAGGATTTCTGCCCCCTTTTTTTAACGCTGCATTAGATTCCTTATTTTTATTTTATCTACAAGTGGTTTGTAAACCGGGCGGAAGATGCGCAGAGTATCTGTATCCGGCCTGTAGACCGGATGCATAATCACAAGCCTGTCCTCACTTCTGTAGATTACTTTTTTCATCTTTATATATTCTCTGGGCTGCAACTGCATCTGCAGGGCGGAGGGTTTCTTAGGCGCTTCAGCAGCCGTATTTGCAAAGACTGCAGATGTGCCTGCAAGAAGAGCCGTGCAGATAGCGGCGCTCAGAAGAGTCTTGTTCATAATAGTTCCTCCAGTATTTCCATGCGGCATGGGGGAGTGCATCTGGCACCATACTATGGTTTAGAATAGCAGGTTATCATAAATTGTTCAAGAGCGTAAGAGCGCAAGGAGTACCGGGTATCATCCGCCTGAAAAAGGCATAAAAAAAGGCCCGTGTTTTAAACACGAGCCTCTTTTCTACAACAACTTCTATCCCATGTTACCAGCGGCTGCTTTTCTGGTTCTGGAAGCAATCAGAACAGTAGACCGGCTTGTCTCCACGGGGGGCGAAAGGTACCTGGGCTTCTTTGCCGCAAGATGAGCAGATGGCTGTGTGCATCTCTCTCTGGCCGCCGAAACCACGGCTTCCTCCGCCGAAACCTGAGGCCTTTCTTTTTGCACGGCAATCCGGGCAACGTGCAGGTGTGTTAGTGAAACCCTTTTCCGCATGGAACTCCTGCTCACCAGCTGTAAAGGTGAAGTCCCTGCCGCACTCGCGGCAGTTTAGCGTTTTGTCTTCGAAGCTCATCGTTTATTCTTCTCCTGAGATACTTTGCTCCGATTGTTTAGTAGATTTGGAGTGAGTGTGGGCTGGGGTTCTATGCGGAGGCAATAACTACCAGGCCAATGCCAAACCATTCTTGGACAACGAGGCAAATGTGCTGGGGAATGGCTTTTATACATTCCCTGACAAGCATTATAATTGGTGTTTTCAATATATGCAAGCATTTTCTTCAAAATCTTCAAATATCAAATGTTCTGCAGGGGTGCGCCTCAGAGAATGGGCGGCGCCGGGGAGTGCCATCCGGTATTGACAGCTGCTTTTTCGTTTGTTAGGATTGGATAGTACAAAGAAGCCGCACTGCGCAGGGGTGTATCTGCAATTGAAATCAAAATTTTCAACCACGGCCAGGGGCAGCTGGTTTAATCTAACCCACCTTAAGGCAGACAGCGGCAACACCATGCGCCACAGCCACCATCACAGCTGGCATGAGATATACTTTGTTGTAGATGGAGAGTTGGGCTACTTTATAAAAAATAACATCTACCACGTAACCGCCGGCGATATAATCCTCCTGGACAGGCATGAAATTCACTCTGCAATATTTTCATCCCTGGACCTCTCGGAAGGCATAGTCCTTGAGTTCCGTGGAAGTGAGATTTACAATATGCTTCCGCCGGAGCATCCGTTTAATCCGCTTGGCGTTTTTGGGGACGGAGGCAGTGTTATCCACCTGGAGCCGGGGACGTCTGCAGGCGTGGAAAGCTTCCTCATGAAAATGCTTGGCGAAGGGCAGAAGGATGAAACCGGCGCCGATGCGGTAATAAGATCGCTCCTTATTCAACTGCTGGTTACCCTTGCCCGCCATTCAGAAAACTCCGAAATCAGCGGAGGCGCAACACACACCATTGTCATGCAGGTGGCCGATTACATCTGCACAAACTACGCTGATGATATCTCTGTTGGCAAACTTTCCGATACCTTTTTTATAAGCCCGTTCTATCTGATGAAGATATTCAAAAAGTACACTGGATTCAGCATTATAAACTACCTGAACAGAGTGCGGGTAAAAGAAGCTGCAAAGATGCTGGAACGCTCCGCAATGAGCATAACGGATATCTCTGCTGCTGCCGGCTTTAGCAATGTCACGCATTTTGGGCGCGTGTTCCGGCAGGTAATGGGTGATTCGCCCAGAAGTTACAGATCTGCCTTCCGCAGCAGATAGCACCATAACGCTCCTATCCCCACCAGCAAAAGGCAAAATTTAGGACAGGATATGTAGAAAACATCAAAGAATGAGCACTATATGTCTTGTCTAAACGTCGTAAACTGCGGATAATCTTCATGTGCAGGCCGGTCGGAATTCTATCCGCCGGTAAATTAACTATTCGGGGGACTCTAGACAATGCCTAAGAAGATAACATTCATCGGCGCTGGCAGCTTCGGCTTCACCAGAGGGCTTGTGCGGGATATACTCACATTCCCGGCACTTGCAGACAGCACGCTCTGTCTTATGGATATAGACCCTGAGCGTCTTGATTTTATAAAACGGGAAGTAGATAGAATAATTGCGGCAGGCAAGTACCCTGCAAAGGTTGAAGTAACCACAGACCGTGCAGAGGCCTTAAAGGATGCCGACGGAGTGCTTATAACCATACTCCAGGGCGGCCCCCAGGTGTTCAGGACAGATATTGAAATCCCCATGAAGTACGGCGTAGACATAAACGTAGGGGATACCCGCGGCCCATCCGGCATCTTCCGCGCCCTGCGCACCATTCCCGTTATGCTTGATATCTGCCGGGATATAGACCGCCTGTGCCCCGGCGCCATAGTGCTTAACTACACCAACCCCATGGCCATGCTCTGCCGGGCCATGAAAGGGGAGTTTCCAAACGTAAACGTGACCGGACTCTGCCACAGCGTGCAGGGGACGGCCATGATGCTTGCACGCTGGATAGGCGCCCCGGACAATGAGATAGAATACAAATGCGCAGGCATCAACCATCAGGCCTGGTACCTGGAATACAAATGGAACGGCAAGGATGCCTACCCGCTTATCCGCGAGGCCATGAAGAATCAGGAAGTTTACAATGAAGAACACGTAAGAAACGAGATGTTTATCCACCTGGGCTACTATGTAACAGAATCAACCGGCCACAACAGCGAATACGTGGCATGGTTCAGGAAGCGTCCCGACCTTATAAAGAAGTATTGCACCCTAAGTACCGGATGGAACCCGGGCGAACACGCCTACATTCTAAACTACTATCTTGAGAGAGAGGCCACCTGGCGTGACAGCATAATAGAGCAGCTTGAGAAACCGGTAGAACTTGAGCGCGGGCATGAATATGCCGCAAGCATTTTCAACTCCGTATTTGGCGACGGCACCATGTTCAAGTTCAACGGCAATGTGCGCAACTTTGGGCTTATAGACAACCTGCCGGAAGGATGCTGCGTAGAAGTGCCCGTATTAACCTCCAAGTTTGGGATGGAGCCCATCCACGTAGGCCCGCTCCCGGCGCAGCTTGCCATACTGAACAACATAAGCGCCCGGTGCGAAGAGCTTGCCGTAGAAGGCGCCATTGAAGGCGATCCGGAAAAGATACTTCATGCTGTGCTCTTTGACCCGCTCACCTCCGCCGTGCTCTCCATGGCAGAGACAAAGCAGATGGTGAATGAAATGTTTAAGGCAAACAAAGACTGGCTGCCCCAGTTCAAGCACCTAAGCTAAACCGGCTATAAATAGATAGAAATATCCGGGAGGAGGCCGTCATTTTATGGGCAGCCTCCTCTTTTCTATAAATATAATATCGAATACTTTGAAAAAACCCCAAAGCCATATTGCGAAATTTTTAACAGACGAGTATAATAATGAGCAGCAAGAAAGCATTCTACTTACCATCTACGTCTGTCTTCCGTGCCTTTCAACGGCCATGCCAGCGTATTGCCCAATGCACGGTACTTTAAACTATGCTATAGAAGAGCTTTCTTAAGAACAGATATTGTTGAATGTTGTATATTCTTAGGAAAGGTAGATTACTGGGGGAACGAATGTCAATAAACTGGTACAGCCATGTATTAAAAGTATTGCCAAAACTTGGAACAAAGTATCTTTTCTTTATAACTGTTGCGCTCTGTCTGTTGCTTCCGGCGCGGTCGGATTGTAAGCCCATAGTCCTCAAGGTTAACAATCTCCCCGACTTTTCTTCCCAGGAAGTAATGCCAAAGGCAGAGTCCGCCGTTATCAGAAGGTTTTTAGAGTTATACCCAAATATTCAGCTTAAAAAGGGTACAGGCCTTGCAATGGAAGGCTCAAAGAGCATGGATATGGTACCCCTCATGCAGATAGCCGGAGATATCTCTCCCCAGGTACTTTATGTAAACTTCCGCCTCTCGGATACCTACATCCAGAACGGCTTCCTTAAACCCCTGGATGAGTATATAAAGCGAGCTGGGTGGACCAAGGAAGAGATAGACCGCCGCATTCCACCATCTATGCGTGACGTCTGCTACCGGGAAGGCCCGGACGGCAAGAAGCATTACTATGTACTGCCCACACAGAAGTGTATTCGTGCGCTTATCTATCGCCGGGATAAGTTTGAGCAGGCCGGGCTGGACCCGGATCGCCCACCCAGAACCTGGAGCGAGATGGAAGAGTACTGCCTCAAACTTGCAGATCCTGCCAACGGACGGTACGGCATTGCCTTCACCAAGGGTGATTCCAGCGCATGGGATTTTGCAAACCTGGTTTGGTCCGGCGGCGCCGATTTCTTGACCAAGGACAGTGCGGGCAACTGGCATCCGGCATTCAATACGCCGGACATGGTGAACGCTCTTGCTTTTTATGTTCGCTTAAACAAGATGAAAATAAAAGGCAAGGATGGCAGATGGTACCGGGGAGTTGCAGAGCGCAACATCAACACCCCAATTACAGATACCACGGCAACCTATGCCATGTACTTCAACTATCTGGGCGAGAGGCTGAACATCTACGCCCCGGAAATGATAGCCTACGCCCCCGTGCCCCGTGCAGACAACGGCGGCAAGAGCGCCTCAGAGATCAACTCTCAGATGCTCGGTCTCTTTGCCGGCACCAAAGACCCGGAGCTTGCGCAGGCTGCGTTTGACTATATGGCATTTATAGATAGCGATGAAGCAAACAAGATTCGTACCAAACTCTACATACAGCGCGGGTACGGCCGGTTTGTAAACCCCAACCTTCTTGAGAGGTTCGGCTACACGGACTACCTTAAACAGGTAGATAAGGAATGGGTAAAGGTATACAAAGACGTACTGGTAAACGGCAAACCGGAGCCCTACGGCAGAAACTGCGCCCTGGTATACCAGGAACTCTCCCGCCCCATAGAGCAGGCCATAAACGATAGCAAAGTAATAGCCGCCCTGGATAGGGGAGATGAAAAGGCCATGAGGACACGCCTGCAGCAGATACTGAACCAGGCGCAGACAGAGACCCTGAAACGCATGTTTGGCACCATACCGGAACCCGTAAAGAAGATGCGCTACAACCTCACCTGCATCTTCCTTGGAGCAGCGCTCATAGGCTTCTCCACGGCCGTAGGGTACTTGTTCAAACTGTTCCGCAGAGAGGCCCCGCCGCAAATGCCCGGGCAGA
>CALNCU010000065.1 GCA_937875395.1 uncultured Armatimonadota bacterium | reverse complement strand
CAAGCCCACAGACAAGAGACAGGCTTCAGAAAATACAGGCGATACATGAACTACCCAAAGTACAGGGCACAAGGAATGATGATAGGAAGCGGACAGGTAGAATCAGCCTGCAAGATAATTGTAGGGCAAAGACTAAAGCAGTCCGGCATGCGATGGACAAAGAGCAGCGCAGACGTAGTACTGGCAGTAAGATGTGCACTGCTGAGCGGCGAATATGATTAGATTGAGCGTGCAGCACGTGCAGCCTGAGCCGTGCGCTACCCACTTTGGGAAATTCCACCCTTCAATCCACTTGATATTGATATACCTGTTACCTTCTGTTAAAATTAGAGATAACTATCTATACCATATGGAGGTATAAGGATGAGAAGCACACCCATTGGTATTGCAATGCTGAACGATGAACGCCCTCACGTTTGGGAGCAGAACAATACCAGGAACATGGAAGTAGTCAACCGCTGGGCAAAAGTTATTAGAGACGGCCTTAAAAATGTTGACGGCAGCGTCA
This sequence comes from uncultured Armatimonadota bacterium, assembly GCA_937875395.1. Lineage (GTDB taxonomy): Bacteria > Armatimonadota > UBA5829 > DTJY01 > DTJY01 > CALNCU01. Next base: position 22,235 of record CALNCU010000065.1, on the reverse strand, counting down.
CGGAAGTGGTAGTTGCATCAAAGATTATTACAAGTGTTCGCGTAGCACAAGAAGTAGGCGAAGAGCTTGTCCGCAAGGGCTGCAAACAGATAATAATGTGCTACAACGTCTGGAACTTTCCGTTTCTGGCATGGCCGTTTATCAACTGCTTCGGCAGGGATATCCCCATATTAAGCCTCTCTAACAACAACGGCCAGTATCCCGGAAACGTGGGGCTTCTGGCAAGCGACGGCGCGCTCCGGCAGGCCGGGCGACGCACGCACCGCATAGTAGGCGGAATAGATTCACCGGATACTCAGGCAGATGTGTTAGACTGGATCAGGGCATCAGAGGCGCTTACCACTATTAAAAACGAAGTCTACGGGCTATACGGCGGCCACTCCATGGGCATGGAGACGGGTTACTTCAACCTAACAGCTATCCAGAAGGCGCTTGGCTGCACAACATACCAGATAGACCAGTTTCTGCTTGTAAAGTATGCGGAGAAGGTGCCGGATGCAGAAGTGGAGGCGGGGTTCAAGTGGTTTGAGCAACTCCTTGGCGATAGATTGCTCTTTGACGGCAAGATGCTCACCCCGGAGACGCTTAAGATGCAGATACGCATCTATCTTGCCATGGAGATGATTAACAAAGAAGAAGGGTTCGACTTCTGTGGTCTTAAGGGGCAGAGGGAGCTTACGGAGCACGTGACGCTTGGCGATGTGCCCGAGATGCTTATGAATGATCCTTATGACTGGCGGGGGCCAAAAGAGCCCACCGTCTGCGCCACAGAGGCGGATGCCATGGCGGCAGTCACCATGCAGCTCCTCAAATATGTGACGGGCGGGCTGCCCACTCTGTTCATGGATGTGCGCCTCTACCACCCGGAACTGGATATATGGGATTGGTGCAACTCCGGCAACCACTCAAGCTGGTATGCATCTCAAAGCTTTAACCCGGAGGATAACTTTAAGAAAATAACCTTCCACCCGGCCCTGGAGTTCTACTTTAAAGCGGGAGGCGCCTCCGTAGAGTTTGACGCCGCCCCCGGCAAGATGACTTTTGCCCGCCTAGGCCTTTGGGATGAGAAACCGTACATGGTTATAGTCAAGGGCCAAAGCCTGGAACTCCCTGCAGAGCAGAGAAAGGCGCTGAACGCACAGACAGACCCAACCTGGCCGCACGTTCATGCAAAACTTGATTGCTCCTTTGATGAGTTCATCTCTACATTCCCGGCAAATCATGCCCAGGGGGTTCTGGGAGACCGGGTAGGCGCCCTGTCTTACCTTTGCGAAATCTCCGGCATAACACCTGTTATACTAGGCAGCGCAGGCAAAGAGCGTATTAAACCCGTTTGGGAACGCTTATAAAGGCCTCCCTATGCGTAAATAAAAGAGCCCTCCGCAAGTTGGAGGGCTCTTTTTCTATATATGCAAGGCTTCCGGACAGGCATAGAGACTCGCCCCTGCGGAATAGCAAATATCCCGCGGGGAGATGCTCCGGCAGCAGAGTGCAGGGCGTGCCGCTGCCAAAGCTTTGTTAACCTTCACAACCCCTTAGGCCTGGTATTAGAACCGCGAGAGATACTCCTTTGCATCCCTTATATCGCTCACAAAGTTATCCCCGCATTCGCGTTCAATGGTGTAAAATCCACCGAAGCCTATGCTGTCCATGGCAGAAACATAGCGTGGGAAGTCTACGTCTCCCTTCCCTACCGGCACCTCTTTGTAGTTGCCGTCTTTTCCGCTGCCGCGCAGGCCGTCCTTGGCATGGGAATGCACTATGTAGTCCTTAAGCACAGCCACTCCGCCTATCTGGTCAAAATCATTCATAACCAGGTTTGCCGGATCGTAATTCACTTTTATTGCCGGAACAGCCAGGTTATCCAGGAAACAGCGAAGTGCGGCCGGGGATTCAAGACCGGTCTCTGATGCAAATACCACGCCCACGCTCTCTGCAAACCGCCCTATATCCTCAAGGGATTTAACCATAACGGCATAGCGCGCATCGTTTGGATCCTCTCCGGCAATCCCTATGTGAGACTGAATTATTCCCACACCAAGGCGTGCAGCGCCCTCCATAATCCGCTTTGTGCGCTCTACCCTGTCTGCAGCAAGGTTTTTATCATCCGTAGAGAATCCGCCTATATCTCCGCAGATTGCGCTGATTACAAGCCCGTGATCGCTTACTACCTTGTTAATGTACCCGGCCTTCTTCTCATCTATCTCTTCAACGTTAATCTCATCCTTAATGCTTGCAAGCTGCAGCCCGTCCAGGCCCAGCTCCTGTGCCTTTGTAACGGCCTCTTCAAACGGCAGCCTGAAAGAAGCCACAAAGGCCCCCACTTTTAATCTGCTCACCTTTCCGCCCTCCTTGGTGTATTCAGGATTATAAAACACCGCTCATTATAGGCATACAAGCGGATAATAGCAAGCACCTTTGGAAAAAACTTTTTTGGAACTTTTCTTAAGATTGCTCAGTCATACTTTAAGCTGGGCGGCCTTCTTATACAGTCAATTCATTTTTGATTGACATAACCCCATGTATACAGCTAAGCTAATACGGCATCCAATGGATATACCGCATACTGCTCAAACGCAGGGTAAATCCCTTTTCTCCCTATGTTAAATTTAAGGTGGTAAAATGCTTAAATCTGAAAGAGTTCTATTTATTTCAGTAGCGCTGGCTGTATCATGCCTGCTAACTGTATTGCTTGCCGGGTGTGGTAGATGGAGCAATCGCATAAGCCCCGAGAAACCAATAGATATTGTTGCTACAGGCGGAAAATATAATACTATCACCCTAAGGAATAAATCTGACGGTACAATAATAAAAACCATACCTAATGGAGAGCCGATATTCTCTATGGATTTTTCCCCTGATAGAAAGTTTCTGGCTGTTGGAGGAACTAGATATCTTAATGTCTGGAGGATAGCAGATGGCGAAAAGGTATGTGAATGTATAGTGCCGGGTATCACTAACTCCAATGTGAAGGGCGTAAAATACTCTCCGGATGGGAGTTATATTGTATGCTACAGAAACCAGCAGAGCCCGTCTTACAAGATAGATGTATCCAGTGCAACAGGGAATATAACCTTAATTAGCATGGAATATTTGCCAATAGGCATAGATGTTTCTCCAACCGGCAAGTATATAGCCACTGTAAGCACGAGCATAGAGCATTGCTATACTGTATGGAATAGCGACGGTTCTGAATATAAACATGTTGTTGGTGATCAATTTAATGATGTTAAATGCGATATTATTACATTTTCACCGGATGAGAAGAGTGTTGTGACAGGAACTATAGACGACAGCTGCATACAATTTAGAGACATGCTTACAGGGAAAATTACAAAAAAGATTGTTAAACCTCTTGGTGTACCCAGTTATATCTGCATTCGCTTTCTACCTGACGGCAGATCCCTGTTGGTGGCTTCTACCCAAACTGACGCTCTAAGATTATTTGATTACCAAACCCAAACCTTCATACGGGATATAGGCCCTTCCATAACCATTACCGGCATCAACAGGAACAGCGTTGACCTGTCCGCTGACGGCTTATATGTTGCAGCATCATACGTCGACGGACGGATAGATTTTTTTGATGTCAACAGCGGCACTCTTCTTTGGACACAGATAGAGCCCTGCACCAATGCAGTGGCGCTATCATTCTAAGGTTATAGCACTGTTAGTATGGCAGATTAAATACCGGCCAGAATAGCTTCCTTCTCTAAAAGGGCAAGGCGTATGCTCTCCCGGCTGCTCTCTGCCGTGCATCTGGTGTTCTTGCGTTCGCCCCTTATGCACTCCAGGAAGTAGCGCATCTCTCTTACGTATGCAGATTCCTTTGCTACCTCAACCTCATCCCTTTTAAGGCTCTCTGCGCTGGTTACTGTAAGGGTGGGAGTTGATCTGGATGAATACTCAACCGTGGCATCATCAAAAACGGCCTTGAATGCCATGAGGAACGGGTTTGTATACATCCAACTTGCCCTTATGGTGGCGTACATACCGTCGTAGTTCCATATAGAGGTGGAATCGTCCAGCCCGCCGTTCTCTCTCATAACGCCGGATGCGTTTATCCGCTTGGGAGTGCCGAGCGTGGACTGTACCCAGTCTACATCATGCACATGAAGATCTAAAAGTGCGCCGCCGGCGCGTTCCGGCTGATTGAACCAGTTATTTGGGTCTTTCAGAGAATGGTACCCAAGCCTCTCCATTATAAGCGAGCGGAGCTTTCCATAACGGCCGCTCTTTATGGCATCAAAGAGGAACTCATACTCCGGCCAAAAGCGGATACACTGACCTATCATAAGCTCACGGCCGGTTGCATCCCTTGCCGCTATCATCTTATTGCAGCTCTCTATATCAAGGGACATGGGTTTCTCTGAGAAGACGTGGCAGCCGCTCTCCATTGCCATAACGGAGTATGGGGAGTGCAGATCAGACGGCAGGGCTATAACCAGCATGTCCAGGTCTTCTTTGGCCAGCATCTCCTTGAAATCCGTGTAGGTGCGGCTGCCGGAAATATCAAACTGGTTTGCATTCTGTTCTATATTAAAAGCCACTTCCTTGCGGGCTAGCTGCTCTGGATTTATATCGCACACCGCCGCCACTTTTACGCCCTCAAGCTGCCAGAGCGAGTTGGCGTGAACGTGCCCCAGCCCGCCAAAGCCGCATATTCCTGCCTTAATCATCTTGCACTCTCCTTAATTGACCAGCATGTTGCTGATAGATTGTGTTATTTGCAAAGTTTAATCTTTTATTTAAACATCTGCATTACTTGCGGAATTTAGAATTTGCTATAAGGTTGTTCAGGGCTTCTTCGTACTTTGCTCCATCTATAGGCAGCTCTACCGTATCATTTATAAGGGTTGAGTAAACCATGGCGTTTGCCAGTTCAACAGAGTTCATGCCTTCACTGCCACCTGCAATAACCGGGGTTCCATCCAATACGGCATCCACAAAGTTCTGAGTAAGAAGGTAGTGCTCTCCGCCGGAGTATTCCACCGGAATCTGCACATTCCACACAGGGGGAGTGCTCATGCCTTCTGCAGTCCGGCTGAATTTGGTCATTTCAACTTCATTTCTGGTGAATGTAATCTTATTATCTTCCAGAACAAGCTTTCCCCTCTCGCCGGCTATCTCCAGGCGGTTGGTGCCGGGGGCCTCTCCGGTGCTTGTAATAAATGTTCCGGTGGCGCCGTTTGCAAACTCCATGTAGGCCGTAACCTCATCCTCTACCTCAATGTCATGTTTTGCGCCAAATTTGCAGAATGCACGCAGGCTTACCGGCATGCCGCATACCCACTGAAGGATATCCAGCTGATGGGGGCACTGGTTCATTAGAACACCGCCGCCCTCTCCCTTCCAGGTGGCGCGCCATCCGCCGCTTTTGTAGTATGATTCAGTGCGAAACCAATTTGTAACTATCCATGTAACCCTGCTTATCTCTCCAATTTCACCGCGGCTTACCAGATCTTTTATCTTCTTGTATACAGAGATTGTGCGCAGGTTGAACATTACGCCAAATACCTTATCCGTCTTGGCATGCGCCGCTAAAAGCCGCTCGCAATCCGCCTTGTGGACGGATATGGGCTTTTCTATCATGGCGTGCAGCCCGTTTTTAAAGGCATCTATGCCGATGGTGGTATGGAAGTAGTGCGGTGTGGCAATAAGAACGGCATCCACCTTGCCGGATCGTATGAGTTCGCGGCTGTCCGTGAACCGGGCGATATCTTTAAACTGCTCCAGACGTTTTTCATCCAGATCGCTTACTGCGGCAAGCGTACATCGGCTGACTTTTCCATTCTTAACATAGTTGGCGTGGTGGGTACCCATCCCTCCAAGCCCTATGACGCCCAAACGAACCTCGTTGTTCATAAAATCCTCTCTCCGCATTTAAAAGTTCCGGCAATGGTTGCCGGGCAAAAGAATTTGCCGGTTAAACAGACTCCGGCATCTCCTCAAAAATATTCGCTATTCCGCAGGAACGGGGCTCTGTGCCCGCCCTAAAGCTCCGGCAGCGGCGCTACGCTCTGCGGCCGAAGCATCTTCCCCAAGTGTTTGCTCCGTTGCGCACTTGTGGGCCTATGTGCCACTATCCCGTAAGCTGGGAATCTGCCTTGTCGCTATCTACAAACCGCTGGAACCATTTAAAACCTTCCTCATAGTACATATCATGCCCGCCGTTGAAGATTTCAAAGAAGAATGATTTGCTGCCCAGCGCCTCTATCATCTGGGCCAGGCGCCAGGTATGCGTGTAGGGGACGCTTGGGTCAAATCGTCCGTGGTGCACAAAGACGGTTGCTTCCGCTATTTTGTTTACGTGGGTAAGCGGGGACCGGCCTGTGTACTCCTTATCTACTTCCTCCCCTGCGCCGGGAACTCCGCCGCAGCAGGCGGCTATATGTTCTGAATAGTTAGGGTTCTGCCCATGCCATGCAGCAAGGTCTGTAATGGGACACCACGAACTCACCGCACGCCAAAGCCTGGGGGCATACGCCGCCATCATAAGGGACATGTGCCCGCCGCCGGAACCGCCCAGCAGGAATATCTGGGAGCGGTCTACGGAATAATTATTGCATACATATTCTACGGCGTCTATTATATCCTGCTTTGCAAGGGAAGAGGCGCAGGCCTCACCCGCACGCGGGTTTGCGGTAAGGTTGGGACCTCTGAACTCCGGCAGAAGCAGCGCCCATCCCAGCGATTTTACGGATTCCGGGATAGGTCTTAGCTGGGTAAACCGGTCTGCGCTCCATGTATGCAGAACCACTACCAAAGGGATATTCTTTGCATTATCCGGCATATAAAGCAGGCTCTTCTCTACAGAGCCGTCTATTGTAGATTTTACATCAATCTGGCATGTATCTTCTAGTAGCACTTCAAATCCTCCTCTGTGCTGCTTGGTCTACCCTATCCATAATATTCCTCTTCATGGGTTCCAACCCTGTATTGTCTCTTTCAACATAGTCTTGGCCAAGGTCTGCTGGAAAGCGGAGGGCATAGGCATAATCAGCCTATATTCATTATTCACCGCGGGCACCCGTTATCCTTCCCTAGGATGCCGGATTGCAGTAATGTTTTGCATGGGTATAGTGCATATAGCAGTTACCTACTTCTAGCTAAATCTTCATATACGATTGCTGAAGGTAAAAATGCATAAGACTTTTACACACGCGGAAAATAGTTTCCGCCTTATACCGGTAAGACTGGATATACAACCTATAGAAGAGATTGTGCGTATTGCAGGGAAGAGGATAATGCACCAGCATATTACGAATGCGCACGATATGCCCCCGTGCGGCAGGATATCAGGTTGGCGCTGACTTCTGGTTGATGATCTCTCTTGCAAATCATGTTTACCTTGCAACAGGCAGCCAGGGAACAATAAGCCTGCACATACATGAAGTGGAAGAAAAACCGCCTTATGAATCTTACAACACCCGGCTGCCGTTACATGAGCGGGCGGCCGGGTGTTGTAAGGATGCTAGATAGATTGAAGGACGGGATCATTTAAATCCGCCAGCTCGCTGATTTCTACCATGCGGTGTTCGCGCCATGATTTTTCTGCAGCCTCGCCTACCGCCACGGACCGTATTCCGTCACGGCCGGTGGATGAGCTGAGATTGCCGGTTTTAAGGCATTCAATAAACCGGGCGACAAGCCCAGGGTCTGCGCCGCCGTGCCCGCCTTCCGGCGCGGGGGGCACATGGATGATATGGTCTTCATCCCCCCACCTTGGGCTTAAGGTGACGGATTTGGGGGTTTCAAGGCTGGCGGTGATAATGCCTCTATCCCCTATTATTGTATACCGCCTATCCGTGAAGTTGCAGATAAAGCACTCTATATGGCTGGCCCGGACGTTATTATCGTACTCAACAATTGCCACGCCGTTGTCATGCGTGTCTTTATCTGAAAGGAAGAGGCACTTGTCTCTAACATAGCCGTCAACTTCTACCGCTTCGGCGCCAAAAAGGCTTCCGCGCGCAGCTTCCGGAACAGCATCCGGGCACGCCTTTTTGTAGGCGCATTGGCTGCAGATGGGTCCGACGGGTTTATCCTTATCAATATCAAACGGTATCCCTTCCGGCCGCAGAGCATTTACGCCTGCAAAGGCGCTTACCCGTACAGGTGTGCCGGATGAGTTCCACCAGTTGAAGATGTCAAAATCATGAGATCCCTTATGCACCCAGAGGCCGCCGGACCATTCATACTTGCGGTTCCATCTGGACATATAGGTGCGTCCGCCGTCATAGAACTCCCGGTTCTCTATAAGCATCAGGTTGCCTATAGCGCCGGAATCTATCAAATCCTTAATTTTCATGAGCACAGGCGCGTGCCGTAGGTTAAAACCTACGGAAACCTCAAGGTTCTTTTTGCGTGCGGCTCTGATTATGCGTTCGCATCCGGCGGCCGTGGTAGCCAGAGGTTTGTCTACCAGTACATGAACCCCGTATTTAATGGCAAGAAGAGCGTTCTCCTGGTGAGTATAGTCCGGGCTGGTGATTACCACTCCGTCCAAATGCTCATTCTTTAACATTTCTTCAACGGATGTGTAGAAATTCATCTTTCGCCCAAGCATCCTGGCGGCTGCTTCCATACGGGCGGAATTGGGATCGGCCAGGGCGGTTACTTCTGCATCGTCCCTGCCTGTCACAAGCTTCCCAAAGCAGCCTATACCTCGGCTGCCGGCACCAATAATACCAATCTTAAGCATTAAAATTAACCTCTCAAACCTGCATAGCCAAAGGCCTGCTGTTTAGTATCTCCAAGCTATTTTAGCAGGCCCAAAACGATTTTGCAATCGCTCCTTTTGCGGCCGGAAGTGGTTTGGAATCACAAAAGTGGATGACTGCTCTCCAGGAGGGTGTTATGCATCTTCGGCAAGATGCGGGAGCGCTCTGGCTATAACGGCAAATATTTCATCTACATGGACGGGTTTTGAGATATAATCATCCATCCCGGCCTCAAGGCACCATTCCATATCCCCCTTCATGGCGTGCGCCGTCATGGCGATGATGGGAATGTGCTTTCCGGTTACCTTTTCCATCTCCCTGATTGCCGCCGTTGCGGTGAACCCATCCATCTCCGGCATCTGAACATCCATGAGGATAACATCAAATGTGCCTTTGGTGGCATTGGAGACGGCCTCTCTGCCGTTTCCGGCCACGGTAACGATGTGCCCCCTATTCTCCAGGATTCTCACCGCAAGCTTCTGGCTGACAGGGTTATCCTCTGCCAGCAGGATGTTAAGGGAATGCTCCTGCATAGAGTCTGAAGGCTTGGGCGCCGGTATTTTAATGGATTTACAGGTTTCGCCGCCGAGCATGGTCATTATTCTATCAAGAAGATCTGATTGCCTGATGGGTTTGGCAAGATAGAAGGGTATGCCCATATCATCGCAGCGGGCTATATCTCCGCCGTTGCTGCCGGGCCGGAGCATCATAATAGTCTTATCTGCAAATTCAAGGTCGCTAACCTGTTCAAAGACGGCAAATCCATCCATGCCGGGCATCCGCGAATCCAGTATCAACAGATCAAACGGTTTGCCGGAATCCCGGGCATGTTTTATGGCCTCCAACGCGGATGCACCGCTATCTGCAACGGTTGGAACCATACGCCACCTTTGCAGCAACTCTTCCAAAAAGCTTCTGTTGACGGCGGTGTCATCTACAACCAGTACTCTCTTTCCCTCAGCTATGAGGGGAAGGCATAAACTTTCTGTCCGGGCTTCAGATGAGCGCAGTTCAAACCGGGCTGTGAAGTGGAAGGCGCTCCCCCGGCCAACCTGGCTTTCTACCCATATCTCTCCGCCCATCATCTCAACCAGCTGGGCGGAGATGGCAAGTCCAAGCCCGGTGCCGCCGTATCTTCTTGATGTAGAACCGTCCGCCTGGGCGAACACTTCAAAGATGCGTTCCCGGCTCTCTTCCGGGATGCCTATCCCGGTGTCTGATACGGTGAACTTCAACACAGTCCAACCGGGGCTGTATGATTCTTCTTCCGCCCTTAAAATTATCTCGCCGTGGTCTGTAAATTTGATTGCGTTGCCTATAAGGTTCATTACTATCTGGCGCAGGCGTATTGGGTCGCCGTAGAGGTTATCCGGGATATCCGGCCCTATATGGCTTGCAAGTTCCAACCCTTTGGAATGGGCTCTTATTGCCATAACTCTGAGCGCGCCATCCAGGTTGTCTCTGAGAGAGAACTTAACTATGTCCAGTTCCATCTTCCTGGCTTCTATTTTTGAGAAATCCAGAATGTCGTTTATTACGGCTAAAAGAGCATCGGCGGATTCTTTAACCATTACCAGGTATTCCCTCTGCTCGGGGTCAAGCTCTGTTCCCAACGCCAGTTCCGTCATGCCTATTATGCCGTTCATGGGGGTGCGGATTTCATGGCTCATGTTGGCCAGGAACTCGCTCTTTGCGCGGGAGGCGGCTTCGGCGGCATCTTTTGCCTGCTGCAAATCCGTCTCTGCCTGTTTGCGTTCTGTAATATCAGAGAGAAAACCTATGTAATTGGTGGTCCGCCCTGCATCGTCCTTGGCGGCGGTTATAGTGAGCCAGGCCGGGTAGATTTCCCCACTCTTTCTTAGCACGGAGATCTCTCCCTCCCATTTTCCCACCTCCTGGACGCAATTCCACATTTCATCATAGGCATGGAAATCAAGCCGCCAGGACTGCCACATACGGGGGTTGTTTCCTATTACTTCTTCGCTTGAATATCCTGTAATGGTTGTAAAGGCTTTGTTTACGGAGATTATATTGAGGGAGGTGTCTGCTATTAATATGCCCTCCATGGCGTTATCAAATACCTTGGCGGAGAGCTGCATTGTCTCTTCGGCGCTCTGCTGGCTTATTGCGCGCCCTATAACCGTTGGCAGAAGGTCAAGATATCTGCCATCCACATCTTTAATAAGGTAGTCCCGGGCGCCCATTCTAAGGGCTTCAACAGCAAGCCTTTCGTTTCCGGAGCCCGTAACCATAACCACAGGCGGAAGCGGCCCATCCTTTCCCAGGCGGCGTATAACATCCAGCCCATCATGGCCCGGCATCATGTGGTCAAGTACAATAACATCGTACTTGCCGGAGCCAAAGGCAGAAAGCCCGCGTTCGCCGTCGTAGTAGAGATCTACCTTGTAACCGGCTCTCTCCAGCTTTTTCTGGCAGAGTCGGGCCAGCCCTTTATCATCTTCCATTACCAGTACGGAGAGCTTTTTGGTCATGAAATTCACTCAGGGGACTGTTACTATGGATAGGAACAGCCCCAGTTTTCTAATTGCCTCTGTAAAGTTATCATAATCTACCGGCTTGGTTATGTATATGTTGCAGCCTAGTTCATAGCACTTTGTAACTTCGCGCGGGTCGTCTGTGGTGGTAAGGATTACTACGGGGATGCGCTTGGTGCGTTCGTTCGCTTTCATGATTTTAAGCACCTGGTAGCCATCCAGTATAGGCATATTAAGGTCTAAAAGCACCAGCACAGGCATGGACTGCCCCCGTGCCTTAAGGTTCTCTTCTGCAAACAGGTAATCAACTGCTGCCTGCCCGTCCGTAACCCGCACTATATTGTTTGCAATATTGGCCCGGCGCAGGTTTTTCTCTATTAGCCGAGCATGTCCCAGATCATCTTCTGCCAAGAGGATTGTAACCTCTCGATTTTCTGTTTGCGGCATAGTAGACATTATTTACTCCTATTCCGGATGATTGCTGAGGGTTACGGTAAACGTGGTACCCTCGTTTTTGGTTGATTTGCAGCGGATAGAGCCGCCGTGGCGGTATGCCAGCGTCTGGGCGTAGGCCAGTCCCAGCCCTTCTCCCTTGACATCATACCGGCCTGCACGCCTGAAAGGCGCAAAGACCTTGGACATATCTTCTTCTGCAATACCGCACCCGTTATCACGTATGTAGAAAATGGTTTCGTCGTCCAGCTTCTCTCCGCCTATTTCTATCCTGCCCGGGCGGGCCGGGTCCAGGTAGAGGACGGCGTTGGTTAAGATGTTAGCTACAATCTGCTCAATAGAGGTTCTATCCCCCATTACTTCCGGCAGAGGGTTTACGGTGATTTTTATTTGTTTCTCTTCTATCTGGTGCGCCAGGCCCTTTTGTACGGAATTTACTATGGATTCAAGGTTAAGGGGTTCAAAGATCATCTCTCTTCGCCCCAGCCTGGAGAGCCTTAGCACGGCGTTTACAAAGTAATCCATGCGGGAGGCAGAGGAGTCTATGTAGTCCAGCGATTCCGGGATGTCTTCCTTCAGGCTCATCTCTGCAGATTGGCGCGAGTCTTTACTTAGATGCGGCATTGCTTCAAGGAAGGCTGAGTCAAGCACATCCAGCGCAGATCTAAGCTCGGCGGCAAAACCCTTCAGGTTAATAAGCGGCGCCCTTAGATCATGCGATACTATGTAGGCAAACTGCTTTACTTCTTCGTTTGCGCGCTCCAGTTCTACCGCATACCGCTCCAACCGTTCCTCGGCCTTTTTGATCTCCGTAATATCGTAGGCAATGGTAGATGCGCCTATTATCTGCCCGACGGAATCTTTAATGGGAGAGACTGTAAGCAAGATTGCTTTGCGCACTCCGTCTCTTCTTTGAAAGATAACTTCCATCCGTTCAATGTGCTTGCCGTCCTTTAGCTGTTCCAGTATATACGGCAGCTTATCCATCTGGCTGGACGGCACCAGCTGCGTGATGTGTTTGCCTACAGCTTCTTCGCGGCTGTAGCCCAGCAGGTGCTCTGCGCCGGTATTCCAGCTGATTATGTGTCCTTCCAGCGTGCTGCTTATGATGGAATCATCTGAGGATTCCACTATGGCGGCAAGGAGCGCCTTTGCTTCATCTACCTTTCTGCGTTCGGTAATGTTGCGCGTGACGGCTATAATCTCGGATGCCCTGCCAGTCTGATCCGGGTGGAGGACTTTGCCTACGGTCTCCAGCCAGAGGATGGTGCCATCCTTTCTGAGCCCGCGGAAGCTTATTGTCATCTCGGATGAACTGCGCTGTATCTCTTCTATATACCTGCGGAACGATTCAAGATCGTCCGGGTAGATGAACTCGTCAAACTTATGCCCTATAAGTGCTTCCGGTTCGCAGTGGAACTGAGTTCTGCAGGAGGGGGATATATACAAAAAGACGCCGTCCAGGGTATGTCTGGATAGGATATCCGTGGCATACTCGGCATACAGGCTGTAATCTTCAGCATTCAGAGGTTTTACCCCGTGGCTTGCCGCCGGATCAGGGCTCTGACGGGTCTGTTCGGGCGACTTAGGCTGGTTCACAAGTACACCTCGAGTACAATTGGCACCGCATACCGGCTCTTGAAGCCCACACCAAGGCTCCATCTCAAGAAACACAGTGCCAGTATTACCGGCATTACTCCGCCGAAACAGCAGAGCTTAACGCCTACCTTACATTATATATACTGGCCTCAACAAATGCAATAGCTTGTTTATTTAACATGTTTCTACAGGGCCGGGGGTTTTGCTGTAAAGAGGATACGGGTTGCTTCAGGTTAGACTGGCATGTAGCCTGCCCTGGCCTTCTCTCTTGCCTTGGCAAAGACCGGGGATAGAATTGCCGCCAGAATAGCTATGATAGCTAGCAGTTATATGAACGTAAACCCTCTTCTTCTTATCTTGCTTCCTCCTTTGTTTATGAATTATAATATTAACGTCAATTGGGGGCCGAAGGGCTTTGCGGAGGATAAAGTAGAATGCGTTCCTTAAAGAATGAGGTAGATTTTTGCGTAGTAGGCGGAGGACTCTCCGGCATGTGCGCCGCAATTGCGGCCGCAAGGCATGGAGTTAAAGTGGCGCTGGTGCACGATAGACCCGTGCTGGGCGGAAACGCATCAAGCGAAATCAGGATGCACGCCTGCGGCGCAGCGGGGGAGAATACCCGCGAGACCGGCATAATAGAAGAGATACGCCTGGAGAATGCCTGGCGTAACCCCAACCTTAACTACTCCATCTGGGATAGCATCCTCTATGAGAAGGTTAGATTTGAACCAAATATCCTGCTTATTTTAAACTGTTCCGTCAATTCACTGGAGATGGACGGCGCCCGCATTAAATCCGTAACCGGGTGGCAGACCACCACGGAGACATGGCATACCGTAAGCGCCCCCTACTTTGCAGATTGCACCGGGGACGGAATACTTGCACCGCTCTCCGGCGCGGAGTTCAGGATGGGGCGCGAGGCGCAGGCGGAGTTTGATGAAAGCTTTGCCCCCAAAGAGGCGGATTGCAAAACAATGGGGATGAGCTGCCTTATGCAGTTCAGAGAGACAGACCGTCCGCAAAAGTTTATTCCGCCGTCATGGGCCTATATATACAACTCGCCGGAGGACATGAACAACCGGCTCTACCATAACGTCCGCCTGGAGAACTTCTGGTGGATAGAGGTAGGCGGAGACAAGCACTCTATTCATGATACGGAAGAGATGCGGGATGAGTTGCTTAAGATTGTCTTTGGGGTGGCGGATTATATAAAGAACCGTTCAGATTCCGGCGCAGAGAACTGGGTGTTGGATTGGGTGGGGTTTCTCCCCGGCAAACGGGAGAGCCGCCGCCTTATAGGAGATTATATTTTAAAACAACAGGACATTCTTGAAGGCCGAGAGTTTAAAGATACAGTGGCATATGGAGCATGGCCCATAGATGACCACCATCCGGCAGGTTTTTACCATAAAGGGAGTGCAAACGCGGTTGAGTATATGCCCAACCTGTACCAGATTCCCTACCGGTGCCTTTATTCAAAGAATATAGAGAACCTCTTCTTTGCAGGCCGGAACATAAGCGCAAGCCACGTGGCCCTAAGTTCCACCCGGGTAATGGCTACCTGCGCCCTTCTTGGCCAGGCGACAGGCACGGCGGCATCCATTGCAGCAAGGGATTCCATCTCCCCAAGAGACGTATGCCCGGAGGAGTTGCAGCAGATTCTTATGGATGATGATTGTTACCTGCCGGGGAAGGTTCGCAGTATAAGCAGGTTCTGCCGGGGCGCAAAGCTCTCATCCAGCGAGGGCGACCCGTCTGCCCTGCTAAACGGGGTGGATCGACCGGTGGGAGATGCTGACAACGGTTGGTTCTGCAAGCCCGGCGGATGGGCGCAGATAACCCTGCCCCAAAAGTCGGAGGTAAAGGAAGCAAGGATAATCTTTGACAGTAACCTAGTTGGAAACGGCATACGCATGGTTGCCTTCTACCCGCTGGACAATTCCCTGCCCCCGCACCTTCCCGCAAGGGTTCCGCCATCTCTTGTAAAAGCTTTCAGGATTGAAGTGCAGGACGGAGGCAAATGGAAAACTGTTCTCAGGGAAGAGAACAACTACCAGCGCCTTGTAAAGATACCCCTCTCCTGCCCGGCGGATTCCGTGCGCCTTGTAGTGGAAGGCACCTGGGGAGCGCCCAAAGCTCACGTGATGGCCTTTGAGGTGGGTTAAATCAGCCGGACGTTGGCCGAATATTGGTGTCTGCCTGCCTGCGAAGGTTTAATCTCCAGAGTATGCTGATGATGCGCTCCTATACAGCCATTCTGCAGCGGGCGAAGCCGGGGCAAGCCATGGCAGGGTGCTTAATTATCTACAAGGGCTTCGGCAGCGGCGCCTCCGGCTCTGCGACCGAAGTATCGCCCCCGGGGGTTGGTGCTCCTATCCCCCAGACCCCTTGGATTAGTCTGGTGGCTCACCAAACTAATTATGGCGGATGATGCTTCAGTCGCAGAGTGCGAAGCACGCCGCTGCCGAAGCATTGTTAACCATTAAAACTTTTAGTAGAGTACTACTTGGCTCATTTAATCATGGTTGTTGATACTTCGGTCGCAGAGTGCCTTGGCACGTCGCTGCCGAAGCCCTGTTTGAACTTGCAAATCCAAGTTTACAGAGCATTAGCCGTAAAACTTCTGCACATCTCCCCTCAGGAACTCTTCTGCGCGCGAGGTCAGGCCCTTCCAGGTATTTGATGCATACCACCTGTGCGTGGCGGCAAGGATTTTTCCATTCTGAATCCATGATACGTCAAGGGAGATTACATCCCCCGGAAGTGAGGACAGGCTCTCTGCAAGCGCCAGTGGTTTGGAGATGCCGTCGGCCTCAACAGCGTTGCAGGAAAGGGTGACGGTGCGCTCCGCGCCGGATTCCGTATACAGCCTGATACTAAGTTCAGATGCAGGCACGGCACTTGCAGAGTGGTTGATTAGAAATATCTCTGCATCAAAGACTTTGCGCCCTTTAAGCTCCCAATCCTTATCTTTTACATGTATGGAAAGGGGCTGGCAGGCTTCCTTAAGAAAGCTGCATGCCAGTTTGGGCCTGCCGTAGTAATCTACAATGCACCAGCCGCCCTCCGGCCATGAAGTATTATACTGCCAGAAGAGGACTCCGCTGCTCTTCCAACTGTTAGATTTGTAGTGCCCCATTATGTACCTTAGGGTATCTGCCTGTACAAGCTGGGAATAGAATATCTCATCTTCAAGCGAATCTTTGCCAAAGATTGCCTTGCCGTAGCGCATCTCCGGAGATTCTGGCTTGGCAGGCATGAAGTGGTGCCGGTAGGATAATCCCTCCGGCCACTCCTCCGCATCCGGTATGGACTGCTGCACTGTCTTTATATCCGGCAGGGAGTTGCACCCCACCTCACTGGCAAAGAGACGCAGATGGTTGTTCCAGTAGGTATGGTTTTCACCCTGCGCCGACCATGGGCCGTGCGGGCGCTCCCCCTCCCTCTCTGCATCCGGCGATGAAAAGTGGTAGTCTACTGCGGGGTGAAGCCTTTCTACCACCTTGGCAAATGTCTGCAAAACGGGGCTGTCCGAACTCTCTCCATAATAGAAGAGCTCGTTGCCGCCGCAGTAAAGCGATATGCACGGGTGGTTCCTTAGCTTCTTTATTACCGCCTCTGCCTCTTTCTCTTTTTCTGCAACAAACTTGCTGTCACGCGGATAACTTGCGCAGGCCAGAGGAAACTCTTGCCATACCATAATCCCCATGCGGTCGCAAAGGTTGTAGAAAGAATCTTTCTCTATAAGCCCTCCGCCCCATATCCTGAGCATGTTAAAACCCATATCGCGGGCCTGGGTGAGCAAGCGGCTGTAGAGGTTTTCATCTATCCTTCCAAAGAGCATGTCTGCCGGAACCCAGTTGGCGCCCTGCGCAAAGATTCTTCTGTTGTTTACAGAAAAGGTGAGCGGGTAGGCGTCTGATGGAGAATTTGGATTGTAGAGCATCTCCAGCTTTCTTATGCCGAATGTGGTGCTTTTTTTAGATAGCACCTTATCCTGCTTTATAAGTTCCACGCTGCACCTGTAGAGTGGCTGCTTGCCATAACCATTAGGCCACCAGAGGTTCGGGTTCTCTATGTTGTAATACAGGTGCAGCGCGCGACTGCCGGAAACAACAGAGATTTCATGTTCGTCTAATACTGCAATTCCATCCTGGGATTCTATCTTTACGCGGGCGCGGCAGCCCTCTACGTCTGCGGGCGCAGAGAGTGAAAGCTCTACATCTACCTTTGCGCTTTTTGCGCCGTCAACAGGGACGGCCTGCACAAAAAGATCAGAGATGCAGGCGTCCTGGTATGAGTATACCTCCACAGAATCCCATATGCCTATGCTTACTAATTCCCTTGACCAATCCCACCCCCAGGAGTGCTGGCACTTGTGGTACAGAGTTCTTCTGGGACGGTCTCCGTTGCGGTAGTGGTTGCTATCGCTTGCAGGCGGAGGATCTAGCCTTACGGATAGAGTGTTGGGTTTGCCGTTAAAGAGGGCGGCCTCCGTAATATCAAACTCTACGGGCACAAACATATCCTGGCTCTGGCCCAGCTTAACGCCGTTGATCCAGTAGGTGGCGTAAAGGTCTACGCCCAGAAAACGCAGGCATACCCTCCTGCCGTTCCATTCCGCCGGAAGGGTGAAACTCTTTCTAAACCACCACTCGTACTCTTCAACCCACCTGCACTTGTCGCTGTTCCGGGCATAAAAAGGGTCTTCCATTTGGGCGTTTTCCATAAGAACGGAACGCACATCTGAGGGGACGCTCCCCTTCCACCAGCCGGAATCGTTGTAGCCGCCAAGATGCGCTCCTGCCGATTCTCCATCCGGCATACCTATCCGGCTTATGCTGGTAACACCCTGCGGCACATATACAGCAGGACGGAAATAGTTCACCCGCCAGTCTCTCCCGGAGAGAGAGATTACGTCTTCAGTGTAAAAATCCTCTATCAACCTTATACTCCTCTAGTGCACATGACTTTTATTTGATATGCCGGATAGGTGCCGTTAGCCAACCGCAATAGATTGGGCTTAGGCGCGCCAAAGCAATCTGCAACCAAAATATTCAGCTTAACATAATCACTTTGGCAGGCTACTCATCTATTCTTTGCGGTTTAAAGAATACAAACTCTTCCGTACTGCCGCCAAAAGACCATTTGCCCAGGAAAGATTTATTCTGCCCCGCGGCATTAGCCGGCAGGGTGATGCGCTTTGCCACGCGCTCCCCGGGGGCAAGCTTCTTTATGGGAATACATTGCTTCCATCCGGCGGCATTGCTTATGGTAAGCGTTGCGTTAGTTATTTTTTTTAGGGCAAGAATTGTTACGGAGGCAACTTTACCTTCTCCTTTATACAGGCCGGTTGTGTAGACTGCGGCATCTGTACCCAGCCAACTTACGCCCTTCATCCCCGGCAGAGCGGCAATGTATAAAGAGAAGGTTCTCTCTTCTTTGGCCTTTACCGTTGGAAGGAAGAGCTCCTGGGTCATTGCGGGAGCGCCCCATAGCTTCCCGGACCAGCAGGAAAAAACGGTTCGTTCCGCCGTTACTGCGGATGGCCTTATAATATGGCCGAATGCAAAATCTCTCTTTGCATCCTTAACGGCAAACCATGGCTGCCCAAGCTGGTACATGCAGGATGTCCCGTTCTTTGATGGCCTTATAAGCAGGGAATCTGCGGGCACAAGTTTTGTACTGTGAACGGTAATTACCGGGCTTTGCACAGTGTTCTTGCAGGCAGGGATTATGGAGTAGTCATCAAAGTCAAAATCTCCGCATGGCAGGGTTAGCCCGTGCGCCCAAAGGCTTGCCGTGCCCTGCTCGCCGCTCTTTACTTTAATATCTATGCGCAGTGCCAGGCTGTCATCATCTAATGTCATGGTTCTAACCAGGCCCACGCCCCCTGCGCCGGCCGGGCGGGTTAGAATTACGGATGCCCGCCTTGCACTGCGCTCCACCTTATAGGCGTAGTTAATCTTGTTCATCTGCAGGCCGGTCTCTACAAAGAGTTCATCCCACCCGCCGGAGTTATGCTCTGCTATTCCCACCAGGGTAAGAAGCGGCACGTCCCCGCCCTTCTCTACATATGGAAGGAAGAGGCTTTGGCTTGAAGGCTTGTATATGTATTCTGCTATTCTGCCATTTGCATCCGGGAGAACGGTAACCTTAAGATACCGGTTTTCCAGGATGATACTCTTCCGCCCATTCCACAAACCGCTCTTAACCGTGGCTGCAGATGAAACTGCACAGGTCAGGAGCATCATGGATAGAAGGATTAATCCAAGAGTAACCGTACGCCTCATTAAATATCCTCCGGGTTAAAATCTTTTGAGTACCGGCAGATATCAGAAATTCTTAGCTCATCAATCAGCCCATCAAACAAGTATCCGCCAATCTCCAGTCTGGGCCACAAGGTGGGGAAGTTTACCCTTGAAGCATCGCTTGTAAGCTTGCCGTCCAGGAACATATATATCTTGCTCTTATCCCAGCTTATGGCAAGGTGATACCACTTGTTTTTTTGCATTACGGATGTGGGCGCGTAGCAGTTGAACGAACCCTCCGGCCTGTTGTTGACCCAGAAGTAGAGGGGGCCCGGAACCTTCCTGTCCCTTAACCTTGCAAAGTACAGGTACATAGCCTGGCTATCCCCTGCTTTGGCAGAGAAGTTTCTAAAGAGTTCCACCCTTACATAGCTCCCTGCGCCGTCAAACTCTTCGGGGTTTTGCAGCAGGTAGAAGTAGAACTCCATAGTCCCTTCCTCCCCCCTGGGGAAGTTGCCATCTGCATCATACTGCACCTGGCTTACGGGATTAAGGGAGTACACCCCCGGCACGCGGGAGAGTACAAGGGCCTCTCCAAACTTGCCCTTGTTTCCGCTTGTTATACCGGGGTTGCCGTACGCAGCGGACGATCCCTTTGCAACATCCGGCGTTATCTTTGTATCAAAATGCGCCAGAAACAGCGTATGGCTATCCGGCTTGAACGGCCCGGCAAACACGGCAGATGCGGCAAGGCACAAGAAGGTTATGGAAAGCACT
The DNA here is from genome assembly GCA_937875395.1 of uncultured Armatimonadota bacterium. Classification (GTDB taxonomy): domain Bacteria; phylum Armatimonadota; class UBA5829; order DTJY01; family DTJY01; genus CALNCU01. The sequence goes on along the minus strand of CALNCU010000065.1, from coordinate 1,937 downwards.
TTAATATAAGCAGTTATCTTCATTTGCCACCTCACTTGAAGTATGGGAGATACCCATTGGGAATCCCCAGCTTTTTGGCGTACGGCCCGCCCCCGTAAATAAGAAAACTGGGGTGAAGCACAGCGCCAAAGTATCCGTAGCATACGTATTTTTCATCCAGCACGGAAAGCAGGGTAAGCACGGTCTCCTTAAGCATTGGGGCAGAGGATGCGCATATCTCCAGGTTTCCGTTAACAACCCTTACCATGCCATCCATACCTTGCGGCATAGAGCCTTTATCTGCAATGCTTAAAACTATATCGCTCCCCAAAGCCTTTGTATCCTCGCGAACAAGCATCAGGGACCTTAGCCTTTTCTGTTTAGCGTAGCGGAAGTAGGTATCAAAATAGTTGTTAAGCCAGACGGCGCAATCCCTTTCATCCTTTGACGGATTTTGGCCAAGCAGAATCCGGGCATTGGGCTGGTCTGATTCAAAGAATGAAAAGTCCAGAACCCTGGCCTTATCTTGTATCTCTATCTTGGGGTTCAGAGTTAGAACCAGTTCATTCTTCCCTTTTAAAAGAACCATCCGGGCTTCTACCCGGCCGTCTTTTACAGAAGAGGCCGTATCCTTGCCGTTTGCAGTAAGGCCGCCCAAGATTCTATCCTCCGGCAGCCAGAGGGATGCGTTGATGCTTCTTGCATCCGGCGAATCTATGCTTATGCGCACCTCTCCCGGACGCCCTATCGGCATAGAGAGCGATGCGGCTGCGTTTAAACCATTCGCCCGGTCTATGGCACAGACACTCCTTAAAAGCACCGGATTCCGGGCTGCCACCTTCTGCCGGATTACGGTTGAATCAGGTTTAAGGCTGCTAAATACCTTTTCTCCAAAGTATTCGGCAAAGATGTTTCCGCCGCCGCCCAGATAGCTGTTAAGAACGGTTATATCCGTCACTATATCCTGCAGGGTGGCGTTTCCAAGAACAAGGCATGCGCCGGGGCCCTTGCCGTACCGGGTATGCCACAGGTTTGCATCCGCCGTAAATCCCGGAGCCGCCTCCCAGCCCTGGTTTATTACAAGGTCGCGAATAACCGGCATGTAAGAGATCATCTTAGGTACGCCCAGCACAAAGCAGGGGTTGGGGTATGCGCCCATCTTAAGCGAATAGAGCAGCGTGTAATCTACAAGCGCCCTGCACGAAGTATCCAGCTGATCTTTAGAGAGGCTCTCTACGCCGGGGATATTGTAACCGTACCACCATGTAAGCGCCTTCTTCCCAAGCATCAGCTTGAGATGGATTGGATCAAACCCGTAGAGATGCACCTGCGGGGCCTGCTCATATATCCCCGCATCTGCGGCGTGCCACAGGTAGTATCCCTGGGCGCCGTCAAGGTTTATAAGAGTGGAAAGCCTGTGGCCGTTCTTTACCCTACTGTGAATAAGGTCCGTAACCTGCACCAGCCCAACGCCAAGGTTAGAGTATACGCCCTTCCCCGTCTCCCAGGCCTTTCCGGGAGAGACTTCCGCGCCCTTGCCAAAGTGAGGGTCCACGGGGACGCCGCAGTCCAGAGTGAACCCGGCTACGTCCCATTCATCCATTATGCGCTCAAGGTCTTTTTTTGTCTTATCCCCAAAGCTGTTGCCGTAAGGATACACAACCCGCGAATTCTGATTTCTATACACCCACGGTTCATAGCGCACAATAACGTTGGGGTCCTTGGGGTTTAGCGCGCTCTCCGGGAAGTACTTCTGTATCATGGTCTCTTCCGGGCAGGTGGGAATTGTGTAGGCAAGCGGCAGGATATTGTACCCCCCGCCCCGTCCAAGCCGGTAGAGGCGCTCTGTCATATCCCGGTCATCCCCGGCCAAAAGACGGCCTATGTAATCCTTTGGCTGTGGGGTTTTTATGGGGTGGGCTGCACTCCACTCTTTGGTATACTCGCTGGGCCACCAG
>CALNCU010000064.1 GCA_937875395.1 uncultured Armatimonadota bacterium | reverse complement strand
GTATCAGCCTGCTGGACAGCCGCACCACGCTGTGCACGGCCCAAAGCATGAAGGAGGTTTACAATTACTATCTGTGCCAGGGCCTTGTCCTGCGGCGCGTTGACGCGTATTAACGGGACGAACTCAAAATCGGATGTTTGGAGAAAGCTTTGTAATGAGAAAAGTGCCAGGGAAACTAGATGAAAAAGAAACAAAAACGAGTTCAAAGCGGAAGCCGTCCATCTTGCTGAACAAAGCGGAGAAAGTATATCCAGGCAACCCGGGAATTGGGAGTTCCTGCAAGTGTCCTGTGTCGATGGATGCGATAGTTCGGCACAAAGCCGGGCGCTACAGCCGCGATTGCGCCGCTCTTCCCACAGCGGCAGGCGGAGACTTGCATCTGGCATCGACGGTGCTATGGGTAGGCAAGATAATACTTGCGGCAACCAAAGTCACCTGATCGCAAAGCCTGGCAACAAGGCCTCTCGTTATAAAAAATGGTAACCAAATGGTAACCAAAACTAAACGATAGCATCATACGACAGGGTAGACCAAGGGAAGTAGAAGATCCAATTTGAGCGTGAAAAGGTGTTAGGCGAGACTCGGAAAGACAGCGAAAGACGATAGCGAACGCATTCGTAATGCGCCGGTCGTCCGTTCGAATCGGATCGTCGGCTCCATTAAAAACCCTTATTTTACGCACAAAATAGGCCCTCCATCTAAAACAGGTGGAGGGCTTTTTTCGTTTTTGGCAATGCAATTTGGCAATATGCCTACTCATAATAAGAATCAAGCGATATAACCGCTTCCGCTTCATATTCGCTGAACAACAACATGTGCAATTTATTTGCTTGACAAGACCAGTAAAGGGCGGTATCATGTGAGTGGTATATACCGGTATTAACCAGATTTTACAGGAGAGAGCTTCTACATGGTAGGAAATGTTGACAAAGATACTGCCGTTCCGGCACATATACAGGTAAGAGATTTTTTATTAACGCAAATAAAGACTGGAAGCTTAAAACCTGCTGAAAAGATTCCATCAGAGAGAGAACTGAGTAAACTATGCAATGTCAGCCGGGTAACTATTCGCAAGGCTATAGGTTCTCTGACTAATGAAGGATTGCTTGTATCCGTTCCAAGCAAAGGAAATTTTGTTAATGAGGTGATGCAGAAAGAGAACCTTGAATATGTAGAGAGCTTTTTCTCACAGGGGGAAAAGAGAGGTTTTGTTGGACGCATAAGGCTTCTTGAAGAAGAGTTAGTGATTGCCGATGCGGAGATGGCAGAGCGTCTAAAGATTGACGAAGGTGATAAAGTATTCCGTATCAGCAGATTAAAGCTGGCGAACGGAGTGCCCATATGCAGCGAGTTGCGTTACATACCTTACAAATTTATACCGGAAATGATTGATGAGAGATTGTCAGAAAGATCCCTGACCGAATACCTGAGTAATAGAAGCGATTTAAATATTGCACATAGAGAACTGCAAATTATTCCAATTTTGATTGACGGCAAAACATCTACTCTTTTAAGAACATATGCCGGCGCACCGGCATTGCTGGTGACGGAGATATTGTCTTTGGATGACGGGTCTGTCTTGAAATGGGAACAGCAAATGCATAAATCCGGCTTAATTTTCAATACCAGGGCAACTATAAAACAAAGTGAGGGGGGCTGGAAATGAGACTACTCAAAAAGTCATACGCAAATATCCGGGGATTTACTCTTATAGAGCTTCTAGTTGTAATAGCTATAATAGCAATACTTGCTGCGCTACTGTTTCCGGTGTTCAGCCAGGCCAGGGAGAAGGCCCGGCAGACAACCTGCAAGAGCAATTTAAAGCAGATTGGGATAGCCCTTCATATGTATGCTGATGATTACGATAGCTATTTCCCCCGGATAAAGAGGGCTGACGGCAGAATTGTTGATTGCCATACCCCGTATGTAAGGGCCGACAGCAAACATGGCGGCTGGGTAGGATTGGGGGTGCTTTACTCCTGCGGATATATTAAAGACGGGCGTATATTTTATTGTCCTTCCGGCCCTCTGCGATACGGCAAGGGGTTTACCATAGGAGGGCCGTATACTGATCCGCTCACATCTTCATACAGTTATAGGGATAATAATGAGTATGGATACTGCAAGCTTTATTCGGTTGTAGAAAAAAGCGCCTGGAATTGGTTGATTGTTGCAGATGATTTCGCCAGTGCGCCTATAAATGTCTGGCATAAAAGCGGGATAAATATTCTATATGCTGACGGCCATGTTACATGGTGGAACAGCGGGCAGGGATCAAGCGGGCGTCTCCTAACAAATCCCATTTACGCAGGCAGGCTGGATTATTTTTGCCGGGATGCCGATGGTGACCATCAGTCGGGCAGAGTATCTACTGGCAGTGACTATACCGGCCCGTAGAAAATGCACCGGCGGCAGTGCCTGGATAATAAGCCTATACAGGAGTCGAATAATCGGAGGACAGTAAATGAAAAGAACGTACATACTACTGGGTTTGCTGCTTATCTGCAGCTCAATTATGCCGGGCCCATCCGAAGGCAGCGATATGATTAATATTCTGCCTACCCCAAAGAGTCTTAAACAGGAGACGGGCAAGGTATCTCTGGCTTCTGGAGAGGCTGTAATAGTTCTGGGTAAAAGGGCCTCCGATATGTCAAGGTATGGCGCCGACGAGATTATCAGCCGGGTATCGGCTATGACAGGCGGGAGCATAAGAATCATCAACGAAGGAGAATCAGGCGAACCCGGGTTAAAGCAGGCGAACCTGATCCTCATCGGCACCGCTGAAGAGAATGGGCTTCTGGCCAGATACTTGCAGCAGACTCCGGCCTCAGGACGGCGGCTGGATAAAATGCCGGCATCTGGATATATCATAACCCCGGTAGACAGGAGTGGCAGGACGGTCTATCTCCTTGCCGGTAAGGATGCTCAGGGAGCACTTTATGCCTGTATTAGCTTTAGTCAACTAATAAGAACGGATAACGGCAATCCGCATGCTTTGAGGGCTGCCGTAGAAGATTGGCCGGATTTATATAACCGTGGCATTACAGTAACCCCTCCGGACAGCCGGAGGCCCATCAAAGATGCGCTGCCGTATTTGGATTGGTGCCTGCGCCACAAGATAGACATGGTATCCGTCAATCTCTGGGGTTTTACCAACGGCAACAAGACTGTACCTGCTGAAAAGGATGTTTCATGGCTGCGTGCTTTTAATGATGGGGCTGCCGCCAGGGGAATACAGACCATGGGGCTCATGCTCTATACCAGCATAGGCTATGTCCCCCACGATAAGGATAATCCGGCGTTTAAGGATTGCAACATAGCCGGCGGTGCCTATTGGAGCTGGGGCCGGGATGACCTTATAGCAGCTAAAGCTGAGAAGTCGGCGGACTTTATTGCCAAGGCCGGTTTTCCATGGTTTGTATTCCATTTCCGGGATGGATCGCCCACAGAATACTGGAGCGACAGGGACCGGATTACCCGTAACCGCTTCGGCGACGACAGGGCTGCCGCCACAGCCAATCAGCTGAATATTATTTACAAAGCCGTCAAACTCCGTTCGCCAAAGACCAGGCTGGTCTTTGCAGTCGAACCGTACTACGGGCAGTTGAACCTGCCGGAGAATGCTGCATACAGGCAGTTCTTTGCCAAACTGACAAAGCTGATACCGGAGGATGTCTGGCTGGTAAACGCCGATTGGAGCCGGGATTGCCAGGATTCCTGGAAAGAGGTTGTCAAACAGCCCGTCTGTCACTGGCGCAACGTGGTACATTGTCCCCTGGTGATTGGGCGTGATTTTTCCAGTGAAATCAGATTCGCCATCAAATCTGGCTACTATCCCAAGAGCAGGGATATCATCTTTATAAACCAGCACATCTCTTATGAGAACTCCGAGGATCCCAACGTGTTGCAGGCGGCGGAGTATATGTGGAACGTTAATGCCCCCGGAACAGAGATCCTTTATGCCAAGAAAGGTGCGCAGACTGAAAGGTATGTTGAGGATCTGTACAATCTGCCCAGGATGGATGTTGACAGCCACAAGTTTCATGACTGGCTATGGAATAAGTCTACGGTTGCGCCACCGGAGATCAGCCAAAGCCTTCTTTCCCGTATCTGTGAAGAGCTATACGGAGCTGAGGCGGCGCCGATGATGGCTCAGATTCTTAGAATGGGTATCGCCCGCAGGTCGTTGCTGAGGATAGGCAGATATAATGCGCCACCGTATACAGAAATATTCCACAATCCAGATATTATAAAGGAGCAGTATCAGAGGGCGGAGAAGGCCTGGGAGATGCTGGCAGCCTTCAAAGAGCAGGGCAAGGACTTTAAAACCGGCGGCGGTTTTATGCAACTGGAAACCTTTATCTCTAATATGAAAACGGCTGCTCTGGGTGGGAAAGTGAACTATCATCTTCTGGTTGCAGAGAAACTGGCTAAGGAAGGAAAGGTGGCGCAGGCCAGGGCGAGCATGAAATCGGCCGGGGACGCTATGGCCGCGGCAGAAAAGGAATTGCCGGCGTGGAGGTGTGCTACATGGCTGGCAGCGCTGGATAAGGCATATAAATCGCTTGATTTGCGCCTGTCTCTTATGCAATCCCGGCAGAACGATGGAACCGGGAGAATCAAGGTAGCCATATATAATCCTAACGATTCCGGCGGCCTGGTGGTTGGGCAGAATGCCATCTATACCACCCTTCTCAAGTCCAGGGATATGGAGCCGGTATTCATATCATCCTTGAAGGAGGCTTCGTTCTATGATTGCCTGATAATCCCCAGCTGCAAGCGATTTGCCGGCCAGGATAACGGTACCTTCCTGCTGGTGGAGAAAGAGGTATGGGAGGCTGAAGCCGCCGTGAGAGACCTGGTTATCAGGGATGGAAGGGGCGTGCTCCTGTATCATGACAGCGTGGGTTACAACCGTTTTCCCATGAAAAGAAGCATCTTCCCGGAGTTTTGCACGGGAGCCAACCGCATAGAAAGCAGCAGCATAAAGGTATCGGCCAGGCATCCGCTGGCGCAGGGGTTGGAGATAGACAGGTCTTATGAGATTATGTATTATGATCATATTGCCATGCAACGCGGCCAGGCGGGTACCACCGTCTGCGTAAACGATTATGGTGACGCCGTGCTCATAGCCGGAGAACTGGGCCGGGGACGGGTGGTCTTAAACGGAGCGGTTCCATATCTCAAGACCGGTGAGCCGCAGGAAGCGGCAGGCATTGACAGGGATCTGCTGATATCATCAATATACTGGCTGGTTGGGAAACAACCGAATACAGTGAATAACTGAAAGGAAAGGTGATCCATATGTTTAGAACAATTACCGGGCTGCTGCTGTGTAGTTTTGTCTGTTGCCTGGGGATGATTTCAAATCCGGCTGAAAGCGGAGAGATGGATACTGATAAATCCACTTTCATCCTTATCTCCCGCTCAGGAGAGGATAAGAGGCCGGTGATGGGAGAACGGTTAGAAGGAAAAATCACGCTCAAAGATGCCGCTGGGAAGCCCATCGCCGGCATAAAAGGCGCCGATATTGAAGTTATATCCATTGAAGACGGCAAGACGACAACCATGACTTTAAGCGGCAAAACGAACGCGAACGGAGAAATATTTGCCGCCTTCTCCCCCGGGAATACCCAGACCGAGCACAGCGTTAATATTGCGGTGAAGGCCAGCGGTAAGGTGCTGAGCACAGTCAGGGAAATAAAGTATTATCGTGCGGCCCAGTTTATAGACCAATCCCAGCCGCTTCGGTCAGGGGCGGCCAGGCTTTGGGGTTCCGGAACAATAGGGCAAAGCTTTAAGGTTGGTAAGATTTCTCATATCTCCAGAATAAATATCATGTCGGTCAAAAATGAGGGCGCATCCCAGACGGTAGGTACGCCGGTGATGAAGCTGTATGCCTGGAAGGGCGATTTGAAATCTACTCTGGCGGCCGATCCGTTGAAGGTGTTGAAGAATCCGCAAACTTACAGCAACCCCTATTATAAAAGGAACATCATGTCCTTCAATGCCGATCTGCCGGTATCGCCAGGCGAGTTTTATTACTTTGAGTTAAGCATTCCAGATAAAAGCGGCGACAAGGAGAAGAACTACTACTATGTCTGGAACTGTTGGCACCCTGAAGGCTCCTTCTTTCCCTGTGCTCCCGATCCCTACCCAGATGGAATGGCCTTTATCTCAGGAAGCGCGCAACCCAAGATGGACCTGGTTTTCTATATATTTGCCCCCTCAGCCCAAGGAGAGAGTAAATAATGTGTGATGCTAAAGATAACCTGGCCCTGATTCCCCAACCCAAGGAATTACTGCGCCGGGCGGGTTCCTTCCGGGTTGGTTCCGGCCCGGCCATTGTCTCAACTGCCAATGCAATAAGGGAAGCAAAGGTATTTCTGGAAGATGCCGCCGATATTCCGGGATACAACCTCCGGCCCGATATTGAGGTTGCCGGACTGCCGTATGAAATCCTGGCCCTGGGTGACATCAATGCATTAAACCTGCCGGAGAGATCTGTTTTAGATGGTCTTGGCGAGGAAGGATATCTGCTGCTTGTCACTGAAAAAGCTGCGGCGGTTGTCAGCATTGGCTGTCAAGGCATCTTTACAGGCGCGCAGACACTGTTGCAATTGATGGAGAACGGGCCTGACTTGCCGTGCCTGGAGATACGCGACCGGCCTGCGCTGCAGATGAGGGGTGTCCATCTCATGCTCTCCTGCCAGACCCCAACCTTTGCCTACTTGAAATCTTTCATAAAGCGGATAAGCAGGTACAAGATAAATACAATCCTCCTTGAGTACGAGGATAAGTTTCCTTACAAATCCCATCCAGCCATAAGGCATAAGGATGCGCTGACTTCAGAAGAGATAAGCGGTCTTATCAGCGAGGCGCAAAATCGTCATATTGAAATAATACCTCTGGTGCAGTGGTTTGCTCACGTGAAATATATACTTAAGCACGAAGAGTACTCTTACCTAAGAGAGAAACCCCTGGATCCATATCAGTTTTGCCCCAGTAACGAGCAGTCTTTTAAACTCTTTACGGAGCTGGCTTCCGAGGTAATGGCTGCGCATAAAGATTCAAAATACTTCCACATCGGCGGAGATGAAACCTATCATCTGGGCCTCTGCCCTGTCTGCCATGAGAAGGTAGAACGCTACGGGAAGTCAAGGTTCTTTGTTGAAGCCATCAATAAAGCTGCTGATTATATAAGGGAGAGCGGCAAAAAGCCGATTATCTGGGATGACCAGCTGGCCTGGTTTCCTGAAGCCGTTGATAGTCTCCAAAAGGACATAACGGTCATGTATTGGGATTATAACAGCGGCGATACGGAGACCGTACCCTTCGTCAAGTGGGAGAACAGGGTGTGGTTTGGGCAGGAAGCGCTTGAAAACATTCCTACCCATATCATCAATACCTTCAAAAATTACTGGGGAGCCGATGGATTTCCATACACCAATCTGCCGTTTCCCTACACGCGTTTCTATCAAGACCATGGCCTGCAGGTTATATGCGGTTCGGCAAAAAGGCCCGGCGCCTGCGGATTGATTAACATTGATGACAGAATTACCATACCGAATATAAGAGGATTTGCCGCCAATGCGGCGGCCAACCGGACTTTAGGCACTATAGCAACGTCATGGCCGGAAGCAGGAGGACCGTTGGAGACTACCTTGCATGGTGTGGCAGCTACAGCAGAGTTTGCCTGGGCACCTGAAGAGACTCGGGCGGATTTTGAATATAAATTCAGGCGGCAATTCTACGGCGTTGAAACGGAAGCCCTGACCCAAGCCATATACCTGCTGGGTGGGAGTATCCAGCCATGGAATGCGGAAAAAATGGAACGTAGCACGGAGGAAGCCTTAGCGCTGCTACGCCAGGTTGAGCCGCTGATCAGCAGGAACAAGGGTAACTATGAATTGCTGGTTTTAGCCGGCAGGATGAGAATGCTCTTTATTGAAGCCGTCAGGCTCGGTGGCGAGATAGACGAGAGCATAATCGGACGCCTAGATAAGAGCCGGTGGAGGATGGACAAGACGATTGGCAACAGAGGCATCCTTTCATGCAGCTTTGAAAGCAGGGATGTGGCAGGTCTCTCCCTGGCAGTATTGATAGACACGGTTAACAGGATCAGAAATATAAGAGAAAAGATTAAGCTGCTCAAGGCAGATATAAGAAACCGCTACTCTGAAATGGTTATTACCAGTGATATAGAGGAGATTATAGACCGTATCTTTGGGGAGCCGGACGGAAAGCTCAAGGAGTACATATCACAGATTGAATACTTCATAGCTGTACGGAAGCTTGAGCAATACTGGCAATGTATTAATCAGGACTTCACCTGACACAAAATTTCTACGCTTTCCATAATATCATCAGCTAGCTGAGGATCAGGTTGTTCATATTGTTGATAGGGCGCAAATTGTAAATGTTAGTCATGTCAGAATTAGGGTCATTGATATATCCTCATATGCAGCGTAGATGGATATAATGCAGATTTTGCCGTGAGCAGCCGGACAAAGCTTGAGCAATTGCAGCAGGGTAACTTCTATGAGGTGGATTACGTCTACATAACGCCCCCTGATGGCAAAAGACTCTATACCATCCGCAGGATATACGGAGAGCACAAGTAATTTGTATTACCACCAGCAGCCCTCGCATCTGGCGCCAGCCAGTACTTTCGCTTTGTTAAAACAATGGAATAAAAATATTATTGACAGCATGTGGTTTTATGCTATAATGGTAACCGGTGACAGACAACGATGGATAAGATAATGAAAATAACAATCAGGGACGTTGCAACGGATGCCGGGGTAAGCGCAAAGACAGTTTCGCGCGTGCTTAACAACCTGCCATACGTTAGCGCGGACGTAAGAAACAGGGTATGGGAGTCCGTAAACAAACTTGGGTATACGCCGGATGAAGCGGGTAAGCGCCTGGCATCCATGAAAAGCGGGGGCAGGGTGCGCACTGGAAACATTGGGTGTGTACTCTTTCCCTCATATGAGAAGTATTCAGAGCCTTATACAGCAGAGATTCTTGAGGAGTTGGGCAAGGTTCTGCTAGAGATGAATCTTCACCAATACTTCTGCTATACGCTGGAAGAGTTGGCAGACCCAAGCCTATTTACCCGTATGGTGAACCCCAATATGGTTGATGGATGTGTGCTGATAGGCCTTAGTAACCAGCATCAGCAAGATATTATAAAGATCAAGAATAAAATAGATTGCATAGTGCTGGTGGGTTTGGTAAATGATAACTGTGTAACCAGCGTTCATCCAGACGGCGTTCTAGGCGGATATCTTGGCGTTAAGCACCTAATCTCGTTAGGGCATAGGCGTATAGGTTGCGTTGTTGGTTATTCCGGGCATTCAGATACGGAGCTCAGATTAACAGGCTATAAGAAGGCGCTCAGCGAGGCCGGTATAGAGTATGATCCCAAATTAGTGGTTGGGGGAAAGTTCAGCATAGAAGGCGCGGCAGAGGCTACTAAATTGCTCTTAAAGCTCAGTGTGCCTCCTACTGCAATATATAGTGTCTCAGACCCTATGGCAATAGGTGTTTACAAGATGGTTCAGGAATGCGGGCTGCGGATTCCGCAGGATATCTCTGTAGTAGGTTTTGATGATATAAAACTGGCCGCCCACCTGTTCCCCGGATTAACTACAGTCGGCATGGATAAGTATGAGATGGTTAAAATGGCGGTACAGGTATTATTAGATCAGATAGATGGCAAGAGCAAGAGTAATATGCAGATCACATTTCCAGTGAAGCTGGTAGAAAGAAACTCCTGCAGAAGGCTGGAATAAACCGCAGTACTGAACTTAAAATAAGAAGGGCATAGCACGGTGGAGAATACCATAGTAATTTTCACTATAAATAAGACCGCTTCAGCTTCCTTAACAGATGTGCGTACCGGCAAAATATGGCACTGTCTGGCGCCGCAGGTAAGATGCTGGAATGTTGCTGAAGAGCGGGTAAGGGAACTGCACAGCCAAAGTTTTTTGGTAGAGCGTACTGTTAGCAGCGATACCTTTTGGCAATTTACGTTCTTGGCTCCCAAAGAGGGTATTTCCTTCAGAATAGAATACTCACTGAATGGTTCTATGCTTGAGGTTAGCATACCTGTTTCTTCTATTAAAGAGAATTGCCAGTATTTTCCACTCTTAAGCATTACCCCTCTTCCGGGTTTCGGCGCAGTATCTACCGGAGAGCCGGGCTACATGCTTCTTCCCAACTACTCCGGGGTGATATGCCGGTTTGACAAAGATATCAGCCTTACTCATAGCAATATGATTTATATGCAACAAAGCCAATGGGAAGACTTTGCAGACCTTCCTGTCTTTGGCGTCTGTCATAAAAACTCTGCATTCCTTGGGATAGTGACATCCGGGGAGTTTGACACAGAGATAGTGACAGAACTAAACCGCGGGCCGGAGCGGCAGAACTGCATCTATCCCCGTCTGCATTTCCGATACGGAAAAGCTGATGAGATAGACAACGTAGACAGAAGAATTTGCTATCACCTCCTCTCAGATGCCGATGCAGATTATGCCGGAATGGCCCGCACCTACAGAAATTATCTTCTTCAGGCAAAGAATTTGCAGCCGCTACGCAATAGAATTCCCAAGCAGCCGCCACTTACCAACTATGATTCATACGGCTTCATAAAAATCTTCTGTGCAGGAAGGTCACCCCAGGCGGATGGGCAGGGAACTATGCACATCACCACCACATTTGCCGAAGTGCAGAAGATACTCCAAGCGATAAAGGATGCCGGCATAGAGAAGGCCTCTGTGATACTGGTAGGATGGAACCAGGAGGGGCATGATGGCAAGTATCCCACGCGCCTGCCCGCCGAACCACGGCTGGGTGGTGATGAGGGACTGAAACGGTTGGTTGATTTTACAAAGGAACTGGGTTATCAGATTACCTTCCACGATAACTACGCTGATGGCTACCAGACTTCGCCGGATTTTGCTGAAGCCGATGTAATAACAGATAGGGACGGCTGGCCTATCCGTGCCGGGATTTGGGGTGGGGGAACATCATATATAATGTGCCCCAGCCAAATGTTACAGTTTGCAGAAAAAGATCTGCCAAGAACAAAAAGCATGGGCTTAAACGGAAAATACTATTTGGACGGCACTGTTCAGCCTCCCCGTATCTGTTACGATAAACGGCACGGCCACCCAGCTACCCGAAGGGCATATTGCGAGGGGGTAAAAAACATAGCCCGTCTTGCACGCAGAACCTTCGGCGGCTGCGAGATTGAGAATGCGGTCGATTTTATGTCTGACAGCATAGACGGAATAGCTCAAATCATCACTTACAAGCTGCCTAAAGTGCAGAATACGGATTTTGGCAGGTACTTTGTTGATGATATTGTGCCTTTCTACCAGATTGCTTATCATGGCATACTCCAGTACCGACTGCATTGCCCGGCAGACCATAAGAAAATTTATGGATCAGCAGAGACGGGCCTGCTTAAAGAGATAGAATTTGGCGCCATGCCAAGAATAGAACTTTGCTACCGCCATGCCCCTGAAATAGGCCATCCCGTCTATACGGATTATCTTGCGTTTATGAAGAAGCAGTATGATATCCTTTGCAGTGAATTGGGGCAATTGCAGTTGGAGTTCATAGAAGATCATAAGTCTTTGGCACCTAATGTATTTAAAACCATCTACTCAGACGGCACGGAAGTGATAGTTAACTATGGTAAAACCAGTTTCACGTACGGCAATCACATAGTAAATCCAGAGTCTTATCTGGTTAACAAACGATAGGAGGACTTAAATGATAAGGAAAAGTGCAGGATTTTGCTGGGGATTAAGCCTAGTTGTATTTGTAATATTTGCATCTGGGGCTGCTTTTGGTGATAGCAGGGTTTTGATAGAGAAAAAGACACGTCCCGGCTCAGGGGTGCATCAAACACACACCATTGCAGAGGATAAGATTATCATCAAACGATTAAAAGGGCCGAATTACACTATCAACTATCGTAGATGCATAGACCCCTCTCATAAAACGAATGGAACTCCTGTAGGCAATAACGATATAGGCGTTGGGCTGGAGATACCCACCTTATCTAACTGGTACTATGCCAAGTCATTTTTTATATATACAAACGGCTATAATGACAGGGATGATGTTACATCTGAGGTACCGGCACAGTATTACGTGGCAGACCTTCCAGATAGAACACTGGTGACTTTTGTTTGGGATGGTCGGAATGTGACGGCTAATCTTACATTTGCTATACTCGCCGGCAGAGACGATGTCTTCCTGGATGCCAAAATTACGCCTAAAAAGCCGCTTGAATCACTAATAGCAAGTTTCTTTAACTTTCCCAGTGGATTCACCCAAGCCTGGAAAGCATCAGGAGACCGCTGGGTAGCAGCATCATCAGGCAAGGAATTTAATGTCAAATGTTATGCAGACGGCGGCAGCTGGAAATCTGATCCGGATGTAAGAGGGACACTTAACGTGCCTGATAACTCCTGGATATTCTTTGGCGATAAATTACTTGATCCTGCTAAAAAGCTGGGCAATGGAGCTTCCGGCCTATTTTTCCTTCCAGATAACATTACAAAATGCCAACTTATAGTTGGCGGTTACTTTGCCAAAGCTAACTTAGATCTTAATACCAAGGGTGGCGACTTCCGCATGGCGTTGAGAGAATTTGCCGGCATGCCAAATGACAAATCGTTTAAATATATGTCGGAAGAATGGCCTGCTGTCAGAGAGATTCTTACAAAGAACGATTTTGATATAAATAAGGCTTTGAAGCAAGAATTAACAAGCACGCTGGCTAAGATGCGCAAATCACTTGCCGGCTGTTCCAGCAGCAAGCTGTCTCCGGCAGATGCAGCTAAGCTATCCGCCTATAAGAGTGAATTGGAGGATATAGAAAGGATAGCAGGAAAGGCGGATGCCTCTCTTGCAGAACTTGGTGCATCAAAGGATAGATCACAGGCGCTCACAAAGGATGTCACTGCATTTGGATTGAGCACATTGGTCAATTGAAGGAGAGCAATATGTTGCGTAGATTAATGTATGTATGGCGCTGGAGCAGCCCCATCCTGTATGTAGGCATAGTGCTTGCCGTACTGTGCTCGTTTCCTTTGCGCGTTTGTGCCGGGGTATCAATAAATTCAAGAAACTATTTTGAGCCGTCAGAGGCGCTTGTCACCCCCCATATAAAGTGGGCCAAGCCGTACTACGGCGGCAAAGTGCGGGCTCTTTTTATTATTCCAAGGGCCGGAATGCGCGAGGTTGTAGAGCTTGCGCAACGCATAGATATGGATTATCGCGTCTTTGTAACGGAAGGCGATAATGCATTTGCTAAAAAGAATATAAATGCTGATTCGCTGCGGGAAGAAGATGCCAGCGCACGTTATGCCATGCTTGAGGAGCTGCTATCCAAGGAATATGATATCTACATCATCGGCTCAATCGATTGGAGCATTCTGCCTCAAGATGCCAAGCTGGCCATACTGCGAGGAGTAAAAAACGGCGCAGGGCTTGTGGGAATAATTAACGGTCGGGATGAGATACTTAACACGGTTTTAAGCCGTAATACCTCAGAGGCCGATAAATCTTCTTTTGCAGCCGGCCTGAATGGTTTTCCATATCAATCCGGCCTCTATCAGATACTAGAGGAATCCAGAATACAAGAAAGCCAAACAGCTTTTGCAGATGCTGTCGCCCAGATTGTAACTTTTGGAAAAGGAAGAATTTGCCTATACAAGTACCAGGTTCCTTCCGGGCAGCCCTGGACCAGCCCGTTCCATGTTCTGGTTCCAGGCCCGGCAAAGGCAGCATTAGATAGAGATTTAACAGACTATGATTACCAGTTAGGGCTTGTTGTACGCTGCATGCTCTGGGCAGCCGGAAAGAACCCGGCAATCTCTATTTCAAGCAGGAGCTCCTATGTTTCCAGTATATATGGCACTCCTGTTAAAGCAGAGTTCAACACTTCAAACAGCGCAAGAATAGATTTGGTGGATTTTGATTTCTTTGTTTTAAATAACAACGGTGAGAAAATCTTTGAAAAACAGGGTTGCAAGCGTCTTGGCCATAAAGATAACCTGTTTTCCTTTGCCCTGCAAACTCTGCCGATAGGTAAGTACAGGGCAAATTTGATAATAAGCAAAGACGGCAAGGTAATCAACTTTGCTACTAATATTTTGGAGATTACGGGTGCCTTACATATACAATCGCTGGATATAAACAGGAATGCTTTCTGCAGCAGCGAACAGGTTTCAGGTACAGTAAGGCTTAATAATCCGCCGCAGGGCTCTAAGATTCTGGTACGCCACTTTGATAATTATGAGAGGCTTTTGCATGAGAAGGTATTTAATGCAAAAGATGGAGTTATACCTTTCGGATTTTCGCTGGAAAAGTCGCTCACAGTAATGCAATATCTCAAAGTTGCTCTTATTGATCATAGTGGCAATATAATTCAAACAAAAAGCAAACACTTTACAGTTTCAAACCTACATCCGGCAAATGATGATATGAGAATCATCGTTTGGAACAACAGGCCCAAACTTGAGCCGTTTTATACCGTTCCCATACTGAAATACTGGCGGAAGAATGGAGTAGACACTACTTATGTAAGTTTTGATGGATGCGGAACGTTAGCCAACATGTGGCAAATCCCCATACTTGATAGGCTTGTGGATGAAAAGACAGATTGGTGCAGGCCTAATAATACCAGGAGCAAGAATGATCTAGTTAGAAAGCCCTGTCTTACAAATCCGGAATATAGGAATAGCCTAAGAAAGATGCTGGCATCCAAAGTGGAAAAGATGAAGGAGTACTCTATGCATGACTTTTCCCTGGGTGATGAATGCCTTTTTGTAGTTGGAGACTACGACCT
>CALNCU010000063.1 GCA_937875395.1 uncultured Armatimonadota bacterium | reverse complement strand
GTAGACACCATCTTTGAGATAGGCGGCCAGGATTCCAAATTCATCAGCCTGCATGAAGGCGCAATAGTAGATTTTGAGATGAACAAAGTCTGCGCGGCGGGCACCGGATCATTCCTTGAAGAACAGGCAGAAAAGCTTGGCATAAACATAAAAGAACAGTTTGGCAACATGGCCCTCTCCGCAAGCTCCCCCGCAAACCTGGGAGAGCGCTGCACCGTGTTTATTGAGACGGAACTTGTGCGCCACCAGCAGGCCGGAGTATCAACGGAAGACCTTGTGGCCGGCTTAAGCTACTCCATTGTGCGCAACTACCTTAACCGCGTAGTGGGAACAAAGCGCGTGGGGAACAAGATATTCTTTCAGGGCGGCGTGGCGGCAAACCGGGGGGTTATAGCCGCCTTTGAAAAAGTCACCGGCAAGCCCATAATAGTCCCCAAACACCATGAGGTCACGGGCGCCATAGGTTGCGCCTGCATAGCCATGGATGAAGACAAGGGCCATGGTTCCAGCTTCAAGGGCTTTGACCTCAGCAAAAAACAGTACCAGATAACATCCTTTGAGTGCAAGGAATGCCCCAACCGGTGTGAGATAAACCGGGTTGTAGTTGAAGGAGAAAAACCGCTCTTCTACGGCAGCCGGTGTGAAAAGTTTGATGTAGACCGCCGCCAGAAGGAAGGAGACAGCTTCCCTGATCACTACGCAGAGCGTGAAGAGATGCTTCTTGCGCCCTACACACCCCAAAAACCTGTGCCGGAAAGCGCGCCAAAGGTGGGAATCCCCCGC
Organism: uncultured Armatimonadota bacterium; assembly: GCA_937875395.1. Classification (GTDB taxonomy): domain Bacteria; phylum Armatimonadota; class UBA5829; order DTJY01; family DTJY01; genus CALNCU01. Next base: position 872 of record CALNCU010000063.1, on the reverse strand, counting down.
TCCCTGCTCTTCTATGAACTCTACCCGTTCTGGCAGGCATTCTTCAAGGAGCTTGGATGCAACATAGTTGTATCTGATTCCACTACAAAACGCATTATCCATGACGGCGCGGAGCGGTCTGTAGCGGAGACCTGCTTCCCCATGAAGGTAGGCCTTGGTCATGTTCTGGACCTTCTTGATAAAGAGATAGATTATATCTTCCTGCCCAGTGTTATAAATATGCCGCTCCCGGACAAACGCATGACGGATAGCTTTGTCTGCCCGTATGTGCAAAGCTTTGTCTACACGGTAAAATCCGCCGTAGATTTTGATGCCGCCGGGGTTAAGGTATTGCAGCCGGTGGTATGGATGCAGCATGATCGCAAGCATAGAATAAAAGCCCTTATGGAGACGGGGAAACTGCTGGGCAAAACCGGCCGGGATGTTGTAAGAGCCGTTGATGCGGCAGAAGCCAACCTTGCCCGGTTCCAGCAGAGGCTGGTTGATAGAGGCAGAGAAGTGCTCTCCCAGCTGAAGCCGGATGAAAAAGCCATTGTGGTTATAGGCCGGGCATACAATACATGCGATTCCGGCGCAAACCTGGAGATTCCAAAAAAACTAAACAAGATGGGCGTGCGCAGCATACCTATGGATTTCCTGCCCCTGGATTCCGTCCGCCTGCCGGACGACTGGAAGAACATGTACTGGCGCTACGGACAGAAGATACTCTCCGCCGCAGAGCTTGTGGCAGATAACCCGCAGCTCTACCCAATATACCTTACAAACTTTGGGTGCGGGCCAGACTCCTTTGTGCACAAATTCTTCAGGGAGAGGCTGGGCAGCAAGCCATGCCTTGTGATGGAGGTTGATGAACACAGCGCAGACGCCGGAAT
>CALNCU010000062.1 GCA_937875395.1 uncultured Armatimonadota bacterium | reverse complement strand
GCATCACCCTCTATGCCTACGGAGGAGAAGCAGAACTCACCGCCCCACAAATGGGAGCATTACCAACAAGTGGTACTGCAGGTATAATACAAGCGAGGTACCAGATCACCTTCACCGATCCGGGCAGCGGAGCACTTCCTGATGTATACTTGTTTACGAAAGAGAATCTGCAGGATAAAGTAAATAACAACTGTTCGCTGGTAGAACAATGGGTAAGCTTAGGGGCTGGAGGCAGAACTGGCAGTGGTGGCACATACACCTGGGCATGGAATTGGGATACTACAAATGAAAGCAGTGTACATAATGGCCCACACTCATTGAAATACGAAGTTCATTGGGCGAACGGCAGTGTCACAACGGATGAAGGTGTGCCGCCGGTAACTGTAGATAATCTAGTTGTTAACAGTACACCGGATCCTGGGCTGCTGCTGCTAGGGAACACTGGCACGGTAAATATTAGTGCAGGTATTTCAGGGCAAGTAAATAGCCTAGTTTCATCGCTTTCACTGGCAAAGATATCAGTAGGTACAACGGCATCAGCTCAGGAACAAAGCGGTGGTAACTGGAGCATTACGAGTAGTTCAAAAACCCAGGGTATCTACACCTATGATGTAACCGCCTCAGGTACCGCACCAAACAGTAGCACAGTTATGACAAAGCATTACAGAAGTGAGCATCTTACCACTTCAATTAGTGCAAACTACGAGGGACTAGATAGTAATGGTTATAACTACACAATCAATTATTCTATTAACGATAACGTAAATGCAAGTTCAGGTAGTATAATAATCTACAAAAATGGCACTACTCATGTAGCCTCGCTGGGAAATATTGATATCTCTCCTGGTACGCATAGTAAATCCCTTTGTGTAGATAGATCTTGGCTACCTGGCAATTTTACTGCCGTATTGGAGGTGTGCGATAGCCATTGTATGGATTATAGAGATCATAAAAACAGATGGGCACTTGAAAGCGCATGCGCATTTTGTCCTCCATGTGCTGTTACGCTCAACGCTAATCCTACAGGAATCTTTCGTAACGGTAAGACATCGACGATTACAGCACATTTAACACAAGGTGATATAGCATTTCCGAGCCAAGAAATAATCTTTTCAACGAGCGGCATAACGCCGGAAGGAAAATTAAATGTTGATACGGCAATTACAGATGCGAATGGGGATGCCACTGTTACGTATACTTCCCCAGATGGTTATGGAGAGGTTACAGTAACTGGCATATATACGCTTTTTCCGAAGAATCCGTTACCAAGCGGATCAGGTACAGTAACGGTCTTTGATGTTGAGATGCCTTATGAACCCTTATGGTTATTTAACGGACAGACGCAAACAAATTATCCATCAGAGACAACTCTAGTTGCACATGGTACCCAAAGTGGTATATTTGACTGGAGTATAACAGCTGGCAGTGACAAAGTGAAATTTAGGTCAGGATCTAACTTGGTTGATCATATAACAGTGAGTAATGATAATACAGCTACATTGGTTGCGATAGCAAAAAGTGCAGCAAAGGAAGATATAACACTTAAGTTTAAATGGAACGATATTGATATAATATCCCATAAGACTGATGTTAGAATACCAAAAGAATTGGCGCTAAACGGTGATCCGAACTATAATGATAAGCCTTGGGATACCAATACTACATTGGGCTTACGATATGGCTTTGAAACCACAATTCACTATAAAATTCGTGATCAACTAAATGAAGCTATGGCACGTAAAACAAAGAATGGTTTGATATCACCACAGGTCGAGATAAATGAAAAATTTACAACAGCATTTATCTCTGACATGTTTAATGAAACATGGGATCTAGGTAATTGGGGAGGAGGTTTGCATGATCCTCTTGATGTGTTTGATACGATTAGGGTCCAGGCTATACCAAGTACTATGTATCCTGATCCATGTCATCCGAATGACACGGGAGCAGATACTGCAGTCGACCATTGTACGCAACAGATTTATGTTGGTAGCACGACAGAAGGGTCTGGTGTTCTTGTTAAACAGCATACGTTACAGCGGTATAGAGGCAAGGGCAGACATCTATGAATTTATGCAATAGAGTATTATATTAGATCGTAATTTATTTTCTCTAATGCGAAGGAGATGTCAAAGAATGAAAATATCAAACTATAAAATTGCTATATTGCTTCCAGTATATGCATGTCTTTTGCTGTTGTTTGTGCAAGGGAAATCAATGGCATCCCTATGTTATGGGTTGCCGATGGATTTGCAGGCCATGACTGATTCTGCGCCCAACATAGTCTACGGCACAGTTGTATCAACACGTTATGTCGGCAAGTGTACGTTTACAACAGATAGAGATGCAAGCGGTATGCATCCAGGCTCCGTGGATATGGCAAACGTCCAACCGTCAGCTTTAAACAAGGGCATGGTAATTACGTATCACAATACATTCAATGGAGTGGATGTATATTCAGTAAAAATAAAAAGGTTAGCTACGTTGAAGGGCGGCTACGGTGGGGATACAATAGAGGTTCAGTATTACGATGAGTTCACGGGTCTATTCGAGATGTTACATGTTGGCGACCATGGAATATTCTTTCTTGATTCGGAGAGCAGGCCATTTAACTTATACCATCCGTTCCTGCCGACAGCAAACGGAATTGATCCCCTGCCTGCAGACGGCACACCCATAGAGATGATAGGCAAGTACATGGTGAAATCACTCAGAGCGGATGCATCGGACAAGGTGCTGGAAGCCTGTACTGGAGAATGTATTCAGTTAAGGTTGAAAAAGCAGGCTGTAGAGGCGCTTTACAAGCTTTCTACAGACGGGAACGTGAGAATATCATCATACGGATTATGGGGGCTGCTGGCATTCAAGGATAAGCGTGCATTTCCAAATGTTGTAGATTTTCTTCTGGACCCTCCTGACAATGTTAATCTGCATGCGCAATATATGGGCATATTGTCAGCACTTGGTTCATTAGGCACACCGTCACTTGCATCAGGTGTTGTACCTCTCCTCTCTGCATCAAGTGTAGGTGTTCGCAGAGAAGCAATTTACGCACTTAGGATTATGGGAAATCCGGATAGTATACCGGCATTGGCAAATGAATTATGGGATGAGGATAGCGATATTCAATATTGCGCCATAATGGCGCTTGCCGATATCACAGGAAAGCATGAGTGGGGGCCGACTGTTGATATATTCAAAAAAGACCCTGAAGGTTACCTGAACAAGTGGCGGACATGGTGGAAGCAGGGGGGCAAATGGGATAGGAATAATGCACCAAAGGTTCGCGTGGATGTAGATGGCAATCGTATTTATGATGGAGGAAGATGGTAGAATAAGAGATCGTAATTCTCACGACGAACCCGACCAAAAAAGTTTTAGTGGCCAACCGTGCTCCGGCGTACTTCGTACTTTGCGACCGAAGTATCAACCCCATAATTTGGCGAGCCACTATAATAAACTTCAGTACCTATTATACAAATGCCTGAAGATCCGTTTGCATGCAAATGAACTGTACCTAAGGGAGAGACCAGAGCATGGTTTCTCCCTTTTTGATTCAGTTTCATGCACAGACAAGCATTACCTACCAAATGCCCGTAAGCACCACAATCGGCAAATACACAGCCGTACTCTTTGCCCTGGACAACGATGCCGTAGAATACCGAGACCATCAACCCAGATGGGCATACGAAAGCGGAGCAAGCTTTGATTATGTATGGATGCCTGTTACAACTTCCAAGAGTACAATAATGACAGGCGGTATCCAGAACAGTCTTCATCAATGCACCATCACTGCTACATTAGAAGAAGGGATTACAGGTACAGTAAATTTCGCAATAGTCGGTGCTACTGGGAACAGTATTCCGGCAAGCCTTTCCTCAACTTCAGTCCCGCTGGATGCAAATAGCCAGGCTCAAACAACTCTCACATCCAGCGATCTTGAAGGTGACATTACAGTAAAGATAACGTTCGAGGATTTTGAAAAACGAATCAATATTGCGCAGTCAGCTGGGAGCAATACATCATTTGTATGCTCTCCAACGTCACTCCCTGCAGACGGCTCATCAACAGCCACAATTAGTTTCACATTGGTACAGAGCGGCACAAGCTTACCGGTTGCAGGACATTCCATAACATTTCTCATAGATTCTATCTTAGATGACAATAACACCGTTATCTGGCAGCACGGACAGCCAAATTATCCATCTGAGTATGGAAGCATAACTACCTCTACAGGAGTTACCAGCAGTGACGGAATCGCCATGGGTATTTACACTGTTGGAACCATGCCTGGTACAATAATTATACGTGCAGATGATAACAATGATTGGATGCCATAGATGGAGGATAAGGACAGGATGGTAAGCACAAAATATATTATTTGTTATATACTGCTTGTGGCAGGATTTATGATAAATATTCTAGCATCAAATCCTGCAGCAGCAGCCAGCAAGCGTAGTTACAAGCAAGTAGATCAGAATGTTGGAGCCGCATATATATCAGATTTGAGCGGAAATGTTGCAGGGAATAAAATCAGCGGCACGAATGTATGTGTAAGAATGTATGTAAAAAAATCCTGGCCTAACATAGACCATAGAGTTACGGCGCGTTTCGGAACTACACCGATGGCTAGCACAGATAATCACATAAAAGTCAATACGGTATCCTCCGCTGGCCAGCCATACCTACGTACAGATAGCAGCGGAAATTGGCATGACTCTAGTAATAAAGGATGGGTTAAGTTCGATACAACTAGTTTATTGGATGATGGAACTACCGGTAGTTTGAATATCAAACTTACACCAGCTGGACATTCAGCATTTTGTTCAAATGGTTCAAGTGAGCTAGTTATTTACAATAAAGCATATGTGATAAATGATCCTGCTATTCTGAATGGCACTGAAACAGCTAACTATGTAGCTAGTAAGTGCAGTTTGATGAAACATTCAGTACGTCGCAGTACAAGTGACGCAAGGGATACTATTCTTGGTGAAATATATAAATACACTGTTTTTTATGCATGGAACCATGGTGGTTATGATCCTAGTTCTCCGAGCGATCCAGGAACTTATATTATTGGTTGTTCTGGCGATGCGCAAAATGATATAGTAAGCCAATCGCTTGTATCTAGCTTTGTTAGTGCTTATAAGGGTTCAATTTTCCCGAGTTTCAATTTGGTGCATTTAGACTGCTGCTATAGCGGGGCACATAATGATATGGCGAAGGCCTTTGGCATCTTAAACAATGATGGGGGTAGCCGCGCCGATCAAGCTTATATAGGTTGGATTAGTTATGCATGGAGTTTTCCTGAAAATAGAAATTGGACTAAGTCTGTATGGGATCAACTTAGCGCAGGTGCAACAGTAGGCGACGCAGTTGATTTTGCCAACGCTAATCATTATGAACCTGGCACATGCCGAATATACGGTGATAGAAATACTACGTTGCATTCTGTATATTGCGGTGTTGTGGAATAGCCATAATAATATAGTCGGCAGTTGACTGTATTACTAGAATTTAAAGACGGATATATCAAATATATTGTAGTTGGTCAGAAAGGATGGCATATTATGAAAAGACTTCATTTCCATAGTATGATAATTGCGCTTACACTAGCATTTAGTGTAAATACGTTCGCACAAGATACGATCTTACCAGTTCTTAAAAGCCCTGATCAGGCTGTTGCACCAGTTACCAAATTCCTTAAGAGTGTAGGCTGGAGTTATAACCCTAACTCTTTACCTAAGGCAGAGTTGGCATCAGGAGTGCATGGTGGTCCGTATACTTATCAGGTGCGAATTGGAGATATTCTTACTGAGATAGATGGGATTACAGGCAGGATACGTTATGCAGGTCGGCCATCAAAGCGTAAGGATGATGATACAGTACTTATAGATTCCTATACTGCTAGCGCACAATCAAAGAAGTATCTTGGTGCTGCAGGGATATCATTAGCCAATGCTAAACTATGCTCTAGTAGGGCAATAAGTTATAGTGATGAGTCTGGCTATACAAAGTGGGAGTTAACATATTTTAGGATATATAATGGTTTCCTGTTTGATAAAGATTTTATACGAGTCAACCTTGATATATGTGATGGCAGTTTACTAAGCTTTGGCTGTAATTTCGATTCTCCATTACCAAAGATGATAAATGCAAAAGTTACTCAAACACAGGCGGTTAGCTACGGTAAGAAGTATATGCATAGACTGGGATTAGATCTGGGCGGCCTAGTCGAGGCAAATCTTAGAATAGTGCAGCCGGATTATAGCTGGGAATACTGGGATATAAGTGCCACCCCGCCAGAACCGACGGAATCGCGATTAGCATGGGTGTTGCAGTTTGATTCCCCTGGTAATGGTATAATCTTGTGGGTAGATGCGGAGAATGGTGATGTCTTAGGGGGGGCGATGGCTTTAGGTGTATCACTTGGCAAAATCTTTAGACCTGCACTGAGTGAGATCACTAGAGCAGAGTTGCAATGTGCAGGATGCAAAGGTACACGAGAAATCATAGAGCAAATCCCTTTGAAACAGTTCATTGATACATGTCGGCGACTAAAGACCATAAAGTCCGATACTGATGTATATCCTATTACGATGACTTTATTTAGCGAGAACAGTACCTATGTATTTGGTTTTTCAGCGATTGATCATCGACTAAAACTGCTTCATAAGCAGTTTGGAGATAGATCAGTCCAATGTAATATGGCATGGGAAACAAATAAAGAGTTTGAAGATCTAATATCTGCGTATGTTGAAAAGTAATTTACATTAAGTGCGAAGATAGCAGCGATTGCCAAAACTACAACTGCTTCAGGTGAAAGTGTGCATTGTATATGAAAAAGGGAGAAACCTTAATATGGTTTCTTCCTTTTTGATTCAGTTTCATGCACAGACAGCACCACCTACCAAATGCCCGCAAGCACCACAATAGGCAAATACACAGCCGTACTCTTTGCCCTGGACAACGATGCCGTAGAATACCGAGACCATCAACCCAGATGGGCATACGAAAGCGGAGCCATATTCTCTCCCTACGATATACAGGTGACTTACTGTCCGGCGTACTTCGTACCGGGGCATACCAATACCATGAAATATAAAATCTATCCGGATGCATATACAGCGCCGTATGCAAAACAGGAGATATTCAGAAGAGATGCCGAAGGAAATATAACAGGAGAGGCTATATATACATCAACAAGCTTATACGGCGAGGGAGGAACAGAACAATCCGTAATATATTCAGGAAAGGAGATTGCATATACGCCGGATTTTGATCCAGGCAGATACATTGCAAGAATCAGCATAGGAAATAGTGCAACTGATTGTGTATATGATCAGAAACCCTTTGAAGTTAAAGCATGGTCATTAAAGGCGATCTTTCTTGATTCGTTAACAGATTCAGAAAAGGTTAATATTGATCAGATAGAAAGCGAAGTAGACCCAGATTATGTAGAGAATTGGGATGAATTATCTTTTAATGTTGCCGGAGAAGTCCCACCATATTGTTCGGGCGTAGACAGTTCCACTGTCACATCATCAGGAGTTGCCGTCTCTGTGTGGTACTGGGATGAGGCAGAGAGTAATGCATACATGTGTAATATAGACAATGGTACCGCAACTGACGATATTTCTGATACAGATTGGATAAACTTATGGGGGCAAGATATACAGGCTAAGCCGGTATATGATGAGGTAGGTGCATCTATCGCAGATATAAATGGAGTTTGTTATTCCATGTCGGAAACTGATCAATATTTCTACATTAGATTTGTTATCGCTGAGCATGGAGTTCTGGATCATGTCGACAATTTATTTGATGCTGACCCTAATACATCACAACGTGAAAATGCAGTACTATTTAAGCTAAAATTAGATAGTGATGGGAACTTAACCATCATTGATTATATAGTTGATTTCTGAGGAGGTTGCGTATGTCACGCGGAAGTAAATTTGTCTTAGTAATAGTAACGGGCGTTATTTGTTTTTCAATCGGTAAATGCATGGCTAAAGGGACGCTGCTTCCTAATCATAAAGTGAGTGCTCCCAATGTTATGTCTCAATCTTCGTCTCATAGTACAGATGCCCAGAAAGCATATAGTTTTCTGAGTAATAAATATTCTGAAAATATAGCTCATATATTGAATATGCACAATCAATCAAATATTAAGTGCTATCGAGAACAACTAGAGCAATTTGGAACAATTAGTAAAGAGATAGAGGGAAAGGATCAGCCAATTATTGAAAATATCAGATCTGCATGCCGGAGTAAAGGTAAAAAACTGAATGGAATGTCTGAAATGCTCTTTGTACGTGAAACGTTTGCACCGAACTCAAGCACATCAGCAGAGATATTTGGTAGGCTTAATAAAGAAAATTCCATAGATGATCGTGTAGTAGTATCTAATGCATATTCATATGCAGAATTGCTAACTAATGAATGGAAGAATTTAATATGCCATATCGCAGGTAAATACAGTAACTTTAATGACCGTGATGGAATTGGTAGATTGGCAGTATTGACTCTCTATAAAGCCGGTGTTGATAAAAATAAATATCGGCCGCTTCTAGAGGCGTGGGCTTCGAATGATTGTGATAAGAAAGCGCTAGTCACATTGTTTTTTGACAAAGACAAACAAACAGGAGAATCTGTTCCTGTAAAAGTATCTGCAAATATTACATTGATGAATAAGCTAGTAGATCCAAAATACCCGCCAGAAATAAGATCAACTTGTGCCAACTATGCTGCAGAAATAGGAAAAATAAGACAAGCGGAGTCAATCTGTTTGGAGTTGTTGGATATCAAATACAAGGGTTTCGATAATCTGAATGGTATTGTTCCTGAAGATGATAGCTCTTTAGCTAGGGCTAGAGGTGAGGCTCTTTATTTACTCTTTTACAAAGTCAAGACAGAAATTGCTTTTAAGAAAATATATGATCTAAGTCGCTTACCATGGACCCAGTTTAGCAGAAAACTTGAAGATGAGCCAAGGCTTGATTGTGTGCGATATGATGCATATGTTCTTGGGCGTATGGAAATTAATACCGCGAGAGGGTTTATCAGTGAGGTTGCAGGTTATGAAGAATAAACTCAATAGAATATTTATGGCATTTACTCTGTTAGTGACTGTGTTGGTTTCTGCCTATGGATATGATAGAGAAGCTGCAGTATAGTATGCGCGTGACTTTAGTGAGAATACAGGCCAGTATCAAGGAACAGCTAACGAGAGAATCTATTACGCGTTTGGTGCTGACTGTGCTAATTTTGTTTCACAATGCTTGATTGCAGGGGGCATTAAGTTTAGAAGCTCCACGGCAGATAACGATAATACTAGATCGCCTCTGATTGGATCACTATATTCTGAATTAGAGACCGGCTATGGAACACATGCTATAAAAAACAATGATAAGGTATACTCACGGACTGTATCCTTGGCAGAACACCTTCCAAAAAGTCTTAAACATAGTAGGCACGGTGGAACAGAGTATACCATCCCGAATCTGACCAGTAATGGCAGTCTTTGGCTTGATGTGAAGGAGGGTGATCAAGTCGGACTTTATAGTGAGGGGGATGGTCACTGTTTTCATACCATGTTTATATCTCAAGTAGATAATACAAGTAGCCCTAAGGTAATCAAATACTGTGCCCATACCGTATGGCGTGAGGATTATGATTTAGCCAATACTGATGCTGAACCAGATTGGAAGACCAGTGGTAGGGTTAAGATTATTTGTTTGGATGATGCTCCGATAGTTAGGGATTTTGTCATATATAGTGGTTCAGATCCTATAAAATGGCGTTGGTATAATACATGGTGTGTGGAGAATTTCGCAAAGCACGCTGGCAAGCGTGATCTTACTTTCCGTGTCACATTTGATACCAAAATGAAAACAACTGCTATACCACAAATTAAACTTATATTAAATGGAACCGAGTATGCATTTGAACCTTGGACTAGCGGTAGCAATGGGGATTTTATTCAGAATTGCACTTGGAAAGGTAGAATTATAGCCGCTAACCTTCCAAATGATATGAATACTAGCGGTGTTATATCTATTAGGGCGCAGGCAATAGACGGATCATATAATGATGCGACTAATGATTTATCCAAACTTCTGGTAACCCCTAGCCAATACGTTTGAACACACCTCTATTCTATGTTACCCCTAAACTGAAAATATCACAAAGAATTCACACGTCAGGCATCTATAAGCAATTGGCAGT
>CALNCU010000061.1 GCA_937875395.1 uncultured Armatimonadota bacterium | reverse complement strand
GCAATAGGCGGCGCGCTTGCGGCCGCAGCCGGGGTGGACTTCCTGTGCTACGTCACCCCATCCGAGCACCTGGGGCTGCCGGGGGTAGAAGAAGTTCGCGAGGGCATTATAGCAGCCCGCATTGCCGCACATGCAGGGGATATTGCAAAGGGCATACCGGGCGCCGCGCAGTGGGACCTTGATATGTCAAAGGCCAGAAAGGCCCGTGACTGGAAGCGGCAGGAAGAGCTTTCCATAGATCCGCAGAAGTTTAAAAAATACAGAAAAGAACGCGGCGCGCACGATGAAGAAGTCTGTTCCATGTGCAGCCAGTTCTGCGCCATGAAGGTAGTAGAAGAATATCTTCGTAAGAAGTAAACATATGAAGCTTTCAGAGATTGGTGAAGAAGGGCTTATATCAAGGATAGTACAGAAGAGGCATCTCCCCTCCTCCGCCCCCGGGCTTGTGGCGGGCATAGGGGGTGACGCCGCCGTGATCTCTCCGGAGAGCGCGGGCATGCTTACCCTTGTCACCACGGATATGCTTACGGAACGCACGGACTACCTTCCCCATCAGATTACCCCGTACCAGCTTGGATGGAAGTCTGCGGCGGCCAACATAAGCGATATAGCGGCTATGGGCGGGCTTCCGACGTGGACTTTTGCAAGCATAGGTTTCCGCCCGGAGACGGATGTAGAATACATAGATGAACTCTACCGCGGCATTGTAGAATGCGGAAACCGTTTTGGGAGCATACTTGCGGGCGGAGATACCAACTCCGTTCTGGGAGATGCTGTTATAAGCATAACCCAGCTTGGGCGGGTGGAGCAGAATAATCTTGCCAGAAGAAGCGGCGCGCGGCCGGGCGACCGCATCCTTGTAACGGGCTGCCTGGGGGATTCCCTGGGCGGGCTCTATCTGCTGCTTAGGCTGGGGCTTGCAGAGGCGTTATCCGCAAGCAAGAATCTGATAGAGGCGCACTTTTTGCCCATGCCCCGCATCCCGGAGGCCAGAGCCGCAGTGGGCACCGGGTTTATAAGGGCCATGATGGATTTAAGCGACGGTCTTGCGGCAGACCTGCCCAAACTCTGCCGAGCAAGCGGCGTGGGCGCCGTGGTATATGCAGAGAGGCTCCCAATAAGCAATCATCTTTGCACCGGCGCGGAACGGCTTGGGATAAGCGCCGCAGAACTTGCGGAGGGCGGCGGGGAAGATTACGAACTCCTTATGGCGGTAGCGCCGGAGGGAGTTCCTTCTGTTACGCAAGCAATAGAAGAAACCGGCACTCGCGTAACGGATATAGGAGAGATTCTTCCCGGCGGCATAGCAATAGAACTTGCAGGCGGAGAGCGTAGACCTCTTAAGGGCGGCTGGGAACACTTTGCCGGGGAACAATCATGACACAAAGCATCTCTATATCAACAAACAACCCCTCTGAGACAGAAGCCCTGGGAGAACACCTTGGGCGGGCGCTCCAGCCGGGGATGGTGGTGGCGCTTATGGGAAACCTTGGCGCCGGAAAGACCACGCTCACAAAAGGGCTGGCAAAGGGGCTTGGAGTAACAGACCTCATTCACAGCCCCACCTTCAACCTCATCCATGAGCACAAGGGGCGCGTCCCCGTTTACCACTTTGATCTCTACCGGCTTGCAAGCATGGAGCAGATTGAAGACCTTGGGTATGAAGATTATTTCTACGGCACAGGCGTAACCGTAATAGAGTGGCCGGAGAAAGTTCTGCCGCTCCTTCCCCCTGATCATCTGGAAGTAAGCATCGCCGGAGAGGGCGACCGCCGGATGTTTACATTCACCGCCACAGGCCCCCTCTCGGCATCGGCCCTAAAGAACATAACCAAAGACTGACAGCCCCACGCCGGTATTGGCGCAAGCAAACCCCGGAAACGGATGTTTATTTCACTATCCTCACTGAAATACACCCCATGCTATTGACCGGTTGCTGTATTGGTAATATAATGGCATCAGGTCAGTGGAGTATCACCATATTTATTTACATACGAATTTAATCTAAAGTGGAGGCAATCCACCGCCTGATAAATTAATAAGGGCCTTTTGGAACAATTCGTTCGCTTTAATAATAGCGTTTAATACCGCCGTAGGCCATTGCGGCAAATTCAGCATTACTAGAGGTTACTTTGAAAACATACGAACGGACGCATCCATGGCTGGATTTTCATCTTGATATCAGCAGGGCTGATTATAGTCTCTGGAGAGCTCTGGGAGAGGCGCAAACAAGCTGCGAATATATTGCATCTATGCCGTTAAGACCCGCAACTGCGCAAATGTTATACCAGATATACCTTGCAAAAGGTACGGTGGCAACTACGTCCATTACGACAAAAGGGCTCACCGAAGAAGAAGCTCTGCAGCATTTTGAAGCCAGCGCGGCAGACTGCCCGGAAAAAGCCCATCTTTACCGGGCGATAGATAACATAGCCGCCGCCTCAAATGACGTTCTGGATAAGGTTCTGGATGGAGCGCAGCCAGTTATAACCGTGCAGGATATGATGCGCCTGAACTCTATGATCCTTCAGGATTTAGAACTGCCGGACCATGTGCAGGGCGGGCAGTTCCGCGACCAGAGAGTTGCCGTGCCGGATACATTGGGCGCACCGGCAGAGGACTGCAGCTACCTTACGGATAAGCTGTGCGGATGGCTGAACAGCGGCAATTTTTATCCGCCGGAGGGCCTATCTACCGTATACGGCCTGCTGCGCGCAGTGGTAGCGCACCTCTACCTTACGTGGATACACCCCTTTGGAGAAGGCAACGGACGTACCGCGCGCCTTCTGGAGTACCAGATAATGGTATCATCAGGCGTAACATCGCCCGCCGCCCACCTGATGAGCATTCACTACAGCGATACCCGGGATGAATACGTCCGGCAGATACTTGCCGCCCTCAAGGAGGGCGGGGATATTCTAACCTTTATAGAATACGCAGTCCAGGGGTTCACCCAGGGCCTGCGGGACCAGATTCAATTCATCCATGACAAGCAGTGGTTTGTAGACTGGCATAACGTAGACGATTGAGTGGCCGCCGCCCTTCATGAAAGCTGGAACATGCATATATTAAGTCTTGATACTACTACCGATGTCTCAAGCATAGCCGTTACAAACAGCGGCGTGCTGCTTGCCGAGTACAACTTTTCACACCACATGGATCTCTCGCGCCGGCTTATGCCGGGCATAATCCACATCCTTAAAGACTGTTCCCTGGAGCTGGAAGACCTAGATGCCATAGGCGTCTCCATTGGCCCCGGTTCCTTTACGGGGATCAGAATTGGGGTTGTGACCGCCAAAACCCTTGCCCAGACTCTTGGAATACCGGCCGCCGGAGTTGTATCGCTGGATATACTGGCGCACGCATTTGGGTACCTGCCGGGCGCAGTAATCTGCCCCATCATAAAGGTACGGAAGGGCGAGGTTTACTATGCCTTCTACAAAGCAAAAAAAGGCACGGTAGAACGCATAACGGAATACGGGGCGCTCCCGGTATCTGATCTTGCCCAAGAGGCAGAAAAGATAAATGGAAAGACTATCATATTCTGCGGAGATGCGCTTGAAACCGCCGGGCCGGAGCTGGAAGATGCGCTCTGCGGGCGGGCGGTCTTTGCCCCCGCATGGCTCTCTTACCCGCAGGCTTCCGTGCTTTCCAAAATTGCAAGAGAAGAGCTGCTCTCCGGCAGGGCCGGGGATATACGCTCGGTGGCTCCGTACTATATAAGAAAATCCGCCCCGGAAGCACGCCTGGAGTGCAAATAACCATCCCTTGCGGGAGGGCCGCCTACCCCCTAAAGACTTCTATCCGCTCTGCATCTATGCACAAGCCCTGCACGTTACCCCTGACTATAACAACATCGCCGGGTTTCAAGCTCCCAAGCGCGCCTACCTTATCTCCCGTCCAGATGCGCGCCCTGTCTGCGTAGACAGTAAGGCCGCTCTTCTTTGAACGGAACAAAAACTCATTTTTGCAATAATCTATCTTCTCTATGCGCCCCTGCAGCGCCTTGTAATTCCGGCCCTGATCCAGGTACTGCCAGCAGTCGTTTACGTTCACCTGAAGGCTGGGCGCCTGAAAGACCTGTTTATTCCATGAACCCTGGGCAAAGACTATGTCTCCCACGCGTATCTGATGTACGGAGATATTCTCTCCGTGCTTTAACACCCGGGCGCCCTTTGGAACGTTAATTGTAAATATATCCGGCACCCCGGAGCCCATATCAAGCGGCATCACTCTGAGCTTCCTGTTGAAGAAGCTTGTATCCCTTACTACACGCACTCTTAAAATGCCGTTGGGAAGCGGCTCTCCGGCACTCTTCGCCGTCTCTGCAAATGCAGAAATGGTGAGTCCTGCAAGTATTAGCAGTATGGTGAATATTCTCATAAATCTGGTTCCTCCCGGTATCAGTCTTGTCTCTAAGACTCTAATGTAAAACCTTTATCCGTAAAGTATTGGCAATCATGCCCGGAAATCAGTATAATATGGTTATACAGTAATGGCAATAATACTTTTTTTAACTCTTTATGTCAATTAAAAGTAAGCATGCCCCTGCTTTATCTATTGCCAAAAAATTGGGGAAACAACTTAAAGAAAAAACTCGTAGAATAGTTATAGTTATGGCGCGGCCGGCAAACCAATGAAAGGGTGGATGTAAAATGCAATCCTCCATAAAAAGACGCAAAAACCTTAGACACGGCCCCAACAGGGGCGGCATAGCTCTGGGAATAATAGGATTTCTTCTACTGGCGGCAGTATTTTTTGCTATTGGCTACTTCTTCCTTGGCCCAAGGATAAGCCCTGCATCCCTTAGCGCGCAACATGCCGGCGCACCAAGAAAACCGGAGATAACATTTGGTACCGCCAGAGAGCCGGAGAGCACCGTAGACATCCCCGATCTTAAAATTACAAAGCGCGCAGATTCCGCAAAACCTAAAGAGAGTGTTGAGCCGGCCAAAGAGAGCAGCTCACAAAAAGAAGAGAACAGCATCACCGTAACCATGGATTCAGGCAGCGGTGAGATGGAGCTTAAAGATAAAACCCCTTCCAAAACGGAGGCGGCTGATCCAAAACCCAAGACCCGCCCCGCTGTAAAGGCAGAGAAACCTTCCGCCAGTTTGTACAGGGTGCAGGCAGGCGCCTATGCAAACCGGGAGAACGCAGAGAGGCTGGCAAAGGAACTTATGGACCGCGGATATAACGCCGCCGTTAGATCAACATCCTCCGGGGACCGCACACTCTACCGGGTGCAGCTTGGCCTTTTTAAATCCCGTTCAGAGGCCCAGGCGCTTATAGGGCACCTGCAGGATGACGGCTACCAGCCGGCAGTGAGCATTGCAGACTAGCGGCGCATAGCCCGGCCGTATTTCAGGATGGCGGGGCCAGTGTTGTAAACGGGTAGAAAGACAGGTTCCTTAAAATAAAATAGAGCATAAGAATGGCGGGAAGAAACCAGTACCACCTTCCAAGTACATATACCCAGCAAGGATTCCGCCCGGTGCAGACAGCCCATGCCTTTACCGACGCCCACACAACCATCACCGGCAGCATCATAACCATGAGCAGATTGAAGCCCGACGCCGCCATAACCTCACCATGCAGCAGATGATGAAGCGCCCTGCCGGAACCGCATCCCGGGCAGTAGAGACCGGTCAGCACCCTGAGGGGACAGGGCGGAAACCATGCGGATTCTGCCGGATTGACCTTGTAGATAAGAGTACCGCCAACCCCGGATGCAACTAATGCAAAGATCAGAACCGCCGCCCGCATGAATCTGTTGGGCATCAGGGCCTTGAGGCCATTCCTGCTGCAAAAAGAACCATATATCCAATAATAGTCACTGCCCCAATAACTGCAGAGATAACAGCCCAGGTTCTGGCCTTGTTAGAGGCATCTGTGGCACCTGCAACATCTCCCATATAGTACCGGCTATCCACTTGAGAAGCAAAGACTATGCTTACAATTCCAAGAGGAAGGCAACAGAAGAGAGTTGCAAGTATGGACCAGATAAGATAAGATTCCGGTTTTGGCATGGTCACCAGGTTTGGAGATGCCGGATTGGACTGTTTTGCCTGCATAAGATTCTCTCCGCACTGGGTGCAGACAGCTGCATCATCGGCGTTCAGGCCGCCGCATTTGGGACAGTACATTCTCATCCTCCCTAAAAGTAGTAATAGATAGCCTGCATATCCGGCTTTCGTTATATATTATTGGTATGCAAGCTATGGTATGTTTGCAATATTATTCCATAACATCAAAATTGTCAATATAAATATGCATTGCATAGCCTTGCTCTATGCTGTATCATAAAAAGCACATAGAATTTAAGGGAGAGCTTGTTTAATGATTATTGCAATGAAGGCCGGCGTCCCGGCAGAAGATATAGCAAATGTAGTAGCAAAGATAGAATCTTTTGGCCTGTCAACGGTTCAAATGCCTGGGGACGACCGTATAGTAGTGGGTATTGCAAGCAGCATTCCGGCAGATGTAAGGGAGTCTGTAACGGAACTTATGATCTCTCTTCCCGGCGTAGATAATGTGGCGCAGGTGAGCAGATCATACAAGCTGGCCTCCCGCGAGTTCCACGCGCAGAATACGGTGGTGAATGTTAAGGGCGTGCAGGTAGGCGGCCCGGAAGTAGTGGTTATGGCCGGGCCGTGCGCAATAGAGAGCCGCGATCAGCTCTTTCTGGCAGCGGAAGCGGTAAAGGCTGCGGGCGCCCGCGTGCTCAGGGGCGGCGCATTTAAGCCCCGCACATCCCCGTACGCCTTTCAAGGCCTGGGGATAGACGGGCTTAAGCTCTTAAAGGAAGTGGGAGATGCCACCGGCATGGCAACCATCACGGAAGTGATGGATCAGCACGATGTCCGGGCGGTGATGGAGCATTCAGATATTCTGCAAGTGGGGGCGCGTAACATGCAGAACTTTCCGCTGCTTGTGGCAATAGGCAAAACCCGGCATCCCGTGCTCTTAAAACGCGGGCCCAGCGCCGGAATAGACGAGTGGCTGCTCTCTGCAGAGTATATTTTAAACGAAGGCAACCCAAACGTAATTCTGTGCGAGCGGGGCGTGCATCCCCTTGACCGCACTTATGTTAGAAACACGCTGGATCTCTCTGCCGTGCCCGTTGTAAAAGAACTCTCCCACCTGCCCATAGTGGTAGACCCAAGCCACGCCACGGGGCATTCCCGGTACATCTCCGCCATGAGCCGGGCGGCGGTGGCTTCCGGTGCGGACGGGCTTATTATAGAAGTGCACGCCAACCCCAAAGCAGCGCTCTGCGACGGCCTTCAGTCGCTCAGGCCGGAATCATTTGCCAAAATAATGGCAGAAGTTAAAAGCATAGCCTCCGCCGTCGGACGGAAGTAGCCTATCAGGTACCGGCTCCCGTAATGGCGTACCGATAGAATTTCCCGCTGTTTGGAACCGCCTCTAAATAGAGGTTTTTGTACGGCTGGGCATCATTTATGCGGGCGTATATTATATAGTTACCCGCATACTGCCCTGTTGTTATTACATCTGCCTGCACAGGCCCGCCCACAAGGGAATACGTCTGCCCGTCAAACTGTATACTCTGCGGAAGCCCGGCAGTTGTGCCGGACGGCGGCGTGCCTCCAAACTGCGGCGGCATGATGGGCGGCGCAGGCGCGGGTGCAGGGGTTATCTCCACCCCCGGAGACGGCTGCTGCACATAATCTGCCGGATTGCCGGTTTCCACCTCCGGGCCTAGCGCATATATGCTTGTATAACCTCTGCTCATCACCTGGGAGAAGAGAACCCATATCACAAGCACTCCCACTATCCCAATAAGAATCCAAGCCCAGCGGGGGATAAGATGCACTCTGTACATTGGCGACATTTCCACCCTCCAGAACGGTCTATCTGGATTTATACCCGCCGCTGCCACCCATAAATCCACTCTCAGTTCAAGGCTCTTTGCCAACAGCATCTGAAAAGCAGCGGGGATATGCGCTACTCCGTACGGGCGGGAGGTGTGGCCGTGCAAAGCGGGTAGATGACAGCCATTTCTGCCTGGGGGTTATGGCGGCGGCGTGATTTGCGTGCGAGCGTGTTACTACAGGTCCGGGCGTATAGCAATGAACATGTTCTCAAGGGCCAACTGCGGGGTTATATTGCCTTGTACATACCGGCGCGTCTCCATAATGGCTCTTACGGAGGCGCAAAGTTTTGCCGTGGAGTAGCGTCCGGACATGGGGATAAGATCGTCCAGATAGTCCAGGTTTGTAACCCGGGCGGATTCTCCGCTTACTTTTAAACGCAGAATATCTTCATACCATGAAAGAATGCTGTCCAATATCTCTAAAAGGTTGCCGGCAAGCGTGCGGACTTCCGGGCTGCCCTTTGCAGATTTGCGTTCTGATGCAATGGATCTTAATAGTTCTGCCGTTTGAAGCCCAAGAACGGGCGGGCCTTCATACCAGTCTTTTACAGCCTGAAAGATAACCTGCCTATCCTCCATGAACCCGCTGTCGGATGCCATATCAAAGGCATATCCAACGGCGCCCTCGGAACAGGCCGCAACTATGCGCAGATCGTCTTCCGGCAGATTGAACCGGCTGCGCAGGGCTTCTTCCAGTTCTTCATCAGATGCCTGCCTGAAGCGTACGGTACGGCACCTGGAACGTATGGTTGGCAGAAGCGAGCTCTGGTTGCAGGAGAGCAGTATTAATACCGCATAGGCGGGCGGCTCTTCAAGTACTTTTAAGATACTGTTTTCAGAGCTGGAATTTAAGGTGTCTGCCTGCTCTATAATAAAGACCTTGTATTTGCCGGAGAAGGGTGCATAGCCCAACTCTTTTATCATATCGCGCATCTGCTCTATGGTGGTCTGGTTGCCTTCCGGGCGAACCACCCTTACATCTGCGTCCTCCCCGGATGCTATCCGGCTGCATGAGAGACAGCTGCCGCAGGCGTCTCCTTCCGGCGTGGGGTTTGTGCAGTTCAGGGCAGAGGCAAATGCAAGCGCTGTTGAACTCTTCCCCGTGCCGGACGGCCCGGTAAAGAGATAGGCATGTGCTACCTGGTTCTTTTTTATGCAGGATTTAAGCGCGCGAACGGCCATATCCTGTGCGTAAATATTGGCAAATATCATGGCATCCTATAATAAGCGCTGCCGGTGCAGGTGTTGGTATTAAGATTAATGCGGCGGAAACTGCGGGAGTGGCGCTTTTAGAAGCGTTCCACTCTATCTGTATTCAGAATAAAAACAACTGCGCCGCCTACCTCTACCTTTACGGGGCCGGGCATAAAAACGCCTATGGGCGCGGCATCCGGGGGCATAAAGTTGGCGTACTGTTCCCTGGTTTTGCAGCTCTCACGGATAACATCCATAAGTTCTTCCAGGCGATTCTCTTCAACCCCAATAAGGAATGTAATATTTCCTTCTCTAAGGAAGCCGCCCGTGCTTGCAAGTTTGGTAAACTTGAAGTTGTTTTTTAGCAGTGCTTCAGAGATTCTGTTTTTATCCCTGTCATGGATAATGGTGATTACAAGTTTCATATGGCGCCTCCAACGCCTAATTATACGGCTATTTTAAGCTTTTCTGCAACATAGTGCAGAACCTGCCTGTGGATAAAGTCTATATCCTGTGCGGCATCCAAGACTTTTATACGCTCCGGATAGAGCTTTGCCTCTGCAAGAAAACCTTCTCGTACACGGGCGTGATAATCCAGGCCCTTCCGCTCCATCCGGTTCCAGTCCTGCTGGCGTTTAAGGCCGGTCTCTGCGTCTATATCCATAAGAAAGGTGATGTCTGGGATAAGCCCGCCGGTTGCTGCATTATTTAGTGTGCGGATCATATCCACGCTCAGCCCTCCGCCCCAGCCCTGGTAGGCCACCGTGGAGTCTATATAACGGGCACAGATAACTATGGCCCCCTTCTTTAGATTTGGACGGATTATGTTTTCTACATGTTGGGCGCGGGCGGCAAGGTATAAAAAGAGTTCGGCCCTGTTTGTGATGGAATCGTCCGGGCTGTCAAGAAGGATTTTTCTTATCTGTTCACTTACAGGGTCTCCGCCCGGTTCGCGGGTAAGCCGGGTAAGGAGTCCTATGCTCCTTAGCGCATCTGCAAGAAGCGCTGCCTGAGTAGATTTTCCAGAGCCTTCCGGGCCTTCAAAGGTGATAAAGTAAGATGACAATGCGTACTCCTGATCTTGCTTTCTGCGCCGGATGCCTTAGAGCGGCGCAGGTATGGAAAAGTTGTTACCGTAGTATTCTTACTCGGCGGTTGGGTTCTGCGCCTATGCTGGTGGAGAGCATGTTGTTTTCTGATGCCAACTGATGCTGCAACCGGCGCACGTAGCTGGTCTGCGGCGAGAGTTCTACGGCTTCTTCGCCCTCCAGTATGCGTTCTATGGCCTCTTCTGCCTCTTGCAACGCAAGCTCTTCATCCTCAAAATCCGACAGCCTGAATATTGATCTTACTACATTTGCAATTTGTGTATAAGTGTTGCTCTTAATAACAAACGTGGGAATCTCCTGGCTAGTGGCCTCTTTTAACTTTGCAGGCTCTTTGCGTGCGTGCGTTTTAAGGGTTAGAACCACGTCTGATTCCCTTGGGTCTTTAGAGATGTACGCCGGTACTTTAAGCTCGCGGATGGCCCGCTCCAGGCGGTTGCGGCTGACCCCGTACGGGAAGATTCTAACCGTCTGCGGCAGCGGTCTTGCCTCCGGGGTTTCGTAGGGCGCAAGGTCGCCGTTGCGGGAGGGGCGTTCGTCTGCATCCGCCTCTTGAACAACGTCTATCTCTCCTTCCGGGTTCCTTACGCGTATCTCCGGCCTTGGAGGGGTTCCTCTTAAAAGCTTGTCTACCACGTTTGCCACGTTGTGGTGTATGGCAAGCTTATCTACCTCCATTATCTCTATTACAACATCAAACGTGGGAGGGGCTTTCCTCTCCAGGACGGTCTTTTGCGTGCCTCTTCGCTTGGCTTCTTCGTCCCCTAAAGTTACGGTCTGGATGCCGCCGATCATGTCTGAAAGAGAGGGGTTCATAAGCAGGTTTTCAAGGGAGTTTCCGTGGGCGGTTGCCACAAGTTGAACTCCGCGTTCTGCAATGGTGCGGGCGGCAAAGGCTTCTGCTTCCGTGCCTATTTCATCTATTATTATTACTTCCGGCATATGGTTTTCAACGGCCTCTATCATAACGGCATGCTGAAGTTCCGGGACAACAACCTGCATCCGCCTGGCACGCCCGATTGATGGGTGGGGAATGTCGCCGTCGCCCGCAATCTCGTTTGATGTGTCTACAATTATCACGCGTTTTTTAAACTCGCCGGAGAGCACGCGCGCTACTTCTCTAAGCTTTGTGGTCTTTCCCACGCCCGGACGTCCAAGGAAGAGGATGCTTTTATTGGATTCAACCACATCTCTTATAATATCTATGGTGCCGTAGACCGCCCGGCCTATCCTGCAGGTGAGGCCCACTATTCTAGATTGGCGGTTTCTTATGGCGGAGATTCTATGCAGGGTGCGTTCTATCCCGGCACGGTTGTCTTTGCCGAAGGCCCCCACGTTGGTTACAACGTGGTCTATATCTTGCGGAGTGACTTCAATATCGCAAAGCTGCACTTCATGCCCGGGAAACCTGGCTTCTGCGGGCCTTCCCAGATCAAGGATTATTTCAAGGAGTCCGTCAAGATCCGGCTGGCCAAGAAGGCAGCTTCGGATTCCCGGAGGGAGTACGTCAAGAAGTTGAGTAAGATTATCTGTTATCTTTTCCTGTCGCATTTATTTACTTGTCTCCGGTCGGCTCGGGCCCGTTTCCTGCCCCGCAGCATGTTTTGTAATTATTTGTGTAATACCCAAGTAGCAGCCACCTTTACTGTTAAGTTCGTAGAAGAAATTAAAATTCCCTTCATTTAGGGCTTGGTTGCTTGCATGAATATTTGTAAGAATGGATGATTTATCCAGGTTGTGCCTGATTAAGTTCCGGCAAAGCAGCGGGGGATTATTTGCTGTTTCGCAGGTGCTCAGGTATCTACAGGGCTTCGGCAGCGGCGCACTAAAGTGCTCTGCGACCGAAGTATCTCCTCGGGGGTTGATATACCTTGCTTAGGCAGCGGTGCCCCGGGGGCGATGCTCCTGGCTCACTGGATTCATCCAGGCATTTGCGGGCCGAGCATCATGTAATCTATCTGCCGTATATGGCGAGCGCGCTTGCCACAATTGCTGCTGTTTCTGTGCGGAGTATGCGGCTGCCAAGCGAGACGGAGGATATCCCCGCCGCCTCTGCCTGGGAGACTTCATCCGGCGTCCAGCCCCCCTCCGGGCCTATGAAGAGGGTGACCTCTCCTGCGGGATTTATGCGTTCCAGCGCATCCGGAAGTGTGCGATGCCGCTCTTCTTCCCAGGCAATAAGGCCCGCTCCGCTTACATTTTCAAGGGCGTTTGCAAAGCGGGATACCCCGTTTACGGTGGGAAGGCATACCCTGCCGGACTGCTCTGCAGCCTCCTTTGCTATTGCGCGCCAGCGTTCCATGCGTCCTTTAAGCCTCTCCTGCGGGATTTGGGCCACGGAACGGACCGATTCTACAAAGATAAAGGCGGATATACCTATCTCTGTGCATTTTTGAAGGATGAACTCTACCTTCTCTCCCTTTGGAAGCCCCTGCACAAGGGTTATCTTTACGGGCGGTTCCGTCTTTGGGTAGCAGGTGCTGATTATATTTCCAGTTGTCTGAGAGCCGTTAAAGTGCAGGCTTACGCAAAATTCTTGCCCGCTGCCGTCAAAGGCCGCAACCGTATCCCCCGCTCGCAGGCGCAGTACGTTCTTTATCTGCCGGCCCTGCTCCGGGGCAAATACTACTGTATTGTTAGATATGTTTTGTGGTAAAACATAGAATCTGTGCATAAGGTGCGGTTACTCCTCCGCAAAAAAGGCGCCCTGAATAACTTCTACGGTCACCGGCGCTCCGTTCTTCATGTATACTTCTGCCACATCGAACCGGCAATCAACTTCTCCCAGGTTATGTTCTGAAACATAACACATGGCCGCCCTTGTAATTCGGCGCCGCTTCTTTTTGTCTACGGATTCTGCGGCGGACCCAAAGAGTTCGCTACGCCTGGTCTTTACTTCTACAAAAACCAGGTCGCTGCCGTGGCGGGCCACTATATCTATCTCGCCCAGGGGGAGGCAGCGGTAGTTCTTCTCAAGGATGGCGTATCCCATCTCCTTAAGGCGGCTCTCTGCCAGCAGTTCCCCCTTTGCGCCTAGAAGAGATTTGTCTGTACCCAATGTTTTGGGGCCTCCTCTTCTTTACCGCAGAGGGATTTTACCGGTTCAAAGGATCTTCTGTGGATTTTGCACGCCCCATGCGTAAAGAGGCTCTCCTTGTGCTCTGCGGAGAGGTACCCTTTGTGCCTGCCGAACCCGTACTCCGGGTAGAGGGCATGGTAATCGCACATGATTCTGTCCCTGGTGACCTTGGCTATGATGGATGCGGCGGCAATGGAGGCGCTCTTTGCATCCCCGCCTACAATTGCCCGGTGCGGATATCCCAGCCCTTTTATGGGGTTCCCATCAACAAGAAAGAGGTTTACATCCACCGTAAGCTGTGCCGCCGCCAGGCGCATGGCTTTGTACGTGGCCTGCAATATGTTTATGCGGTCTATCTCTTCTGCATCCACAATCCCCACGCCTATGCCCTTCGCCATGGAGGTAATCTTGGCGAAGGCGGCCTCCCGTTTTGCTGGGGTGAGCTTCTTGGAATCGTTTATGCCCTCTATGTCGCAGTGGAAGGGAAGGATTACGGCGGCGGCCACCACCGGCCCGGCAATGGGGCCCCGGCCTGCCTCATCTATGCCCGCCACCATGCGGAACCCCTGGGAGATGGCAAGCTTTTCGTAATGCCACATATCTATGGGTTCATTTGTACCGGTATTAGCCGACATTTGCTGAATACTCCCTGTTAACGGGCGGTCTTTGAAGGATTTTTAGTTGAAGGCGCATGTATAAAGCTGCCGCATGGGAAAAATATGGATGAAAAAGACCACCCGCATAAGGGCGGGTGGCCGGTAGTTCTAACGAATCATGCCTACTCTGTTAATGGGCCAGAATTTTACCCAGGCTTTGCCTATAATCCGTTTTCTGTCAAGCGGGCCCCATACGTGGCTGTCATTGCTGTCATTCCGGTTGTCGCCCATCATGAACAGATTGCCGGAGGGGATTTTGTAGGGTCCAAAGACGTAATCTATCTCTCCGGGTTCAAAGAGGTAATCCTCTTCAAGCTTCTCCCCGTTTCTGTAAACGGAGCCTCCGTATATCTTTATCACATCGCCCGGCTTGCCGATAAGACGTTTTATGTAGTCCTTCTCCTGCCTGTCCGGAGAGGCGGACGGCGGGGATTTAAAGACTACTATGTCTCCGTACCGGGGCTCCTGGAACCTGTAGATGAACTTGTTGACCAGTATGTGGTCTTGTATCTCCAGGTTGGGGAGCATGGAGCCGGACGGTATAAAGAATGCCTGAACAACAAACGGCCTTATTACCAGGAATACAAGCAGAACTGCAATAAGAAAAGACTCCACCGTCTCTGCTGCAGATTTTGCAATCGGTGTGTTTAGCTTACCAAGCAGTATTCTTGCAACAAGGAGTACTGCAGAAGCCAAGAGGATATATTCTATCCCTATATTGGCGAGCCACTCCGTTGGGCTGTTCATTTTATTACTTTTTTTCCTTAATTCTTGTTGCTTTTCCTATCTTGTCTCTAAGATAGAAGAGCTTTGCACGGCGTACTTTGCCACGGCGTACAACGTCTATCTTAGCAATCCTGGGACTGTTCAGGAAAAAGGTTCTCTCAACGCCTACGCCTGCGTGGGAGATTTTTCTTACTATAAAAGTCTCTCTGGCGCTATCGTGCCGTTTTGCTATGACCAGCCCCTCAAAGACCTGAATCCTCTCTTTGCCGGATTCTATAACACGCACGTGGACGCGCACGTTATCGCCGGGGCCGAACTCCGGCAGATCTGCCTTAACCTGTTCTTTTTCTATTTCCTGGATAATTGTAGACATTTTATTCGGACTCCTTCAAATGTTCTAGAATCTTTAGATCTTTTTCTGTGAGCGCCGCCGTGGAAAGCATGTCCGGCCTGCGTTTCAACGTGCGCAGGAGCGATTGCGTGCGCCGCCATTTTGCTATTTCTGCATGGTGGCCGGAGAGCAGTATATCCGGCACCCGCCAGCCTCTGAAATCTGCCGGCCTTGTGTACTGGGGGTACTCCAGCAGCCCTTCTGCAAAGGATTCTTCCAGTGCAGATGCCTCTGCGCCAAGCACTCCCGGTATCAGCCTTGAGACTGAATCCAGCACCACAAGCGATGGAAGCTCTCCTCCGGTCAGGACATAGTCTCCTATAGAGATTTCGTCCGTCACCAGGTGTTCTCTTACCCGCTCATCCACGCCTTCATAGTGTCCGCAAATAAAGACCAGGTGAGGGCATAAAGAGAGTTCCTCGGCTTTTTTCTGGGTGAACAGTTCTCCTTGCGGGGACATTAGCACCACCCGGCTCTCATTTGTCCAGTATTCAGTTTTTACGTGTTCGGCAGCCTTAAAGATAGGCTCCGGTTTCATTACCATTCCGGCGCCGCCGCCGTAGGGCGCTTCGTCGGTGGTTCTGTGCTTATCTTCCGTCCAGTCTCTAATGTTGTGGACGAAAACAGAAAGTATGCCCGCCTCACGGGCACGCTTTATTATACTATAATCTATGCCGCAGCTTATTGCATCTGGGAAGAGGGTTAAAATATCTATTCTCATGGGGCTGCTATTGCTCCATTCCCTCTACGTACCGCACAACCATTTTCTTCTTTTTTATATCTATATTCTGGACGAATTCTTTTACCGCCGGAATCATTGCCTGCTCCGTTACGTATACATCGTTTGCAGGGGCGTGGATGATCTGGTTGATCTTCCCCAGGCTGCGGCCATCCGTGGTTACAACTTCCATGCCCATAATGTCCTGCACCAGGTACTCATCTTCTTCCAATGGCCTAAGGTCTGACTCCCGTATGCTAATTTGGGCGCCTATCAACGGTTCTGCATTGTCTATGCTATCTATACCCTGGAATTTTGCCACCAGGTTGCCGCGTCCGGGACGAACGCTCTCCAGTTTGAGGATGCGCGGCGCCAGCCCGGGGCCTGCTGCCTTAAACTCTTTTAAGGTTTCAAAGTACTCCGGCTCATCCGTGGTTACATAGATTTTGACCTCACCTTTAAGACCAAAGGTGCCAACCACTCTGCCTATAACAACAGTCCACTGGTTTTCTGCCATTGCTTACGCTGTCTTCAGCTTGGGCGTGCCAAATAAGCCCGGCTGGCTGAAGCCTTTCTTAAGAGATTATCCCCGATATGAATACGGGCTATACCTGTTGGTATCCCTTATCAGAAACAAGCCCTTACGGAACGGCATATCCGGCGTGTAATTTTAGCCGCCCGGTGCCGTTTTACTTCCTCCGGCTCCCATAATGCTGGAGCCAGCCAGTGTTGGTATACAACAGTTTTACTTTGGCGCTATTACCTTCTGGCATGCATCGGGCAAGATGCTAGGGTATTATCTCCAGGTAGACTCGCTTCTTTTCCCGCATTGCTGCTGCTTTTGCAACAACTCGAAGGGCGTTGGCTATCTTTCCCTGTTTGCCTATCACTTTACCCAGATCCGCGGAAGCCACTCTTATTTCATATGTTGTGGCTTCTTCGCCCGGTACCTCGTTGATGTTCACCGCGTCCGGATCATCAACCAGCGCCTTAACCAGATAATCTATTAAATCCTTCAAACCTAACACTCCTTTCGGATGCAGGGCGGAAGAGATTCAAGACGCGGGCCGTTCTTCACGACGCCGTAGCCATGCCGTGTCTTACTGCTGCGGACCATACAACACCCGACCGGCAACTTGCCGTATATCTTGAGCTACTATCCCTGCTCTTTGTCTGGCTGCGCCTCTGGCGCAACTTCAGCTTCGGCAGCTGTTTGCGGCTCTGCCTCGGTAGCCTCCGTTTCCTCTGCTGCGGCTTTGGTGCGCCGCTTGCGAGCGGGTGCTTTGGTTGCTTCGGATTCTGCTTTGGGTGCAGGAGCCTTTTTTGCATCCTTTACACCCTTTGTTGCAAGGAACTTCTCCATTATGCTCTCTTTTTTAAGGAGCGCTGCCGCGGTATCGGTGGTCTGAGCACCTCTGCCAAGCCAGAGAAGGGCCCTTTCTTCGTCAATCTTCACGGTAACCGGATCGGTGCAGGGGTCGTAGTGACCCAGCAGTTCTATAAACCTGCCGTTCCGTGCCGTGCGGCTATCCGCCACAACTATGCGGTAGAATGGCTTTCCGCGGCTTCCCATTCTTCTAAGCCTTATCTTTACTGACAATATTTGTCCTCCTTAATGACTATGCACTTCCGCTGCGGTTGGTTTTTATTTCATGTAGAACCTTGGCTCTACCCGAAAAACGGTATTGATGGACGCCTGCGTCCGCCGGCTTCCATCTCTGCAATGCCGCGCATCATTTTGCGCATCTGTTCAAACTGGTTTATGAGCCGGTTGACCTCTTGCACGCTGGTTCCGCTTCCGGCTGCTATTCTTCTTCTCCGGCTGCCGTTTACTATCTCCGGATGCCTGCGCTCGTCATTGGTCATGGACCGAATTATGGCCTCTACGCGTGAGAGCTGGCTTTCGTCTATTTCTACTCCTGCAAGCTGCTTTGCGTTCATTCCCGGGATCATGTTTATAAGCTGATCCAGGGGGCCCATTTTGCGCATCTGTTGAAGCTGCTCCAGGTAATCGTTGAAATCAAACTTGTTTTCTCTAAGTTTGCGTTCAAGTTCTTCGGCAGTCTTCTGATCCATGGCTGCCTCGGCCTTTTCTATAAGGCTGAGGACATCGCCCATGCCGAGTATCCGGGAGGCCATCCTCTCCGGGTGGAACTCTTCCAGCGCGTCCATCTTTTCGCCTACGCCGGCAAACTTTATGGGTTTTCCGGTTACGGCTTTAATGGAGAGCGCCGCTCCGCCTCTGGCATCGCTATCAAGTTTGGTGACCACAAAGCCGTCAACTTCAAGAAGCGAGTTAAACTGCCCCGCCACGTTTACGGCATCCTGGCCGGTCATAGCGTCTATAACAAGAAGTATCTGATGCGGCGATACCTCTGCCTTCATCCGGGAGAGTTCACCCATCAGTTCTTCGTCTATGTGCAGGCGTCCTGCGGTATCCAATATTACCACATCGTGGCCGCCGGATGATGCAGAACTTACGGCTGCTTTTGCTATTGCCACCGGGTCCTGCCGCTCTCCTAAAGAGAAGACCGGCACCTGAAGCTGCCCGCCCAGCACCTGAAGCTGTTTTATGGCGGCGGGCCTGTAGACGTCTGCCGCCACCAGTAGCGGCCGTCTTCCCTGCTTTTTCATCAGGTTCGCAAGCTTGGCTGCGGTGGTTGTTTTCCCGGAGCCCTGAAGGCCGGCCAGCATGATAATGGTTGGCGGCCTGGGCGAAAACTTGAACTCCGAATCTCCGCCGCCCAGAAGCGCGGTGAGCTCTTCGTTTACAACTTTTATTACGTGCTGTGCGGGGGAGAGGCTTTCCAGTATCTCCTGACCTACCGCACGCTCTTTTACCCGGGCTATAAAATCTTTAACTACTTTATAGTTAACGTCTGCTTCAAGAAGTACCAGGCGGACTTCGCGCAGGGCATCGTTTACATCCTGCTCGGAGAGCGTTCCCTTGCCTTTGAGCTTCTTAAAGACGCTCTGAAGTTTCTCTGACAGACTTTCAAACAATTTTTATTAAACCTCAAACAAGGCAAACTAAAGTATACACAAGTTTGCCTGAATTTGTCAAACTTACCTATTTTTAGGCAGCTTGCTAAGTTAAATTTTTGCTGCTTCGGTAGTTCTATTGCCGAAGCATCCCGTTACGGGCAGTGCTTGCTCTTCTAACCTAGCCCAGAAGCGCTTCTGCAAACTCCCGGGAGTTGAATTCCTGCATATCGCTAATCCCTTCGCCGGTGCCTGCAAATTTAATGGGTATGCCAAGCTCGTCTCTAAGGGTTATTACTATTCCGCCTTTTGCGGTTCCATCCAGTTTTGCAAGGATTATCCCGGAGATGGGTACCGCCGCTTTAAATTCCTGCGCCTGGCTTATGGCGTTCTGCCCGCAGGTTGCATCCAGCACCAGAAGAACTTCATCTGCGGGCCGCCCGCTCTCTCTTTCTACTACGCGGCCTATCTTTTTTAGTTCTTCCATAAGGCTGCTTCTTGTGTGGAGCCGGCCTGCGGTATCTGCTATAACAACATCTGCACGCCTGGATTTGGCTGCCTGAAGCGCATCGTAGACTACGGCGGCCGGGTCTGCACCCTCGCGCTGTTTTATCAGTTCTACCCCTATGCGATTGGCCCATATCTCTAGCTGATCTATGGCCGCTGCGCGGAAGGTGTCTGCCGCTGCAAGGAGCACCCGGTTTCCGCGGGATTTAAGTATGTTTGCCAGCTTTGCGATGGATGTAGTCTTTCCCGCGCCGTTTACACCCACTACAAGGTAGACCGCGGGGGCCTCTGCCGATACTGCAAGCCCCCCCTCTGGCCCAGAGGAGAGGAGCGCTGATATTTCTTCCTTCAGGCGGGTCTTTATATCCTCTGAATCTGATATACGCTCGCTTCGGGCTACATCTCTTAAATTATCTACTATGCGTATGGCTGTATGTATGTTAAGGTCCGCCTGGATGAGCGCTTCTTCAAGCTCGTCAAAGAGTTCGTCATCTACCGGGCGGCGCCCCGTAACCAGCTGATCTACTTTTTGGAATAGTCCTTTGAATAATCTCATTTTCTTCCCCGGGAAGGACGCTCTGCGCCTTCTCACAAACAAAACACCCCGTTCCGCATGTGCGGTCTAACGGGGTGTTTCCACCAAAAAAGTATAACAAAACGAGTGATGCAAGTCAAGGCTGAAACCCCATTTTATGTGAACCGATTCTGGAATAATTGCCTCTTTAAAATGGGTTGTGTGCCTAACATTCCCTAACATGCTTGTGTTCTTGACGCCTTGAATGCACGGGCTTATAATGCCTCAAGATGGAATGGGCGAAGGGCATGAAATCTAAAAGCTGTAATATATATATTGTATATGGTTCAGGAGCGAATGGGCGTTCGCCCGGATACTTAAGAGGCTTGGGCGGCTAAAGGAAGGCCGCGCGCAACCTGTCTGACAGCGCAGGTAAATAAGGCAAATAAGCGCATTGGCCAATACAATCGGCGATATGGGTAATGACTTTCTTCAAATAAACAAGTAAAATGATAATGAGCCTGGTTGAATTGCAAATACAGCGTTAACATAGACACCGGTATTTGCATAAGAAGGCCGGGGTATTACCGGGGTATTAGTTGGAATTATAAAAAGGCTTGCTTGGCAAGCGGAGGCAAACAAAAGTGGCGGTAGATAGTAAAGCCTTGTCTCCTACTTTTGTAGATGTCGACTGGATATGCCGACATAAATGGAATGCCGGGGATGGAATGTTTGACCACCCTGCACAAATGCCTGCGCTATGGCTTATGCTTTCCGGCACCGTGCAGATTACCATAGAGAGCCATAGCTGGTTGGTGAAGGGCGGCCAGGTCTGCTGGTTGCCTGCATCCCCCCATAGCAATATTGTTGCTATGGATGAATCGGAATGGCTGTCGGTAGGGCTTAGAATCTTCGGCCTGCCAAGGGTCTCCGGCGTTTTGGCAAAGACCGATCCAATCTGCTGGACAGCCCCGCCGGATGAGTGGGCCTTTATGCATGAATGGGTCGCTCAGGCATTTGCGGTTGTCTCTTCTCATACATCCAAGTTTTACACGCCAAGCCCAGCCATTACAGAGTACTATCCCCGTGAACTCCT
>CALNCU010000060.1 GCA_937875395.1 uncultured Armatimonadota bacterium | reverse complement strand
TGTGGTAGTTACCACAATATTGATATTTATTGGATTAGGCGTAACCACTTTTCTAAAACAAGCCTATAATTCACTAAGGAAGCCGTATTGCTATAGGATTGAAGAAGACTCTGAACCTGGCGCAATCACGCAGTGGATAGTGTTATTACTTTGTCCAATACTCGGGTTGCTACCGTTATTCATGTATGCATCATATGTGCGCTTAGCTACCCCCGGATTGGGTTAATCTTGAAACCATCGCTCAAAGGGAGAACAAATGAAAACTAATATTATAAGCATTATCGGATTGTGCGTTGCTGGACTGGTAGGAATCTCCGAGGTACTTTATTACCTATCGCATCCCTACCGTCCGGGAGTGTCGCCCCACCTTATTGGCATATGTGTTGCGTTAATCTTGGTGACAATTGGAAGCTTCAGGGCAAAGTAAAAATATGGCAGAATACCGCAAATCATACATAAAGCCGCATATCCGGCTTGGAAACAGAATAAGGCTGCTGGTACACTCGCTAAAGTACAGAGACGGGCAGCCGCCATATGTTCCAGATAAACTTGTTCGCGCCACCGCGCGCAGATGGGCATGGGGTACAATGCCGTTCGTATGGCTGCTCAACGCAATTGCCCAGTACGGCGAACATCACACTTCGCTTCCGACAGTAGTAGATATATGTGGTGCGATTATTGTTGTGGCGCTATATATCGCCTATTTGTATTGCTGGGTTCGCTATCTAAAAACAAAGGGTCGTAGCGGATGGCTTGTGCTGCTCGTTATAATTGCGGGGCCAAAAGGCGGTATAGTAGGACTTGCAATACTGCTCATCCTTTGGAATATGTCCTACAAACCTGCAAAAGATAAGCAAGAAATGTCTACTATATAGGCAAGGCGAAAATATCACCAAAAAACAAAGAAACGAGTAATACAATCATGCAAGAACTAAGAGGAAAGCCTGTTACAGGTCACATATATTTCTATAACGGTGATGAACAAGTTAGGATAAACTAACTTATGTCAAAGAAAAAAATACGCCAGCCTATTGATATTGATGCCGCTTATATACGCGTCTCTCACGTAGACATACCGGAACGTGAACCAGAAGCCCGCAAAAAGGCCATAGATGAACTTGTCGCGGTACGTGCTGAGGAGATAAGAGAGGCTGCTGCGCGTATCGGCAAAAGCATATCGAATGAACACTTGTACATAGACATGGATCTCTCCGGCACCAGCATTGAAAAGCGTCCGGCAATGACGCAAATGCTTGCTGCTGCACAAAAAGGTTTGTTTGCACGAATATGGGTAAAGACCCTCTCCCGCCTCTTTAGGAATATCACAGACCAGACAGTTTACATAGACAGAATAGAGAAAGCCGGAGTCAGAATCATTACACTGCAAGAGCCTACCCAGGGTGATAAGGCTACTGTAGATTTAATGCGAAATATTCTCGGCTCGGTAAACCAGTACCAGGCCGCACAGACCGGCCAAGTGATACGGGCGAACAACCGTATAGTAGCCAGTATGGGGCGTCTTGTCGGGGGCCAGGCCCCGCTTGGATATATCTACAACTCACAATCAAAGCAGCTCTTAGCAGACCCGGCACGCAAGGATGACGCGATGATGGTTTTCCGCATCTTTGTGCAGGAGAAAACACTAGCAGGCACAGCAGCCATCTTAAACCATATGGGCATACTTACTCGAAAAAATACCTACTGGCGACACAAGAAGGTCAGAGACATCCTAGAAAACCCGATATACCGAGGGATGGT
>CALNCU010000059.1 GCA_937875395.1 uncultured Armatimonadota bacterium | reverse complement strand
TACAATTACATTCCACGCCGGCAGTATGAGCGTTATGACATCACACGCCTTGAGGGCAGCTTCTGGTCTGCACAGCAACTACTTGCGCTGCTGCCGGATATATCGCCTGACGTAGGGCTTGCCGTGTGGAACATGTTGCGCCTTGGCTCCTCTGGGTTTAACTATACCGTGAAGGATGCCGAGGGGCAGGACGACCACAAGGGCAAATCCCTTTTGGATAATCTGGTGCAGCGGATTAATTTAATGCAGGGCGGATTGGAAGCGCTTATCATTCAGTGGGTGCTCTCCGGCTTTCTGCAGGGGGCTGTGGCGGGCGAAGCGGCGCTTACAGAAGGACTTGATGATATAGATGATTTTTACGCTGTAGACCCTGCTGCTATACGTTTTAATCGTGATGATAACATGCGCCTGGTAGCATGGCACTATCCGCCTGTGGCGAAGACAGGATCTCCCGCGACTCCGGTACAGCTAAACCCGGAGACGTTTTGGTATATCCCCATAGACCCGTGGATAGATGATCCTTACGGGCGTCCACCGGCGGCACCCGTGCTTCAGGAAGTATGGTTTGATATAGCCGTGATAGCAGACCTTAGAAAGGTGATTCACAACCAGGGCTGGCCAAGGATAGATATACGGGTGCTTGAAGAAGCCCTTATTGCAAACGCTCCGCCTGCCCTTAAGAACGATCCGGGGGAGCTTAGGGAATGGCTGAACGATAGGCTTACGGATGTTCAGAAGGCCTACAACGACCTTAGGCCGGACGACAGCTTTGTTCATTTTGACAGCGTAGAGATTAACCAGGCGGCGGGCACGTCCGGCAAGGTAATAGATGCAGAGGCCGTGATGAGAAGCATAGAACGCCGAATGATCAAGGCCCTAAAGCAGCTCCCAA
The DNA here is from genome assembly GCA_937875395.1 of uncultured Armatimonadota bacterium. Classification (GTDB taxonomy): domain Bacteria; phylum Armatimonadota; class UBA5829; order DTJY01; family DTJY01; genus CALNCU01. The sequence continues at coordinate 928 of CALNCU010000059.1, read as the reverse complement.
TACTTATGGCCTCTAACGAAGGCACCACAGAGACTCACGGTACAGTTCAATGGCAAATCTTTGTAGCCGGGCTGCGCTCCCTGCAGAAGCCGGTGGAGTTTATCCTCTCCCGTATGTTTTCACTTGCGCTTAGGGTGCAGGGCTACCAGGGGCGTGTTGAGTGCTGGTTTGAGCCTATACGTACCACAGACAGGCTTATTGATGCTCAGGCGGAAGCACAGGAGATACGAAACGCCATCGGCAAGTGGCAAGCGGGTTGGCAAACCTGGGAGGAATCCGCCATTGAGGCAACTGGGAGCGCTCCTCCAGAAGGCGCAGTAGAGCCTGATCCTATGTTTATGGCAATGATGGGTGGCGGGCAGATGTCTGCGCCTGCAGGCAGATCAAGGAGCCGCATAGACCGTGAGCTTGACTGGCTGGATAATCGTGACTTATGAATGCAGTTACTTTTGAGCGTATAGTTAACCGAGCGCGACGGCAGCAGCTTATACTTACAAAGCAGTCCGTACAGCGCCTGGATGCCATCTACCGCAATGCGGCTTCAGACGTAAAGGCAAAGCTTATCCGCTATGCCGGCACCGGGAAGCTTCAGGAGGCTTACCAGGTGGCTCTGCTGGCGGATATAGGGCGTATTCTGGACGACGCTCAGCAGGGCTATAGTGATCTCCTGGGTATTGCAATGCTGGGCGCCGCGCAGATATCCTGCAATCAGCAAGGGGATGTAGTCAAGGAGCTGTTTATTACCCTGGCTCTGCAGGAGGCGCTTGACGGCCTGGTGGCAAACATCACCAAGACGGCGAAGCTCCCTGGAGTGGGAGAGATCAACGTGGCATTCGGCAAGGTGGCAGAGCACGCCGTCAACGCCGAATACGCCAGGGTGTACAGGGATGGTCTCACGCTCTCTGATAGACTTTGGAAGCTCTCCAGT
>CALNCU010000058.1 GCA_937875395.1 uncultured Armatimonadota bacterium | reverse complement strand
TTGCCGCCCGGATAGAGGGGAGCAAGGTATTCTCAAAAGAGCTTATGGCCAAGTACAACATCCCCACGGCGGCCTTTAAGATTTTTAACAACTCTGTTGAAGCTTCCGCCTATATAGAATCCGTCTCCCGCGGTGAGGAGTGCCCCATAGTGGTCAAAGCCTATGGTGAGGCGCTTGGGAAGGGCGCCATTGTATGCAGTACAAAGGCAGAGGCGCTCTCCGCCATAAAGATGATAATGGATGACCGGGCCTTTGGCGAAGCCGGAGACTGGGTTGTAATAGAGGAACGCCTGGAAGGCCCGGAGGCATCGCTCATGGTCTTTTCAGATGGAGAGAATGTGCTCCCCATGACCCCCGTGCAGGATCACAAGCGCATCTTTGATGGCGACCTGGGACCCAACACGGGCGGGATGGGCTGCTACTCCCCCGTGCCCGTGGTGACTCCGGAACTCTACAATGAAGTGCTGGATACCATCATCAAGCCTACAATCCGGGCCATGAAAGAAGAGGGCTGCCCGTATAAGGGCATACTCTACACTGGAATAATGCTCACCAAGGACGGCCCCAAGGTGATAGAATACAACTGCCGTTTTGGCGATCCTGAGACGCAGGTGGCTCTTCCGCTTATAGAGAACGATATAGTGGATATAATGGAGGATTCGGTTGGCGGCTGTCTCGACTCTGCCGTAATAAAATGCTATAATAAATGCGCCGTTTGCGTGGTCTGCGCATCCGGCGGATACCCTGGTGACTATGTTAGCGGCATGCCTATAAGCGGCCTTGCAGAGGCCGGGACCATGGAAGATGTAATAATCTTCCATGCAGGCACAAAATATGCAGGCGGCGCAGTTGTTACAAGCGGCGGAAGAGTGCTTGGCGTAACAGCCCTTGGAGATAACTTCCGCTCTGCCATAGACCGCGCATACCGGGCCGTGGGCAAGATAAATTTCAAGGGGATGCAGTACCGTAAGGATATAGGCCAGAGAGCCCTTGAATAGAGGATAGTCCGCCCGTATCCAGCTTTGGCAGCAGTGCTTTGCTCTGTGACCGAAGCCTTGTTAATTTGTTAATAATAAATACGATAGAGCCTGGCAGCCGGAAGCTAAAAGGCAGGGAGCAGCAGTTTATGAAAGTGGGCATTGTAATGGGCAGCCAGTCGGACCTGCCGGTGATGCAGGACGCCGCAGATATGCTTAAAGAATTTGGCATAGAAACAGAGATTAAAATAATGTCCGCCCACAGAAGCCCCAGGCTTGTAGAAGCGTATTCATCCGGCGCAGAGGATAATGGGATAGAGGTTCTTATTGCGGGTGCCGGCGGCGCGGCGCATCTGCCGGGTGTAATAGCCGCCTTTACGCCGCTCCCGGTGATAGGCGTCCCGGTAAAATCCACTGCCCTGAACGGCATGGATTCCCTGCTCTCAATAGTCCAGATGCCATCCGGTGTGCCTGTAGCCACCGTTGGAATAAACAGCGCCAAAAACGCCGGAATACTAGCCGCCCAGATGTTATCTGTAAAGTATCCGGAGCTAAGGCAGAAGATAAAAGATTATAAAGACCGCCTAGCAAAAGCAATAGAGGCAAAATCCAAGGAGAAGTAATGATACCAAGATATTCGCTCCCAAAGATGAAAGCTGTGTGGGAGCAGCATAACAGGTTCCAGAAATGGCTGGACGTAGAGATTGCCGTTGCAGAAGGCCTTGCAGAATACGGCTATATCCCCAAAGATGCTCCGGCAAAGATTAAATCAGGCGCAAAGTTTACCGTAGAACGCATCCTTGAAATAGAAGAGACCACCCAGCACGATGTAATGGCCTTTGTTAAGTGTGTTACAGAGAACCTGGGCGAAGAAGGAAAGTACGTTCACTACGGCGTTACTTCTTACGATATTGTAGATACCGCGTTGGGCCTGCTTCTCCGGGAATCTGCCGATATTATTCTGGAAGATTTAGAAAAGCTGCTTGGCGTAGTTAAGGCCAGGGCGCAAGAGCATAAATATACCGTCATGATAGGCCGCACCCACGGCATTCATGCAGAGCCCATTACCTTTGGGTTCAAGCTTGCCGGGTGGTATGCGCAGATAAAGCGGGACATAGCGCGCGTAAAGGCGGCCAGGGATGCCGTCAGCGTGGGCAAAGTCTCCGGCGCGGTGGGTATCTACGCAAATGTAGACCCAAGAGTAGAAGAGTACGTATGCGGCAAGCTGGGGCTTGGCATTGCAGAGCACTCCACGCAGATAATAGCCCGGGACAGGCATGCGCAAATGCTTGGCGCCCTTGCAATTGTGGCAGGTTCCCTGGATAACTTTGCAACAGAGCTTAGAAACCTTCAACGAACAGAGATACTGGAGGTACAGGAGTACTTTGCCAAGGGGCAGAAGGGCTCCTCCGCCATGCCGCACAAGCGGAACCCCAGGCTTTCAGAGCAGGTGGCCGGGCTCTCCAGAATTGTACGTTCCAACGTTATTCCGGCGCTAGAGAACATAGTCTCCTGGCATGAGCGCGATCTTACCAACTCCTCCGTGGAGCGCATAATAATTCCAGATAGCTTCCTGCTGGCGGACTACCTGTTAAATACCTTTGCCCGCGTGGTAGAGGGGCTTTTAGTCTACCCGGAGAATATGCGGCGTAACCTGGAGCAGATGGGCGGCCTGGTGTTCTCTGAGCGGATAATGCTTAAGTTGGTAGAGAAGGGCCTCTCCCGCGAAGATGCCTACGTTATTGTGCAGGAGAATGCTGCAAAGGCCTGGGCGGGCGAAAACTTTAAAGATGCGCTTGCATCAGATACAAGAGTGGCTTCAAAGCTTAATAAGAATGAGCTTGCAGAGATATTTGATTACAAACATCATGTTCGTAACGTAGATGTAATTTTTGACCGGCTGGGGCTTTAATCCCGCCGGTCTTTTTCAAGGTCTGTTGTTAGGGGTTTAAAATATATGCTGGAAGGTTATTGCAAAGGGTGCATGCCCGATAATCCTAAAGAAGAATGTGGAGTCTTTGGCATATACGCCGAAGGGGCCGATGTTGCCAGGTACACTTATTTTGGAATCTTCGGACTTCAACACAGAGGTCAGGAGAGCGCGGGGATAGCCGTATCAGATGGCGCCCGCATACGTTCATTTAAAGAGATGGGGCTTGTTACGCAGGTCTTTGACGAATCTATTCTGCAAGACCTTAAAGGCCATATTGCAATAGGCCACACCAGGTACTCCACAACCGGATCAAGCGTGCTCTGCAACGCCCAGCCGGTTATCTGCGAATCTAAATTTGGCACCATTGCACTAACCCACAACGGCAACCTTATAAACACGGCGGAGATTAGGGCGGAGCTGGAATCTGGCGGGGAAACCTTTGTCACTACCACGGATAGCGAAGTCATGGCCCGCCTTATTGCCAAAAGCAGCGCCGCCACCATAGAAGACGCAGTGCGGGAGATGATGCAGAAGGTTACCGGCGCATACTCCCTGCTTGTGCTCACGCCGGATAAGCTGCTTGGCGTAAGAGACCCGTTTGGCGTGCGGCCCTTAAGTCTTGGACGCCTGAACGGGAACTTCATGCTCTCTTCAGAGACATGTTCCATAAACCTTGTAGGCGGAAAGTTTATGAGGGAAGTGAGGCCCGGAGAGATTGTGGTTATAGATAAATCCGGCGTCCGGGAGATGGAGGGGCTGCCCCCCGTCCGCCACGGCCTCTGCATCTTTGAGTTTATCTATTTCGCCCGGCCGGATAGCATGATGTATAACAAAACCATCCACATGTGCCGTCTGCGCATGGGCCATGAGCTTGCCGCAGAACACCCCGTCCCGGATGCCAACCTGGTTATCCCCATCCCGGATACCGGCACTCCGGCGGCAATAGGGTTTGCGCAGGCATCAAGAATCCCATACGGCGAGGGTGTTATTAAAAACCGTTACGTTCACCGCACATTTATAGAGCCGGAGCAGCGCATGCGCGAGCAGGGCGTGCGCCTGAAATTCTCCCCGCTTAAGGAATCCCTGGCAGGGCAGAAGATAGTTATGGTGGAAGACAGCATAGTCCGCGGCACCACCACCGGCCCAACCATAAAGATGCTTAGAGATGCCGGCGCTGCAGAGGTTCATGTACGTATAAGTTCTCCTCCAATCATGTACCCGTGCTTCTACGGGATAGACATGGCAAAGCAGACAGAACTTATTGCCGCCATGAAGACTGTTGAAGAAATAAGAAAGCATATAAATGCAGACAGCCTGGGGTTCCTCTCCATACAAGGGCTGGTCAGAGCTATTGGGCTTAAGCGCGATAAGTTCTGCATGGCCTGTTTTGACGGGCGCTACCCAATAGAGATACCGGAGTGCATAAGGGTCTCCAAATTCTGTCTTGAGCCGGGCACATGCTCTGGTATTAAAGAGGGGCCATCCGTCCTGCTAAGCCACGGGAAAACCAGGGCTTAGGTGATTCCCTGCAGCTACCCGTTACGGTTTTGCCGTTTCCATATGCTCTTTGGACGGTAGAAAGGATTAAATTTTATGAGCGATAAAGCCACTTACAAAGAAGCAGGCGTAGATATAGATGCCGGCATGGAAGCCGTCCTTCGTATGAAGGATCACATACGGTCTACCTTCACCTCCGGCGTACTTACGGATGTAGGCACGTTTGGCGGCATGTTTCAACTTGACATGGAGGGCGTAAGCAAGCCCGTCCTGGTCTCAAGCATAGACGGCGTAGGCACCAAGCTTAAAGTTGCCTTTATGATGAACAAGCATGATACCGTAGGGCATGATATAGTCAACCACTGCGTGAATGATATTCTGGTGCAGGGCGCGCGCCCGCTCTTCTTTCTGGATTATTTTGCCACTGGAAAGCTATCCCCATCCGTGGTGGTGGATGTAGTAAAGGGGCTCTCCGAGGCATGCAGAAACGCCTGCTGCGCACTTATAGGCGGAGAGACGGCGGAGATGCCCGGAATCTACCTTGAAGGCGAGTACGATATTGCCGGGTGCATAGTAGGCATGGTAGACCGGGACAAGATTGTAGACGGATCAAGGGTTATGCCCGGAGATGTGCTTGTAGGGCTTGCATCTAACGGCCTGCACACAAACGGCTATTCACTTGTGCGGCATATATTCTTTGACAAGGCCAAGTGGCGTGTTGACCAGGAAGTGCCGGAACTTGGGAGCACCCTTGGAGAAGAGCTCCTTCGCCCGCACAGATGCTACGGCCCCTCCGTTCAGCAGATCCTTTCAGAGTTTGATGTCCATGCCATGGCGCATCTAACCGGTGGCGGCTTCTACGATAATATTCCAAGAGCGCTTCCGCAGAACTGCCAGGCATGGGTAGACCGGCGCAACTGGGAGGTGCCCCCCATCTTCCGCCTTATCCAGCAGGTAGGAGATGTCTCCGAGCCGGAGATGTACCGCACCTTTAACATGGGCATAGGATTTGTGCTTGTGGTTCCCAAGGAAGATGCTATGGCCGTTGTAGCCAGGCTGAACGATCTTGGTGAAGAGTCCTGCATAATAGGGGAAGTACGCCAGGGCAGCAGTGAGGTGCAGGTACTGTGAAACCCGTTAATATAGCGGTGCTGGTCTCCGGGCATGGCAGGGGGAGTAATCTTCAGGCAATAATAGATGCCACCCGGGACGGCCGCGTAGAAGGCAGGGTTGCTCTTGTAATAGGCACCAGGGACGGCGCCCCCGCCATGGACAGGGCCAGAAGCAACGGCATCCCGGCGGCGGAGGTTGCTCCAAAGGCGTTTTCCTCAGATACGGAGTACGCCGCCCGGATAGTTAATCTGCTGCATGAATACAATGCAGATTTGGTCTGCCTTGCCGGGTATATGCGCATCCTTCCTTCTAAGGTTATAGATGCCTACCGCTGGCGGGTTATGAATATTCATCCGGGGCTTATTCCGCTCTTTTGCGGCAAGGGGATGTACGGCGAGCATGTGCATCAGGCGGCAATAGATTACGGGGTAAAAGTCTCCGGCTGCACGGTGCATTTTGTAGATGAGCACTATGATTCCGGGCCTATCATTCTTCAAAAGGTAGTCTCCGTAGAAGAAGGAGATACTGCCGGGGATTTGGCTGCAAGGGTGCTTGCAGAAGAGCATAAGGCCTACCCGGAGGCAATACAACTCTTTGCAGAGGGCAGGCTTAAGGTAGACGGCCGCATAGTGCATATACTCCCCAAACCCTGATACATCGGGGGCCGGCCGTGCCGCCGGTATCTGTAAAAATATTCAGTATCCAGCAACAGGAGGTAAGGAATGGCAAAGATAAAAAGGGCGCTTGTAAGCGTCTCAGATAAAACGGGCGTTGTAGAGTTTGCAAAGGCCCTTCAAGAGATGGGTGTAGAGATTATCTCTACCGGTGGAACGGCCAAAGCACTGGCAGATGCCGGCGTGAAGGTTACCGGCATCTCTGATGTAACCGGCTTCCCAGAGATGATGGAGGGGCGCGTAAAGACTCTGCATCCGGCCGTGCACGGCGGGCTTCTGGCAGACCGCTCCAAGCCGGATCATATGGCCCAGATAGAGGCCCAGGGGATTAAGCCCATAGACCTTGTTGCGGTTAACCTGTACCCCTTTGCAAAGACGGTGGCCAACCCTGATGTTACTCTTGCCGATGCCATAGAGAACATAGATATAGGCGGCCCGTCCATGGTTCGCTCTTCCGCCAAGAACTTTGCCTCCGTAACAATTATTGTAGACCCGGAGGATTATACCTGCGTACTTAAAGAGATGCAGGCGCACGGCGGAGAGACCACCCCGGAGACCAGGGCCTCCCTTGCCATGAAGGCGTTTGAGCACACCGCCGCGTACGATTCTATGATTGCGGCGTTTATGCAGTCCCGGTTTGCAAAGAATAAAGATTTCCCCCAGGCCGTAACCATGCGTTTTGAAAAGATTCAGGATTTGCGCTACGGGGAGAACCCTCACCAGAAGGGCGCCTTCTATAAAATTCCGGGCTATGCGGGTGCAGGTATTGCAAATGCAAAGCAGCTCTCTGGCAAGGAACTCTCCTTTAACAATATTTGGGATACCAACGCAGCCCTTGAGCTGGTGAAGGAGTTTGCAGAACCGGCCTGCGCCATTATAAAGCATGCCAACCCGTGCGGCTGCGCCGTTGGAGAAGATCTTTCCGAAGCCTATGTTAAGGCTCTTGAGGCAGACCCTGTCTCTGCGTTTGGCGGAATTATTGCCATGAACCGGCCCATTACGGCAGAGGTGGCGGAGACAATCTTTGAAGGCAAGACTTTCCATGAGGTAATTATAGCCCCCAGCGTAGATGCAGATGCAGTGCCCATCCTTACCGAGCGCAGAAAATCCGGCGTAAACCTGAGGCTCCTTGCGGTTGGAGATTTTGGGCGACCCTCCGGCGTCTCCGGCATAGAGACAAAGGATATGAAGAAGGTAGAGGGCGGAATAATAATCCAGGACCCGGATGTGGCAGAGCTTTCAGCCGCCAATCTGCGCACGGTAACGGAGAAATCCCCCGCTGCAGATGAGATAGATGATCTGCTTTTTGCCTGGAAGATTGTAAAGCATGTAAAATCTAACGCTATTGTGCTTGCAAAGGGACGCCAGCTTGTTGGCATGGGCGCAGGGCAGCCCAACCGGGTAAACTCCGTAAAGCTTGCGGTGGCCCAGGCCGGGGAGAAGGCCAAGGGTTCCGTGCTTGCATCAGATGCGTTCTTCCCGTTCCCGGACGGCCCGGAGGAAGCAGGGGAGGCCGGGGTTTCGGCAATTATTCAGCCCGGCGGCTCCATAAGAGATGCAGAGGTTATAGATACCGTAAACAAGTGCGGCATGTCTATGGTCTTTACCGGCATACGCCATTTCAGGCACTAATATGCAGCCGTGGAAATTAGAGTAACTTGAACCGCAGCCGCGGTTTGGATTATAATTTGTTGTGCACAGGCAAAGGCGGGAGAAGTACTCCTGCCTTCTGTGTTATACAAGCATTTATTGGAGGTATCATGGCCGGTAACAAGATGGATAATATAGTAAACCTTTGCAAGCGGCGGGGGATAATCTTCCCCTCAAGCGAGATATACGGTGGAATAGGCTCCACCTGGGATTACGGCCCCATAGGTGTGCACTTAAAGAACAACGTAAAGGCCGCCTGGTGGAAATCCGTAGTACAGGAGCGGGATGATGTAGTCGGCCTGGACGCCGCCATCCTTATGCATCCAGATACCTGGAAGGCCAGCGGCCATATTGCCTCTTTCTCTGACCCTATGGTGGATTGCAAGAGATGCAAGAGGCGTTTCCGGGCAGACCACCTGGTTGAATCCATGAAGAAGGAAGAAGATGCAGTAGAGCGCACCCCGGAAGAGATGAGCAACATGGAGAGGGCTCTTGAGAGTGTTATGTGCCCGGAGTGCGGCGGCGAGCTTACCTCTATCCGCCAGTTTAACCTTATGTTCAAGACGTATATGGGGCCGGTGGAAGAGAGCGCGGCCATTGTGTACCTTAGGCCGGAGACCGCGCAGGGGATATTTGTAAACTTCAAGAATGTGCAAACCTCCACCCGGAAGAAGCTGCCGTTTGGTATTGCGCAAATAGGCAAGTCTTTTAGAAACGAGATAACTCCCGGCAACTTCATCTTCCGCACCCGCGAGTTTGAGCAGATGGAGATAGAGTACTTCACCCGTCCGGAAGAGGCGGAGGAATGGCATAAGAAGTGGCTGCAGGACAGGTATGATTGGTACATAAGCCTTGGGATTAACCCGGAGAAGCTTAGACTCCGCCCGCACGGTGAGGATGAGCTTGCCCACTACGCCTGCGCCTGCTCTGATATTGAATACGAGTTCCCCATTGGCTGGAGTGAGCTTGAAGGTGTTGCCAACCGCACAGATTACGATCTTAAGCAGCACATGGAAGTAAGCGGCAAGGATTTAAGCTACTTTGACGAAACCACGGGCGAGCGCCTGGTTCCCTACGTAGTGGAACCCTCCGGCGGTGTGGACAGGGCTCTTCTGGCGTTCCTTTCTGATGCCTATGAAGAGATTTCCGGCGGACGCGGAGAGGCCGGCGCAGAGAGCGAAGTGGTGCTAAGGCTTCACCCAAGGCTTGCGCCCATAAAGACGGCTTTACTTCCGCTTGCCAAGAAGGGCGGCCTGCCGGAGATTGCCAAGGACTTGCAGAACCAGCTTAGAAAATGCTTCATGACTGATTATGATGAGCGCGGAAGCATTGGGCGCCGCTACAGAAGGCAGGATGAGATTGGCACGCCGTGGTGTATTACGGTGGACTTCCAATCTGTGGAGGATCAGGCGGTTACCATCCGTGACCGCGACACCATGGAGCAGGCTCGCGTTTCTTTAGATAAAGTAAAATCTTTTATCAAAGACAAGCTGGAGGAGTGTTAAGCTGATATAAAAATCCGGCCTGGGTAGCTTTTATAAGAATACTACCTTGCGGATATTTCATTTATCTTGAAGCTGGCGGCGCTGTTGTGGGGGCATATTGCCTTAAATATCCAGGTGCTGCCGGCTTCAAGATTTTTTATGCTGTCACTGGCGACTCCAAGCAGTTTCCCCTGAATATCATAGACATTGATATTTACCTTAACCAGCTTGAAAGGTTTCTCAGAATTATTTATTAATGCCCCGCAGATAAATCTTTGTCCCTTGCTGTTGGAGCTCCACCTGGTAGACATAAGCAGGATACCCTGATCTATTGCATCGGTATGTTTAGGCGTCGTAATGCGAGTATCCCTGCCATTATCATCTGTAAGGTTGATTGCTGGCATGCCGGACTTTCCTAGAGCCATTGACGCCCTTATTTTTCCGTTATTATCATAGAAGTTCAGGTATGGCCCCTTAAAATCTGTCCCTAAAGTGGCGCAGACTCTGCCGTTTGCATCTACAAGCTCAAAGCATCTGGCCTGTACTACAGCATTTGGCCCGGATTTCTGAGCAAGCGCATTGCCTATCCAAAAGGCACCCATAAGGAACAAAATTAAGACTACTTGCCAATAACGAGACATGCTTTTATGCTCCGTTGGTTATGTGTGAAAGATAAGAGAGAAAGCTGTGCCGGTTTGTGCAGTCTTGGAATGAACTGATATTAAGCTACCCCTTTATTTGCTGCAACTTTAACATATCAGGCTATTATTTGTCAAGGAAAATTGAGGTTGGGGCTTACTTGCCGGGGGCTTCTTCTTTAGAGATGAGTTGGCTCAGTACGTTTTTTGCTGCTTCAAGGGCTCTTGCGCGGTGGCTGATTAGATTTTTCTCCCAGGGTTCTAACTCTGCCATCGTTTTGCCTAGTTGGGG
>CALNCU010000057.1 GCA_937875395.1 uncultured Armatimonadota bacterium | reverse complement strand
TACTCTCTCATCCCTTGGTAATTTTTTATGGAAGGGAAAGTTGCTCCTTACAGGGAATATTACGTTTTGCGTTATGCAGATACTATTTTCCTATTCGCGCATATGGCCGCTTTCTCTTCTGCTCCTGATCTTTATGGGATGGGGGATGATGACCAACATGGCGCTTACAAACACTCTTATCCAGACCTCTGTGTCGGACAGCATAAGAGGGAGGGTTATGAGCCTATATACGCTTATGTTTTTAGGGATGGCCCCTATAGGGAGCCTTCAGGCAGGGGCAATTGCCAATGCCCTTAGCCCGTCTGCCGCCATGCGTATAGGTTCTGTTATCTGTGCTCTTACCGCCGTTCTGCTCTCCCCAATGTTTCTTAATGCAGGAGAGCGGGTTGGAGGTAAGGCATCATAAGGCTGTGCCGCTGTAAGAAGTATATTACATTATGCAACACAGGAGGAAATACGTGATTTCCGCCCCCATAACTGTAAGAGAAGATGAGTATGAAGATCTTATAGGCTTTCTTGAGGAGTCTTTTGGGCATCCAAAAGGTTTCTACCAGCAGTTCTTACCTGTCCGCTGGGCAAGAGAGCGAATGGATTTTGAAAACAGTTTTATAATCCGAAATTGCCGGATAGCAAGCCATGTAAGGGTGTATCCCATGCAACTGGTTTCCTACGGGCGGGAGATAACCATAGGAGGCATAGGGTCGGTAGCCACGCACCCGGACTTTCGCGGGCAGGGGCATATGCGCACGCTCATGACTCATACGAGCGATGTTATGCGCAGCCGGGGGTATCCGTTTGCCGTATTATGGGGCAACCGCCAGAGGTACCTGCATTTTGGGTATGAGAAATGCGGCTGCGAATCTGCATACCACATTACGCCAAGGTCTGTTGGCAGTAAAGATGCGGGCATAAATATAATAAAGTATAATGGAGAGCAGGACCTTCTTGATGCTGTTGCTTCTATCCATGGAGCAGAGATTCAGAGCATTGCACGCACTCGGGAGGATCATAAGGATAAACTCAAGCGGCCGGGTACAGAGACTTTTATCTCTTTTTCTGGCAATAGCGCCGCTTATATAACTCTCTTCAACAGAAGGGGAGGCTGGTGCACGGCGGAAGTGGGCGGAGATGTATCCTCCGTTCCTGCTCTACTGTCCCATGCAATCAGTGAATGCGGCCTGGATGGAATAAACGTTTGCCGTCCGTTTGAAGAGAGTACCCTGACTGCCGCGCTATATGAAGTAGCGGATTCATGGCATTGGCAGCCGTTTACCTCTTTGAAGGTTCTAAACCTTGAAAGGACGCTGGAATTTTTCTGCGACCAGTTATGTGCAAAACGGGAGAAGCTTGGCATTCCGGCAGATGGCGCAGTAACATTTAAGATACGGGAGACGGGAGAATGTGCCACAGTAGAACTCTCCGGCAGTAAAGCGCATATCACCGGTGAACCCTGCGGCAAGGTTGTTGAACTTTCCGAACCGGAGATGGCCCGGCGCCTTTTTGGAACTCCCGGCTCCCTTGAATTCTATGTTCCCATGCCGGATCATATATAGGCGGTACCACTCAGCGAGGCAGACTCCCGTGCCCGCCGTGCCTACGCATATGATCAGAACGCTGGTTGTAAGTATCTTATCTTTTTGGAACATATATAAAATGCGTTGCATATTTTACAACACAGGAGGAAATACGTGATTTCCGCACCCACAACTGTAAAAGAAGATGAGTACGAAGACCTGATGAGCTTTCTTGAGGAATCTTACAGGCATCCCAAGGGCTTCTTCCAGCATCGTTATCCTGCTCGCTGGGCAAGAGAGAGGGTAGATTATGAGAGCTGCTTTATAATCCGGGAAGGTGGAAGAATAGCAAGCCATGTAAGGGTCAATCCCCTCAGGCTGGTCTCCGGCGGGCGGGAGATAACCGTAGGCGGCATAGGCGCAGTAGCCACACACCCTGATTTCCGGGGCCGGGGGCATATGCGCATGCTTATGACGCATACAAGCCATGTTATGCGCAGCCGCGGATATCCGTTTGCTGTTCTATGGGGCAACCGCCAGAGGTACCTGCACTTTGGCTATGAAAGATGCTGCTGCGAGACTGCATACAGCGTCACCCCAAGGTCTGCAGACAATACAGATTCTATGGTTACAAGGTATAATGGGGAACAATCATTCCTTGATACAGTCATCTCTCTCCATGATGCAGAGCCTCAAAGGGTGGTGCGCACACCGGCAGATTACAAGGCCATGCTTGAGAGAGCGGATGCGGAGACTTTTATTGCTAATGGCGGCAGTGGAGCCGCCTACGTAATCCTTTTTAACAAGGCTGGCGGCAGATGCATGGCCGAAGTGGGCGGGGCGGCATCCGCCGTTCCCGCACTCCTGTCCCGGGTAATCCGGGAGTGCAGGTTAGATGAAATAATTATCCACCGGCTGCTTGAAGAGAACGCTCTCTCCCATGCCTTATATGCTACATCAGAATCATGGGGTTGGTATCCGTATGTCTCACTGAAGATTCTAAATCTTAAGGGAACGCTGGAATTCTTTAGCAATCAATTGTATGCAAAGCGGGAGAGACTGGGGATTCCGTCTGAAGGCGCCGTAACATTTAAGATATTGGAGACGGGGGAGTGTGCTACGGTAAATCTCTCCGGCGGACGGGCATGTGTTACCGGCGAATCCTCCGGCAAGATTGTTGAACTCTCTGAGCCGGATATGGTGAGGCGTCTCTTTGGGCTGCCCGGCGCCCTGGAGTTTTATATCCCCATGCTGGATCATGTATAGGTCTATATAGCGGAGGGAGCTTTGCACTTTGCGGCCCGCGAGCCAAAGCCTTCTCCCATCAAAATTAACCTGGCTGGGTATGTTTGGTTTGCACAAATAAAAAAGAGGGGCGGCGTACATGCGCCGTCCCTCTTGTGTTCTTATATGTTCCGGTAACTAATCCCGGATTATTGTGTCTTCCCTGTGCGGCCCCACGCTTATAATGCTTACGGGCACGCCTATCAGCTCCTCCACGCGCCTTACGTAGGCCTTTGCGTTTGCCGGGAGATCATCAAAATCTCTTATCGTAGAGATATCCTCCGTCCAGCCGGGAAGCTCATCGTAGATAGGGGTGCAGTCGTTTACTGCCTCCCAGTCCCCGGGGAGCTTATCTGTCTCTTCTCCGTTGCATATGTAGGCGCGGCAGATCTTCAGGGTATCAAGCCCGCCAAGCACATCCAGAAGGGTAAGCGCCAGTTCTGAGAGTCCGTTTACCATTACGGTATACCGCAGGGCAACGGCATCCAGCCACCCGCAGCGTCTTGCCCGGCCGGTGGTGGTTCCGTATTCGTGCCCCTTCTCCCTTATGTACTCGCCCACCTTGTTTATCTGCTCCGTGGGGAATACGCCTGCGCCCACTCTTGTGGTGTATGATTTGCCTATGCCTATCACCCGGTCTATGCCCATGGGCCCTACTCCGGTACCCAGGCACGCTCCGCCCGCAACAACGTGGGATGATGTGACATACGGGTAGGTTCCGTAGTCTATATCAAGCAGGGTGCCCTGCGCGCCCTCAAAGAGTACATCTTTGCCGGCCATAATTCCTTCGTGGACAATGTAGTTGGTGTTTGCCACGTACGGCCTTATCTTCTCTGCGTAGCCAAGGTACTCATTCAGAATATCGTCAAAAGAGAGTGCCGGGACTTCGTATACCTTTGTGAGTATATCGTTTTTAAGGGCCAGATTCTCAGCAAGGCGGGCGCGGAACCTGTCCGGGTCTATAAGTTCTGCCACCCGGATGCCTATCCTTGATGCCTTGTCTGCATAAGCCGGGCCTATTCCCCGGTTGGTGGTGCCTATGGCCTTGCCGCCCTTTCTTCGTTCTTCAAGCCCGTCCAGCAGCCTGTGATACGGCATGATTACATGTGCGTTAAGGCTGATTTTAAGCCCTTCTATGCTTGCGCCCCGGGATGTAAGGTCGTCCATTTCGCCAACCAGTACTCCGGGGTCTACCACCTGGCCGTCACCTATAATGCAGATGGTGTCCGGATAGAGTATCCCGCAGGGGATAAGGTGAAGCTTGTATGTCTCGCCGCCCACAACCACGGTGTGGCCGGCGTTGTTTCCACCGTTATATCTGACTACGATATCTGCGTCGGCAGCAAGGAAGTCAACAATCTTGCCCTTTGCTTCATCGCCCCACTGGGCTCCGACGACGATAGTATTGGCCATTTTAGTTATTCATCCTCTCAATAATTAGCAGATGCGCGGAAGATTTTGCGGGGAATTAACCCTTAAACAAGCAAAGTGGATAGCCCTGTACGCCATCCACTTCTAAGCATCCAAACGGTGTGAGTATACCAGATTCAGGGCTGTATGTCAAATCAGCAGGCTTTTGGGCTGCCGGTTAAGCGGGCTGCCGGTGCATCTTTGATGTGGTGGAAGGGGCTTTGAGTTCCGGTTTAACCTGGCCGGGACGTATGATTACCCTTCCGTTTTTGTATAGGGTGAGCATCCATGGCTCCTGCCCGCGGAGCACCGGGTGGTTCCGGCAGATTACCACCGGCGTATCATCGGGCGCGTCCATGGCGGGGCGGGTATACTTATAGCTAGATGCGCCTTTGGAACCTTTATCCGCCGGGCAGCGCAGCAAGTCTCGGTTATCAAGAAAATCAGGGTACAGATCATCCAGGCTGGATGGATATTTGCCGTTGCGCCGGGCGTATCTTTCCAGAGCATCGCCTATATCAACACCGGAGGATCTATCCTGAAGATGCAGTTGGCACTCCGCCACCAGCACCGCCTGGTTGTAGGCATGTCGGTAAACCGGGTTTTGAGTAACCAGAAAGTAGGTCCAGACCGTAATAGCCGCTATAGCCACAAGAACAGACAGGCATGAGATACTTGCGGCTCTAAGGCAGCCTGATCTCCCTTTTGCGCCGGGTTCGGCGGGGGGCATCTCTTCAACAGACATAAGGGGTTGAATCCTCTCTAACGGTAAAAAAGCCGATGAAAGCTGAATTTATAAATTTATAATAGCCTTTTTTGCATAGTTGAGTCAAGCATTTTGTAAGCGTGCAACCCGTTCAGGCGCCCTTGAAATCTTCAAGCCCTTCTGATATACTGGCACAGGTTTGTAAAAGTATAAGCGTAACCGGTTATATTTCATGATTGAATATAGAAACGTATCGGTAATATATCCTAATTGTATACAGGCTCTTCGTAATATTAACCTGCAGATAGAAAAAGGCGAGTTTGTCTTTGTTGTTGGCCCCACGGGAAGTGGCAAGTCAACGCTTCTCAGGCTGGTAAACCGTGAAGAACGCCCCACCAGCGGAGAGGTATGCGTTGCAGGGAAAGACCTCTCTAAAATGCGGGGCGGCGCCGTTCCGCGCCTGCGGCGCGCCATAGGCGTGGTATTTCAGGATTATCGGCTGCTGCCGCAAAAGACTGCAGCAGAGAATATTGCATTTGCCCTCTTTGTTACAGGCGCTCCCAGAAAAGAGATCATGAGCCGCGTAATAGAATCGCTTGATCTTGTGGGCCTTGCAGATAGAGCAGATGCCTACCCTCACGAACTCTCCGGCGGCGAGCAGCAGAGAGTCTCCGTTGCCCGCGCCATAATAAACAATCCGCAGATACTTATTGCCGATGAGCCTACCGGTACCCTGGACCCCGACACATCCTGGGAGATCACGCGTACCCTTGAAAGAATAAACATAAGAGGAACCACCGTGATTGTGGCAAGCCATGACCAGCATATAGTAGACAGGATGCACACCCGCGTTATAGCAATAGAGAACGGGGTGATCAAGCGGGATGTAAAGGAAGGCACATACCATGAGCTTGCGAAGTCTTGAATTTGCCTCTGCAGAATCCTTTGTTGGAATAAAGCGGAATGCCCTCATGTCGCTGGCATCCATCACAACCGTGGGGTTAACTCTGGCAGTACTGGGAGGGTTCGCCCTTCTTATCCTTGGCCTTAACAACACCGCAAAGACGCAACTCCAAAAGTTTGAAGTTGCAGCATTTGTAAAAAAAGGCAGCGCAGAGAGCGCCGTAAAAGAGCTGGATGAAAAGATCAGGACGCTCTCTCATGTCAAAGACGTGCAACTGGTAACTGCAGATGAAGCCTGGCTGGAGTTCAGGCGGGATATGAGCGGCAGTATAGACCTTACCGGCGTAAAGCATAATCCGCTCCCGCATACATTCAGAGTAACCACGGATGACCCGGCATCCACCGCCGCCGTTGCAGCCGGCATCCGCAGGATGGATGGCATAGACGAAGTAAACGAAGCCAGCAGAGAAGTAGAGCAGGTTATGCGTCTCACCAACCTGATAAAGCTTATAGGCGGGATTGCCGTGGGGCTGCTCTTCCTTGTAACAGCCTTTATTGTGGGCAATACCATAAGAATGACCGTATATGCAAGGCGCCGGGAGATAAGAATAATGCAACTGGTGGGCGCTACCAACTGGTTTATACGGATGCCGTTTGTCCTTGAAGGTACCATTCTTGGCACAATAGGCGGAGGAATAGCCTGCATACTTGTCTATTTTGGCGCGCGCTATGTATCTCAGACAGCCGTAAGAATAATGCCGCTCCTAAGCCAGTTTACAAGCAACACAGACCCGGTGCAGTTCTTTGGATGCATAATCCTGATGGGAAGCCTGCTTGGGATGATGAGCAGCATAATATCTGTAAGACGTTTCCTCAAAGCATAAAAGAGCCGTAGCAGATACGGGAGGAAAGATGCGGAAGAGCAGATAGCCCCGGGAAATTGCATATCCTCCGTCTAGGGCTGCATACTCCCAGCCTCCCCGCAGATGCCCACCTGAACGAAAGGAAAATCAGGTGATAAAAATTACAAGGCCAATAACGAAAGGAAAATCAGGTGATAAAAATTACAAGGCCAATATGTCTAATATTAGCCGCATGCATTTTTGCCACCATGTGGGTGGCGGACCCCTGCCATGCGGCAAAGCAGCGCAAATCATCCAGGCAGCAGCTTATGCAAAGGCTTGCAAATGTTGCCCGAAGCATAGACTCTATTCAGAAAAAGCTTGCGCATACCAAAAAAAAGCAGAAGAGCGCTGCCCAAAGCCTAGCCGTTGCAGCAGACCGCTTAAAAGTCACCCGGGCAAACCTGCACGATACGCAAAGGCAGCTAAGGGATACCAGGACGCGGCTTGCCAAAGCCAGGGCAGAGCTAAACAAGGTGCAATTGCGCCTGGACGAACGGAACCAGCTGCTCTCCGAACGGCTGTCAGACGTATACAAGCATGGCAACGTAAGCTATGCATCTGTGCTTCTTGGAGCCGGAGACTTCTGGGATCTCCTCTGCCGCGGGCACATGCTTAAAGCCGTGATTAACAGCGATCTTCAACTTGTAGAAGCAATAAAGCGCGACAAAGCAGAAGTTGAAAGGCATAAGGCCGTACTGCAACAGCAGGAGAGCGTAAGGGCAGAGTTGGAACGCAGGCAGGCGGGGCTCACCCGCACAGCATACGCGCAGACGGTAGAGCGGACAAACCTGCTCCGTGAGGCAAACCGGGAACGCGCCATGTATGAGGCAAAGTTTGCAGAACTGGCAGCTAACTCCCGGCAGATAGAATCCATGATCCGCAGCATGCAGCGCACCAGCACGGGAAAGGCTCGTTACAAAAAAATATGGAAAGGAAAGTTTATCATGCCCGTAAACGGAAGAATTACAGACCGTTTCGGCATGCGGTTCCATCCCATACTAAAACAGCATAGAATGCATACCGGTGTAGACCTGGCCTGCGCGCACGGCACAGCTATCCGCGCTGCTGCAAGCGGTGTGGTAATATATTCAGGGTGGCTGGGCGCCTACGGAAACACTATAATAATAGACCACGGAGGCGGAGTAACCACGGTCTACGGCCACTGTTCAAGGCTTTATGTGGGCAACGGGCGCAATGTTACCCAGGGCCAATCCATAGCCGCCGTGGGCAGTACCGGATGGAGTACGGGGCCTCACTGCCATTTTGAAGTAAGGCGAAATGGAACACCTGTGCAACCTTTCTAAAGATTGTGATACAATAGCGGTAAAATAACCTAGCGAGGATATTCAAGTTGTCAAATAACGGCAAGAAACTGGGATGCTGGCTAATAATTGCGGGGCTGGCTATAGGCTCGTTTTCAATGGGTTCCAGACTCCGGTCATGGCAGGAGAGCCCGGATGTTATAGCAGCAGAGAATACGCACGTAAACTCTATACAGGCGAGCGCGCTGCTTAAACTGACTCCGGAATGCGCCCCCATAACACCGCAAAACGATATGTTGCGGAGCCCCGTCAAGTACCGGCAACTTGTAAGCAATGTTCTGGCGCTGCTCAAGACCCAGTACGTAGAGCCCATTACCAGCCAGAAAGAGACAGAGATGGCGCGCGGAGCGGTACGCGGGATGATAAACTCCCTTGCAGACACAGACAGCCGGTTTCTGGACCCAAAAGAGAAAAAGCAACTTGATGATGCCGCAAGCGGGCGTCTGCACGGAATAGGCGCCGTCCTTGCAATGAAAAAAGAAAAAGCAGACGGCAACGAAATCACAAAACTGATTATTGTAACCCAAATGCCCGGGAGCCCGGCAGAGAAAGCCGGCCTTAAACCCGGCGATTCCGTAACACATCTGAACGGCAAGTGGATTATAACCTATGATCCTTTCCGGGAAGCATCCTTTATAAAAATGGAAAAAGGCGTACGCAACAAAGAGATAAGCGAATATGACTATCAGAAAGCCTTTGAAGCCGCTGCAAAAAAAATTAAGGAAGGCATGCCGCTTTCTGAGGCGGTGAGCATACTTACATCCAAAACCAGCGGAGAGATAACGGTTAACGTAGATCGTCCCGGCGCATCTGCACCGGTTAAAGCCAAGATAGCCTGCAAAGAGACACAGGTGGTTCCGGTAGTAGAAAAGACTATTGACAAGAATACCGCATATATTAAAATCACCCAGTTCAATGCCGGAGCAGCAAAGGCCTTTGATGCCGGCATAAAAAAAGCCCGCAGCAAAGGGGCCAAAGCCATAATCATTGATCTCAGGAACAACCCCGGCGGCCTGCTTCAAACAGCAAGCTACGTGACCGGCAATATTGCAGGCGGCGG
>CALNCU010000056.1 GCA_937875395.1 uncultured Armatimonadota bacterium | reverse complement strand
CTCTGGCCGGTGTGGAAGGGGGTTACACAGTTTGCAAAGAACCTTCCCTTCTACACCACGGGAAAGACCATCTCCACAGACCCAGTAATAGGCGAAGTTTTGGCAACTGCATCAAACTCCGTTCTCCGGGTGCTTGGGCAGAAGCAGGGTAACTCTGCCTACCTGTGGATTCAAAACTCCGGCAACACCTGGGCTAATGTTGTAAAGAGCGGCGTAAAACCCGGCGCAGTCTCCGGCACAGTCTCTATCTCCGGCTTTGTCAACGGTTCTTATACTGTAGACTGGTACAATACCGTATCAGGCAGCAAGATAAGCTCTGAGACGGTGAGCGTATCCAACGGAAAACTGCAGCTTGGCGTATCATCGCTCTCTACGGATATTGCGGCGGTTGTAGGCGCCGGCGGGGCAGTTCTTCAGCCGGATATCAGCCTGAACATAGCGTCAAACAAATCAAAGGCATCGCCCGGTGAAGTGGTTACTTATACAATAACCTTTACCAATAAGGGTGAAGATGCCGCCTTAAACATGCAGCTGCACTTCCCTGTTCCATCTAATACCAGCTACGTAAACGGAAGCGCCGGTACCGGCGGCTCTTACAGCGCATCAGACGGCGCAGTGGTATGGACTGTTCCTTCCGTTGCGGCGGGTGCAAGCGGGCAGCGCACGGTGCAGGTAACCGTAAACTAATATAAGGGGAATATAATCCTGCGCGGGGCATCTGTTCAAGGGAACGGATGCCCCGTCTGTTTATCTGATTAATGGTGTTTGACCCCAGAGCAAAAATATGCAATACTAGATATGTTTTGAGGGATATCCCATCCGCCCGGCAGGCGTTTTTTAAACACCTGGGTATGCCTGCCGCATATTAGAATTTAACCTGCTGTGAAAGTCTTTACCTTTATGCAAAACTACAGTACCGCAAAGAGAGCATGCCGCACCGCCGCCATGCTGATTGCCGCAGTAACCCTTGCATGCTGTCTGCTTGGGGGATGTGCTCCAAAGATTGAAAAGGTGATAGAACCGTCTGCTCCTGCGGCAAAATCTGCTCCGCCGGCAGAGGCTCCGCAGCCGGAGAAGGTGACGGTATCTACAAAGTTTCAGAAGGCCGGCATATCCTGGGATGATGACAAGGGCCGCCGCGTGCTGGAGGCAGGGTTTACAGAGGCAAGCGCACAAGAGGTAAACGGAGATGCGCAGGCAGAACTTAAGGGCGTGAAGGCCACTCTTTATAAGGACGGCAGGCCCGCAAGCATTCTTTATGCCCCCACGGTTACGGCAGACAGCGCAAAAAAAGAGATAAAGGCCGGCGGCGGCGTAAAAATAGTCTCAAAGGCAAACAATACATCCGCCCTGTGTGAAAGCGTGGTCTGGAAGAGCGGAGAATCTAAATTGGTGGGTACAGGCGGAGTAAAACTTACCATGGGGAACATAACCATCTCCGCTGCCGGGTTTGAAGCAGATACTGCGTTAAAAAAAGCCAAATTCAGCGGGGCGCAGGCCAACTTGGAATAATCTCTGGAGGATTAGTTTTGAAATATACGGTTGCATATTTTGCAGCGCTCTTCTTTGCGCTCTCCACTTTAACAGTGTACGCAGATAGCCTTTCCGTTGCGGGCGGAGCAAAGCTTACCGCATCCACCCTGGAGCTTAACGAGAATACGGTTATTGCAAAAGGGAACGCAAGTCTCTCTACCAGAGAGGCATCCATAAAGGCTAACACCATCCGCCTCAACTTGGAAAAGGGTAAAGGCGGCAAGCTGGGTCTATCCAAGGCCCTTGCAACCGGGCGTGTGGTAATTAATGCCTCCCAGGTAGATGCAGCCACAAAAGCACGCCGTACTGTAGATGCAACGGCGGAGAACGCATCCATGGCCCAGGATGCAGATACCGTTCTGCTTACCGGCAAAGTATTTGTTAAGGTATCAGACCCGCAGTTTGCGGAGCCGGCCACCATTGCCGGCGAGCGCGTGGTGGTGTATCTTAAAGAGCGGAAGATTCAGGTAGAGGGCGGCTCTAATAAATCGGCAGAGATAAACGTAACTCCCAGGGAAGGTGAGTAAGATAAATACCAAATCCAAACTCTCTGTAGAGAATCTTGTAAAAATGTACCGCGGGCGCAACGTGGTAGACGGCGTCTCGCTCTCCATAGAGCAGGGAGAGATAGTGGGTCTGCTAGGCCCCAACGGCGCAGGCAAGACCACCACTTTCTACATGGTGGTGGGCCTTGTGCATCCCAAGTCCGGCACCGTAAAGCTGGACGGCGCAGATATTACATACCTGCCCATGTACAAGCGTGCGCGGCTGGGCATAGGCTACCTTGCGCAGGAAGCCTCTGTTTTTAGAAAGCTTACGGTAGAAGAGAATATTCTGCTGGTAATGGAGGCTGCGGGCATAAAAAAGCGGGAGCGCG
>CALNCU010000055.1 GCA_937875395.1 uncultured Armatimonadota bacterium | reverse complement strand
ATGAATGGCAGGAAGGAAGCCTTGCTGCCTTGACCGGGGTCAAAAATATGGATGTTCCGCAGGGGAAGGTGGAAAATAAAAGAGCTGTTCCGGTGTTGAATCTTACCCCGGGAGAAGAAGGAATAGTTAAAATAGCGGCATCGGGCAGACTGAATAGCCAATGGGAAAATGATATAACCGTCGTAAAGCAGGATAAGGCTAATTTGTTATCCATGCATTATCAAAGAAAAGGCCCGGCAGTGGCAGGAAAGCAGCCGGTAGCTTTATCTATAAAGTTAATGCGCTGGCTGGAGGATGAGGATGTACCTTTATTTGTGGTCAAAAGCAACGGGCAGATATGCCGGTTGCAGGGTGGGGACGCTATAGAAGGCACAAAAGTAATCATACCCTTTTGGAAGCAGGGACACCAAATATCTTTTTCTGTAGAGCCCTGCCAAAAGATCAGCCTGGGCAAGATACAGGGTTTTATGGGCGGCAGACTGCTGACATTTAATGCCGGTGAAGCCGCAGATAAAGTCAGTCTGCAAGTTGAAGACAGCCGTATTGCTCCCTTAGTCAAGGCCGGGGCCGTCTCTTTGAGAGTGAATGAAAGAAACGGAGCCGGTCATCTGGATATAGGCGGCCTGCCGCTTATGACTGTAGAGGGAATTGAAAACGGCTCAATACAATCCGTTGCCGGCTATGACAGCCCTGCCTGGGAAATGGCAGCAAATAAGGGTGTAAAGGGCGGTTTTGCTTATACTGGCAAAGGAAAAATATCTGCAGTTCCCTGGGTAATGGATGTAAAAGGTACGGATAACGAGATACGTTATCGCTGGAAGAGAGATAATACCGGCGCTGCATCTGCCGGAGTACATTTATTTATGCCGTACTGGCTGGTGGGAAGCAAAGTTGAGGTAATATCCCCAGCCGGAAAGGTTACCGATACATGCGGCAATATCCCGATGAGAATAGGGGCGGAATTTCAACAGCAGGCATTGAGAACAAATACCAGGATAGCAGTTTATCCCACAGCTACAGAAAAAATTACCATAACTCTGCAAGGAGACTTCAAACTTGCTTCTTACAGAAAAAGCACAAGTGCTTACAGGGAACCTTTTGATTTAAGTGCTTATCCGGTGTTCTACCAGGATGTAAAGCAAAAAGGTGTAATCCACTCCTTTCCTCCGGCAGGGTTGTTTCTTATCTCCAAAAACGGACAAGATTTTGGCATTGATATAAAGTATGAACGGTTGTTCGCGCAGACTAACAGAGGTGAAACGCCAAAAATACAACTGCCGGTCGAAGGAGTTAAGGTAGTCTCAGGCAAGGATAACGTGAGCGTTCTCAGCCCCTACTGGAAGATAACGCATTCCAGAAGAAATGGAGGAGGAATAAGCAGCATAGTTTTTCCTTATGCATCTGGCAAGGACATTATGGTATCACCGGAAGCCATTTATATCCAGAGCGCCGGCAAGGTTTACTCCAGCAGCAATGAAAAATCCCCCAATATCTCAGCAAAGGGCAATGAGATAAAGGTAAGCGGTCTTTTGAAGACGGTTGACGGTAAAGATTGCAGTATTAAGTACCAGACAACCTATCAATACAATCAGGGGTATATAAAGAGAAACACGGTATTCAACTTTATTGAGTCACTTCCAGTAGAAAAAGTGGGGGTTTTGAAGCTGGATATGGCCTCGCTTTTAGATGAGTGTGGCTACAAGCCTGTTCTGGCTGCGTTCAGAAAAGCTGTTTTTCCCGGGGCACCGTTGGTTCAAGGCAAGACGTTGGGCGGTGGGTTTATATCGTTGTTCCGCAGAGGTGGGGAAGGTATAGATTTTGTTCCCGGCAACGATACTCACGGCTGGCGATATCAATTATCATCTAATGCCAGCGAAGGATATATGGCTGTGCAAGGGAACTCCCAGGGAGGTCCTTCACTGGTAGTGGAAGCTTATTCTAATATGGATAAACCGCTGACGATAAAGGGAGAGAAGAGCTATTCTTATTTTATCGGCTTACCTATGATTAATAAGCATTTGCAGAGGCATTACTTTACTGTTAATGACAGTTATGGGTGGTTTACCACCGATGATCGTTTAGGAAAGCTGCCGGATAGCGGCGTGAATCTCATGTTGAACCATGGCTGGAGAGGCAGCCCTGTTGGTGAATATCCATCAGAGAATATATCGGCAGCAGAAAAGAAGGGAATCGCCGATAAGGTTGAACAGCTCAAACTTGCTGGGCAATACGGAATAAAAAACATCCCCTTTGTAGCCAAGGGGCTTCTAAAATCTACTGTGCCGGCTTATAAAGAACACCTGTTGGATTGGGTATCAATGGGACCCCAAAAAACTCCGCCTGCCAGGCCGGATGCTTACGGCGATATGATGTGCCTTGAAGCTAAAGGGTATAGAGATTATTTGAAAAATCAGATAATGGCTTGGCAGAAAATTTTCTCTTATGACGGAATTTATTATGACTTTGTTTATCCCACGGGCCCTTGTTGGAATCCCAGACATGCTGGAGGTGAGCAGCATCAGGACATAGAGGGACTTCTGGAATTTGGGGAATGGACCAGGAGTAGTTTTAAACTTGTATGGTCTCATACCGGTCATTATCCGACAATAATGATGGATAATCTCTCTGATTTGATATGGGTGGGAGAGGAATTGAACCCCTGGTATGCCAATGAGGGTAGAATTCCTGATCTGTATGGGCTAGCTGAGCTTTTTGAGCATATTCCCAACACTCAGAAAGTAGTCGATCCGCATATAGTGCGTTCGTGGCCGCTTCTCCCGGGAGAGAGAATGCCGGGAATGCTGCGTTGCGATATGGAGGATGCTAAAGAGTTTGCCGGTAAATTAGCGCTTTGTGGGCTGTTCTCTTGTGCCAGCATGAGTAATGTCGCACCTTTTAATCGGGATGAAGTTATGGACAGGTTCAAACCTTGGCTAAATCTGTATAAGAGTTTCAAGAGCGTTGATTTTACAAAGCTAAGCTTCTCTGACTGGAAGAATCAGGGCGCGGTGATTACGGATAACCCATATATAAGAGCTGCAGTCTATTCTAATGAGCGTGAAGCGGTGCTGGTGCTCGCCAATTCCGAGAATCGTTCTATCCAGAAGGCTCGCTTTAAAGTGAATACGGAAGCCCTGGGATGGGGCAAGGCCGCCTCGTATTATCTGGCAAAATCTCCCGAAGGAACGTCTGCCAGTATTGATTACAATACCCTCAGCAGGCAGGGAGTTCAGATAGAGCTGCCCGGATACGGCTATGCGGTCTACAGACTCAATATCAATAAGAATTAGTCAGGACAAACATCTCTTAGCACCGGCATCGCCAAGGAGGGGCAGGTTGAAGGGTATAGTAGTATCGGTAATTATTGCGATTTCAGTTTCACTTGCAAATTCTGTTCCGGTATATGCCGGTGCGGGTTATGTTGATTATGCAGGATACAAGAACTGCATCTTTCTGGAGAATAAGGATACCAGGGTGGTGCTTGGGCCGCATTGCGGCGGGCGGGTGCTTGAGTATTCTCTGAAAGGCAGAAATATAATTGCATTAGATGAGAGCCAGAACGGATGGATGAATACTCCCGATGCCAAGAAGATAGACGATATATACGGCGGACGGTTTGACGTAGGTCCGGCGCTTAACATCCCACCCCATCCAGATTTATGGATTGGACCATGGAAGGGAGAGATTACTGGAAGACTGACAGCCCGCATGACAAGCCTGCCGGATTCCGTTCTTGGTGTACAACTTATACGGGACTTTAAGCTTGATGAAAAAACATCAAAGCTTACCTGCAAACAGACCATCAGGAACATTTCAAAGGAGACCAAAACATGGGGGTTTTGGGGAAGAACCCTGGCGGTGGGCGGGGGCATAGCCGTAGTTCCGCTCAACCCGTCTAGCAGATTTCCCAAGCAATATATCATGTACGGCAGGGGCAAAATTATACAATACATGCCGGCAAATGAGTCTAATGTGCAAATAAGGGAGGGATGCTGCCTTATCACAGGCGAACCGTCGCAGACCATGCTGGGCTTCGATAGCTACCAGGGCTGGCTGGCGTATATCTCCAAGAATAATCTCCTGTTTATAAAAAGATTCCCAACATATCAGAACAGAATCTATGATGGAGTGGCGCCAATCACCTCTGCCATCTTCTACTGGAAAGACCTTATATGTGAATTGGAGCCTGTAGGCCCCAGGGAGGATATAAAACCGGGAAAGAGCACATCGTTTACGGAAGAGTGGTTCCTTTATACACACGCTTTTCCGGGCGACCCATCAAACCTGAACTTGGGCAATATCA
Source organism: uncultured Armatimonadota bacterium (assembly GCA_937875395.1). GTDB lineage: Bacteria > Armatimonadota > UBA5829 > DTJY01 > DTJY01 > CALNCU01. The sequence goes on along the minus strand of CALNCU010000055.1, from coordinate 6,521 downwards.
TTAGTTTAGCATCTGGCACAAAATCAAATCGGAGTTGGAAATGAATAGGATTAAGCCCCCAAGACTGGCAGGATTGGCTACCAAATCCCTATGAGCCCTTCAAGAATAAATACTTTGGCAAGGCTTGCAGGGATTTTAAATTTGATGCAGAAGATAACAGCACATATATCTTTGAACTACAATAATAATGTTAAATAGGGAGATGCCATGAACAACAAACGGTCTTTAATACTTATATTGGATATGCTGGCGGGGCACTGGGCGGAAGGTTCGGAGAGCCCCGTCACCAGGCTCCCATACCCCAACGTGAAGGGGTATGAAAAAGCCGGTTTGCTCCCCAATTTTGGGGATAGCATAAAGAACGGTATCTACGTGAACGTATGGAACATGGGCAATTGCAATACGCCCTACGGTCAAAAATACCTTGCATCCGGCACGTACCAGACGGATTCCGCCCCCGGGATAGACCCGTACTGGAGCATGGTTCGCGGGCTGGATAAAGAGACCATCCTGCAGGCGTGCAAGCGTACCTACCCGGGCGGCAAGGTGGCAAGCTTCGGTTCGGACGCATGGATGCAGACCGGCTGGTGGAAGGGCGTCGAATGCACAATGGGATGGGGATCGTACTACTCCGACTTTTTAACAAGCCAGAACGCCTTCCACTGGATGATGGGCAACCCGGACTGGAGTACGGTGCTCCTCTACCTTGCCCAGTATGATATGACCGGCAACTGCCCAGTATACACAGAAGGCGCCGAATACACAAAAGACAAACATCATTCTCTCCTTCAGCTTGATAGATACCTGTGGATGGTAAAGACCTTCCTCAAAGAACAGGGATGGTGGGATGACACCTACCTGTTCATAGGTTCAGACCACGGCTGCCACGTAGGATGCAACGTAGCGGTAGAAGAGGGCAGAGAGCGCGGAGTGGCAGAGGCAGACCTTGCAAACTATTGCAGCAACCACCAGTCGCCCTATGATTGCTACATCTGGGATTTTGAGAAGAACCAGGCTACGGATAAGCGCAGTGACTGCTGCCGAAGGACTACCTTTATAGTAACCGGAGGAGCCCTTCCAAGAGAGCAGTACGGCAGAGTTGTGGGCAATGCAGAAATAATAGACTTTGCCCCAACAATAGCAGATGCCATGGGAGTGGATTTCAAGACAGACGGCAAGAGCATCCTGGGACGGTAACAATAAGATGTATCTATCAATTCTACAGATGGTTATAAAACTGCTTGTCGCCATGATACTGGGCGGAATAGTGGGCTGGGAGCGGGAGATTAATGACCGTCCGGCAGGGCTGCGGACGCACGTTCTTGTGTCTATGGGAGCGGCCCTTATAACCATAGTCTCCATCTCCTTCCAGGGGCCGGGGCATGATCCGTCAAGAATAGCCGCACAAATAGTAAGCGGCATAGGGTTCTTAGGCGCGGGGGCAATACTTAGGCGGGGGAACATAGTCCGGGGTCTTACCACAGCCGCCAGCCTGTGGGTGGTAGCCTCAATAGGAATGGCGGTGGGTGTAGGCGGAGCATATGCCGTACTAGCCACATTTGCTACTCTGGTAGTCTTTGCCACGCTCTCCACAGTCAACCGGTTTGAACACATAATAGGCACAAAATCCAACCGTGAAGTCTCCTTTGAGATTGCCCCCGGGAACCCCAGAGCCATGGCAGATGTAATAAGCTGTCTGGTAGCAAACGGCATAAGCATAAAATCCGTACAAACCGCAGACAAAGAAGATTCATCAGCCACCGCAGTAAGGCTGGTAGTCTCATCCTCCTCACGGTTTACAGAGAAAGTTCTTATAGAACTCCTTGAATCCCAGGAAGGAGTATCCGGCATATCTTGGGAATAAGCCGGCCGGGGATAAATTAGATTTGATTTTGCAAAGGAACAGAATGAGTCATAAAGCAATAGTAAACATAATAAACTTTGTAAGGGGCATAGAGCCACGGAATACCTCAATAGACCTGCTTCTGCCTGTAGAGAAGCAGATAGAACTTGCTGATAAATACAATCTGCCCGGCACATGGCTTCTGCAGTACGATGCGCTGATAGATGATAGATTTATAAAACTGCTCCAAACCCTTAATCCCACACACGAAGTAGGCATCTGGTTTGAGATGGTGCAGCCGCTTGTAGAAAAAGCTGGAATCAAGTGGCGGGGGCGTTATCCCTGGGATTGGGCTGCTAATGTGTGCATGTCGGCAGGGTACACGCCAGGGGAGCGGGAGAAGCTGGCAGACGTGTTTATGGCAGAGTTCAAGGCCGTGTTCGGCAAATATCCCAGGTCTGTGGGCGCATGGGTAATGGATGCCCACCTGCTGGGATATCTGTACGATAAATATAAAATCAAAGCCGCCTGCATATGCCGCGACCAGTGGGGCACGGACGGATACACCCTCTGGGGCGGATACTACAACCAGGCCTATTACCCAAGCAGAAAGAACTCCTTCATCCCTGCGCAACATGCAGAAAACCAGATACCCGTGCCGGTGTTCCGCATGCTGGGGAGCGATCCCATCTACCAGTACAACGCCGGTATAGGCAGCAACGGGCAGAGCGTAGTCACCCTGGAGCCGGTATACGCATGCTCTGCCGATACTGCAGACAGGGGCGGAGGCGGCTCACCCAAATGGGTGCAATGGTTCTTTGATACAACATTCCGCATGCCGTCACTCTCCTTCGGTTATGCTCAGGTTGGGCAGGAGAACTCCTTCGGCTGGCCGGCCATGAGAAAGGGGCTAACGTACCAGATAGAGTTGCTGGCAGAGAGGGCCGGAGCAGGAGAAGTAATGGTTCGCACCCTCTCAGAGGCCGGAGAATGGTTTAGATGGAAGTACAGCCTCACCCCGGCATCAGCCGTTGTTGCGCTCACAGATTGGCGGGGGAAGGGACGCAGATCCATCTGGTACAACAGCCGCAACTACAGAACCAACCTGTTTTGGGAGAGAGACAGGTTCTGCATAAGAGACATACACCTCTTCAGGGAAGAGTACGCAGAACGATACCTGCACCACACCTGCACAACCCCTCCATCCAAGTACGATACGCTCCCTGCCATGGACGGCCTCTGCTGGAGCAGTAACAGCACATCCGCCGGAATATACCTTGCCAGAATTCTGCCGGATGGTTCCGTATCATACATTGCATGCGGAACCCCGGAAGTAGAGGAATCTGGTGAAAACCTGATTGTAAAATGGCAGACAGAGCAGATAGGTCAAATAAAGCTTACCTGCACCCCGGAGGAGATGCACATATCGGCGGAGGCGGATTGGGGACTGAAGATGGTATGGTCAAAAGAGAACCCTGCATCACTGGTTCATACCTGCCCCCAATCCCTGCACTACCGGCACAAAGGATTCGCCTACACCGTGGAGTGTGCAAACGGTAGATTTGAACCTGCAGAAGAGCATTCCATATTCATCCGCCCGGATAAGGACGGTATGGTAAAACTACTGCTTGCTCAACTTTAAACTGTTTTTATATGGAAACAGGCCTTTGCATAAGACTTATGCCTTCCCCTCTCTTAGTTTTCCTAAAAGTGTTGACAAACTAGAATTCCGGGTGTATAATTCAATCATGGCATGGTTGACTAAGCCAGAATTAAATACAGGATTAGCGCGGGATCAGGTTACGCCACTGTTCTATCAACTGGTAAACGTGCTCAGGGATAGCGTGAAGGAGATGGAGGACGGCAGCCGGTTTTCTACGGAACGCGAACTCTCTCTTCAATACGGCGTTAGCCGGGGAACTGTGGTACGTGCCATAAACCAACTGGTAGATGAGGGATACCTGTACAGAATACAGGGCAAGGGCACATTTGTGCGGCAGAAGATAGTGCCGTCAAAGAGCCATAACATCCTGATAATTCTGCCCAAGCCCATTAGAGAATATATAGTGCAGAAGAATTATATAATGGCCGATATGCTTCAGGGTGTGATGGACGAAGCAAGCAGTTCTAGTAAGCTTCTAATGGTTAACTTGCCGAAGGGTGCAAATGAAACAGTTTTCTGCATAGACAGAATGACGGATAGCCTGGTTGATGGAGTGGTGCTGCTTGCCTATCAGGGCCTGAGCGATATATTTGCAGTTGCCGAGCGAGAAAAAATTCCCTTCGTATTAGTTAATATAAAGAGCAATACATACTATAACAGAAATAATGTGTTGGCCAAAGAGACCGAAGGCATCAAGCATGCGACGCAATATCTTATTAGCCTTGGACATAAACGTATTGCATTCCTGGGACCTAGAGTTTTGGGCGTTGCATCCATTGCAGACAGGTACCTGGGTTATGAGCAAGCTATGGCAGAAGCCGGACTTCCGGTAACTGATGCACGCCATGAGCTGGCTTTGGGAATCTACAACGAAGAAAAAGTAGCAGAACTCTTTGAAAGCAGCGAGCAACCCACCGCAATTGTTGCGGCAAACGACTACATTGCCATGGATGCAATTAATGCTATTAAGCGCATGGGGCTTACCGTACCGGGAGATGTCTCTGTTATGGGTTATGATGATATTCCTCCGGCGGGTGCATTTACACCAGCCCTAACTACTGTCAGAGAACCCATGTATGAGATAGGGTGTGAAGTTATCCGCTACCTGGTCTCGCTTATAGATAACGGTTATTCCGTGCAGGGATGCCGTACTTTGGATACGGAACTGGTTATTCGGGAGAGCTGCACACCGCCAAAATCCTGTACTAAATACTAGTATAATAAAGCGAAACATCTTGTTATATAGTGAATGATGCGTGATTTGCTATCAATACAGTATAGTGGAACATATATGTCAGTGGCGGCGTTCGGCGCTGTAACAATCTTAGATGCTGGCCCAAAAGATACGCTTAGTATTCTATAATTTTCTGGAAAAATACAAAAGCAGAGGAGGATCACTTAATTTCTTAAGGGAAAACGGAGATGGCATACTAGCCGACTTTAAAAAGTTTAACTTTGGGCAATAGATGGTTCCAGGTAGCCCCAGCTTAACATGGGATTGCCAAAGATTAATCTATAAGGAGAGGTATAATGTTGTTGAAAAGCGTTTATAAAAAGAACGGGTTTACTCTTATAGAGTTGCTGGTAGTCATAGCTATAATAGCAATCCTGGCGGCCATACTCTTCCCTGTGTTTGCGCAGGCCAGGGAGAAGGCCAGGCAGACTAAATGCGCAAGCAATTTAAAGCAGATTGGCGTAGCTGTGGGCATGTACCGGGATGACTGGGAAGAATTTTTACCTTTTATGCGTAAGATTCCTGGCGGAGATCATTCGGGTTTTGCCGATACCTACGCGCCTGCATGGTTTGTACTGGTTGCGCCTTACATTTCCGTGAAGGTAAAAGACTACGATGAACTTGATTCTGCTACAGATTATTCTGTCTTCCGCTGCCCTAGCCTGGATGGAAATACTATAAGCTATGCCCCAAACATGTCACTCGTAAATACAACGACGGTAGGATGCATAAAAGTTGGCTCAGATCCGAGCGGAAATCCTATATATGCCTCATTGTATACCAGGATACAAAGACCGTCAGAGAGAGTCTTTATCGCAGAGACAGAACCGTCTGGTAACAACGGCTTGGGCATGTATGCCATGAATCCAAGTCTGGCCCACATCCCGCCCGATCGCGGCGCCTTTAGAACGCGCCATAACGATGGCGCCAATCTGCTCTATTTTGACGGTCATGTTAAGTGGATTAAGGCCGAGGGAGCATACGCAGAGCTTATGAAGATGCCTTATACAGGTAAATAAGGTTGCATACCCAAAGAATTTAACCATCTTTGAACGGAGGATAAGGAAATTGAAAAGAGTATTACTTGGTGTTTTTCTGTTTTTGCTTACAGCATCGTTTTGCTGTGCGGCTAACCTAATTCCCAATGGTGATCTTGAAAATCAGTCGAGGCCAAAGCCACACCTAAGAAAGGCCACTATCATCAAGGAAGACGGCAATAACGCCATCCTGATGGAATCGGCCAGTGTGGATGGTATTATAGAGATTAGTTACCTAAATGTCACCGGCCTGGAAGCGGGAAAGAAGTATTACGCCTGCTGTAAATTTAAACCGCTCTCCATAGGCGAACAGGCGCGTATTGCATGCAGGGTATCATTCCTTGATGCAGATGGAAAGCTTATCGCCAATTCCTTCAGCCCGAATATACCAATTAAAGACCTGGAGCTTCAAGATTTTATCTACTCGTTTGATGTTCCTGCAGGAGCGACAAAGTTTCATTTGACATTCTGGGGCTTCGGCGTGCAGAATACCGTCATGGATAATATCTCCGTGGATACATCACTGCCCACCTCTGGCAACACGGACGGCAACCTTATGCTCAACGGTTCGTTTGAAACTCCTACCATGATTGAGTACTATACCAGGTGCTCTCAAAAATACAAGGAGAATGGCGGCAAGCTCTTTGTTGCGCGTGATACCCTGAAAGCTAAAAGCGGAAAGTATTCTCTGCTCTCTTACTCGGATTTTGAGAATGCCACCAATTCCATAGACCTGATTATGCT
>CALNCU010000054.1 GCA_937875395.1 uncultured Armatimonadota bacterium | reverse complement strand
ACTGCGCGAAGCACATCCTGCATCTGGCAGGGATGGTGGTATTTTGGGCCCAGCCGGTATTTAAGCACAAAGGCCGCAACGCCGATGGAGTTGAGCCACTCTGCTATATCGCGCCCCTCATGGCCCAGCGCCAGGTGGGAATATCCTCCGCCGGGGCATACTACTACGGAGGATAGGGCCTTGTTTGGATGTTTCGGCAGGCTTACGGTAACCGTGGGCCTGTCCTCCTCGCCCTCTCCCAGAGCGCCGGGAGCGCCGTCTGGCCAGATAAAAAGAGTATTGTGTTCTTTGTACCACTCGGCAATTGGCCCTGCCATAAATGAAGCCCTCTCTCTTATTAAGTAGTTGTCACGGACATGATATCACTTTGAAATAAGGGCGGCAAGACCAATCCTTGACAGCCGGGCATTTTCAAAGCTAGAATAAGGGTGTAATTTATCTATCGTCTGAAAGGAATCCAATGGCAACTATTCACCCCTTCCGCGGAGTTAGATACAATAAAGCAAAGGTTGGAGACTTAAGTAACGTGGTCACGCCGCCGTATGATGTTATCTCGGCGGAGGCGCAGGAATGGTACCGCAGGCGCCACCCGGAGAGCGCAGTGCGCCTTATACTTCCGGTTGATGACGGCTGCAAATATAAGAATTCCGCCGCCTGCCTGGACGAGTGGCTTTCACTCGGAGCGCTTGAGAGGGATGCCGAACCCTCCATTTATGCGGTGCTTCAAGAGTTTGAGGTTGCGGGTGAGAAGAAACGCCGCCTTGGGTTTTCATGCGCGGTTCGGCTTGAAGATTATGAAAACCGTACCGTTCTGCCGCATGAGAATATCCTTGCAAAGCCTATGGGCGACCGGTTGAATCTTATGCAGGCCACAAAATCTAACTTTGATTCCGTGTTCGGCCTTTACTCAAACAGCCGCGTTCCGGAGATAATCCGCCCCTTCACGGAGCGCGAGCCGGATGCCTGCGCGGTAGACCAGGACGGGGTGGTCTGTAAATTATGGAAGATATCTGATGCGGCGGCAATAAAGGCTGTGCAGGATGAGCTTGGCAATGAGAGCATCCTTATTGCAGACGGCCACCACCGGTATGCAGCAGCGCTTGCCTACCGTAACCAGATGCGCCAGTCCGTCGGCAAGGTGGACCCGAATGCGCCGTACGAGTTTGTTATGATGACCCTTGTCTCGCTCTCCGACAGCGGGCTTGTGGTACTTCCCACGCACCGCCTGGTGGGGAATGTGGCCGGGTTTAACCCGGAAGCCTTTCTTTTAAAGCTGAAAGATTCCTTTGATGTCACCCCGGTTCCGGCATCTGAACTTGCTTCTGCCGTGGAGGGGCAATCCAGTGAGAAGTATGTGTTTGGGCTTTACCTGGGAGGCGGGCAGGCGTGCGTGCTTAAACTTAAGCCTTCCGTAAAGCCGGAGAGCGTAATAGATTCGCCCGCATCCAATGCCTTGAAGCAGCTTGATGTAAGCGTACTCCATTCCATTATTCTTGAAAAGCTCCTTGGCATAGGCGCGCAGGAGATGTCTGCGCAGTCCAACCTTTCCTACACGCGCAACCCAGAAGAGGCCATGCGCATGGTGGATGACGGCAGCTGCCAGATGCTCTTTCTTGTGAACTCCACCCGCGTGGATGAGGTTGATGCCGTGGCGGCCGCCGGAGACAAGATGCCCCAGAAATCCACCTTCTTTTATCCCAAGCTTATCACCGGGCTACTTATGCGGGTTATGGAGTTTTAAGCCTGTGCCCTGCAGCCGGATTTTAATGTAGAGGCAAGGATAAGCGCAAGGGTAATGGCGGCGGCGGTTAGTGCAAACGCCGCCGTAAAAGAGACTTCCTGCACAATAATTCCTCCCAGCACCGGGAAGATAAGCGCAGGGGCGTTAGCCGTGTTCATGATGCCTATGTACGTCCGGCGCTCTCCAGGCTTGCACATCTCCAGCAGATAATTTGTAAGCCCTATGTAAATGCTGCCGCTTACGGCTCCCAGGAAGAAGAATATCATTATCCAGAGCGGTATGGATTGGCCTTTTACAAGAAGCGCAAGGGCCGGGGCGGCAACACCGGCAAGCGCAGTGAGCATAATTGCCGACTTTGGGCCCCTGCGGTCGCTTATATAACCGGCAAGCGCCCCCCATATCACACTGCCCAGCAGTTGCGCAGAGAGCAGCAGCCCCACAGCTCCTCCTCCCAGCCCGGATGCCTTTTTTGCGTAGATTATGTAGAATGCAAAGGGCAGGTTGTAGAAGGCAGATAGAATTTGCACCAGCAGGAACCGTTTCAGTTCGCCATCTGCGCTGATTATCCTTTTTATGCTCTTTGCGTACTCCAGAAAACTCCCGTTCTGCTTTTCTGCCGGGCCGTCGGGTTCTCTTACAAAAGAGAGGAATGTAAAACTGATGGAGAAAAGAATCCATCCAAGAAAGACCAGCAATGCAAAGTTTTTAGGGTATGGCAGACCGTTTGAAGAGAGGATTTTTGCCACAAGAAGTCCTGCCAGGGCAGCTCCCAGGCCGCCCACTGCCTGAGTGGAACCCCAGAGCCTCCCCCTCAGCCGCTCCGGGATGGTCTTTGCCGCAAGGTCTGTCCACGATACCCCCAAAAACCCCTCGGAGAGCCAGAAGGTTGCAAACATGATTATGAATGCCGTAAGCATAAGCCCCCGGTCTTTCGGCCCGGAGAAAAAGAGCGTAAGGGCAAAGAGCAATGTTGCCACCCGCGATGCCGATGCTACCTTCATAAGATAACTTTTATGCCGGGTGCGCCCGCTTAGGTAGTGCGCCGCCCAGAGCTGGGGGATAAGCTGGCTTGCCGGACGGATTGCCATGATCAGCCCTATTGCAAGCGAAGATTCCGTAACGGTGGAGAGAAAGGCCGGTATTACGGTGGATAGGTCTATAAAGGCCATGCCGAAGATAAAAAAGATACAATCCGCAAAAAGGAACCGGAAGTTGCGCCGTACCTCCAAGGGATTGTATGCGTAAGAATCGGAAGGGGCCGAATGCATTTACATTGTCCTTAAACGGCGAATCCGTTCTTCTACGGGAGGGTGTGTGCTGAAGAGCGAACTCAGGAATCCATCAGCTTTTTTTAACGGATTTGCAATAAACAGGTGGGCTGTGGCTTTTGAGGCCTCTTTAAGCGGTTCCGGCGCCTGATCTATCTTTTCCAGCACGCTGGCTAGCCCTTCCGGGTACCGGGTAAGCATTGCGCCCTCTGCATCTGCCAGATACTCTCTGTTTCTTGAGACGGCAAGCTGTATTACGGTGGCGGCAAGCGGCGAGAGCAGCGCAAGCACCAGCGCCAGCAGCACAAATATGGCGTTTCCGTTTCGGTTGTCTCTGCGTCCGCGGAACCAGAAGCTTCTAAGCATCCAATCCGACATAAGCACTACTGTCCCCGCCAGCACCGCCACAAGCGCCATAAGGCGTATATCATAATCCTTTATATGGGACATCTCGTGGCCTATAACGCCCTCCAGTTCTATGCGGTTAAGCTTCTCCATCAATCCGGTTGTAACGCAGATGACCGCGTGCTTTGGATCCCGTCCCGTGGCAAATGCGTTGGGGGATGGGTCGTCTATTACGTATATGGAAGGGGCGGGGAGCCCGGCTGCAAGCGCCAGGCCTTCCACGGAGTTTATAAGGTGGGCGTGCTCTTCCCTTGTTGCCGGGTGCGCATGAGATACGGCAAGAACCATTCGGTCGCTGTAGTAGTAGCTTCCCACGGAAGATATAACGGCTACAACAACCGCAATGGGCAGTATTGCCGGGGATTCCAGGGCGTGCGCAAAGACATAGCCTATTCCCGTTATCAGCGCAACAAAGAAGGCTACAAGCGCAAATGACTTCCATATGTTAGATGATATTGCGTTATACATGTTGCCTAACAATTCCCGGATTCTACATTGAAAAAACCATGTCCGGGCAAGATAGGCCGGACATGGCTTAAAACCGGACTTTTTACTTCTTCTAGAACTTTACTTTTATGGGTTCCCGGGCGGATTCTTCCATGGTGAAGTACTCCCGCTCTTTAAAACCGAATGCTCCGGCAATGGTGTTTGCAGGAAAGGATTGTATGGTGGTGTTGTAGCTCATTACGGTATCATTGTAGAACTGGCGGGCATATGCAATCTTGCTTTCCGTACCGGAGAGCTCTTCCTGGAGCATCATAAAATTTTCGTTGGCCTTAAGCTCCGGGTAGGCCTCTGCAACCGCAAACAGGCTTTTGAGCGCCTGCGTAATCTGGTTCTGCGCCTCGCCCTGCGCTGCAACGGTTGTTGCAGCGGTCATGGCCGCCCGCGCCTGGGTTACCTTTTCAAAGACTTCCTTTTCATGTGTGGCGTAACCCTTTACCGTCTCTACCAGGTTAGGGATAAGATCGTACCGCCTGCGGAGTTGAACATCTATTTGAGACCATGCATTATCTATTCTGTTTCTTAGAACTACCAGCCGATTATAGATGAAAATAGTCCACAGCACGGCCAGAGCTATAACTGCAAGCACACCTGTTAAGACAACCCCAGTTGCCATAATTTATCTCCTTCCATCCGGCAGTAAAAGACCGGCCAATCCGATTATACCCCCGGCGGCCCAATCGGTCAAGCAAATAGGCACGTTGGCAAATATCCGGGCCCAGCGCATAAAGTGCGGAGAGTAAGATATATAATCCTATAATTACGGACAGCGCAACTAAAGGGTATTTTCCACATAGTCTCTTCTTCATATTCTAACGAGTTTATCATCAGTTGAAACAACATTCAAGCCCGGTAACCGGTTTTGTCCGGCTTGCAGAGGGGTACTAAATCATGACAGGCATCGGAACTTAAGGGCTGGTGCATTCCTAAATTATGCCGCCCATGCAGCGGCAAAAGGGAGATGAATGCCGTGAATATTAGACTTGGAAAATTGCTTGGCATTCCAATCAGCATAGATGTAAGCTGGTTTATCATTTTTGCGCTTATTGTGTTTACGCTTGCCAACTACTACTTCCCCCAGGTGAACCCATCAATAACCCCGGCTATGAGCTGGCTTGGGGGGATTATAGCCGCGCTCCTGCTTTTTTCAAGCGTGCTGGCGCACGAACTTATGCACAGCGTGGTGGCAAAACGGAACGGAATAGCTATAGGCGGCATAACGCTCTTTATATTCGGCGGCGTCTCCAGGATGAAGGATGAGCCAAGAACCCCGCAGTCCGAGCTTAAGATGGCGCTTGCAGGCCCGGCTACAAGCTTTGTTCTGGCCCTGGTCTTTTGGCTTATTGCATTCTACGGAGGGAAGGCCAGGCTTGGGGTGCTGGGGTACGAGATTGCCGCATACCTGGGGATCATAAACCTGGTGCTTGGAATATTCAACATGATCCCCGGTTTTCCGCTTGACGGGGGCCGTGTGCTCCGGGCCATCCTCTGGTCTGCAATGGATAATCTTGACAGGGCCACGCGCATTGCATCCGGCGTAGGGCAGGGGGTAGCGTACCTGTTCATATTCGGCGGCTTCTGGATGATGCTTCTGGGCGGATTTTTAAGCGGGCTGTGGCTGGTGTTTATAGGCTGGTTCCTAAACAATGCCGCGCAGCAGAGCTATCAGCAGCTTGCATTAAGGCGGGCGCTCTCCGGCATAAACGTGCACCGGGTGATGACGGTGGATTTCCCCCATGTATCCCCGGCGGCCAGCGTAGACCAGTTTGTCCATGACTACCTGCTCCAGTACAATTACTCCGCCTATCCTGTTACAGAGGATGATAACCTGCTTGGAATTATAACTGTGAATGAGGTGCGGGATATCCCCAGGTCGGAATGGAAAGAGACCCCCGTCCGGCAGATAGTGAAACCCGTGGATGAAGAGATAATAATTGACGAGAACGATGATGCGTTTGATGCCCTTATGCACATGGCGGAGGATGGAAACAACCGGCTTCTTGTTATGCATGACGGCAAGATAAAAGGCATGGTGACGCAGGATTCCATTATTAGGCTGGCGCAGTTAAAGCTATCCGGGCTGTACTGATTTTGCGGTATCTTTGCCAATATGATAGTATATATATGCTGAATTCTTACTGGAGTATGCTTACATGCTTTCAGATGTTGAAATAGCGCAAAATGCCACGCCGGAACCTATAGTTGAAATTGCCGGTAAGCTTGGACTTTCACCTTCAGACCTGCTCCCGTACGGCAATTTCAAAGCCAAGGTATCTCTTAATATTATGAAACGCCTTGAAGGGCGTCCCCCCGGCAAGCTTATTCTTGTTACGGCCATCACTCCAACCCCGGCTGGCGAAGGAAAGACTACCGTCACCGTGGGGCTTGGAGACGCCCTTCACCAGCTTGGGAAGAATGCCTGCATAGCCATAAGGGAGCCTTCGTTTGGCCCTTGTTTTGGGATTAAAGGCGGCGCTGCCGGGGGCGGCTGGGCCCAGGTGATCCCAATGGAAGAGATAAACCTGCACTTTACCGGAGATTTCCACGCCGTCACCATGGCGCATAACCTGCTTTCCGCCATGACGGATAACCACCTGCAGCACGGAAACCAGCTTGGCATGGACTCCCGCACCATACAGTGGAAGCGTGTTCTGGATGTAAACGACCGCGCCCTGCGCAATATTGTTATAGGGCTTGGCGGAAAGTCTAGCGGCGTTCCCAGAGAGTCCGGGTTTGATATAACCGCAGCTTCAGAGATTATGGCTACGCTCTGCCTTTCTAACAATCTTATGGATTTAAGGGAGCGGCTGGGCCGGATTATAGTAGGGTTCAAAAAAGATGGAACCCCTGCTACAGCGGCAGACCTTTGCGCAAACGGAGCCATGACCGCAGTGCTGAAGGACGCCCTGCTTCCAAACCTGGTTCAAACGCTTGAGGGGACTCCTGCCTTTGTGCACGGCGGCTCGTTTGGAAACATGGGGCTTGCAGACTACGTGGTAACGGAGGCCGGGTTCGGCTCTGACCTGGGGGCGGAGAAGTTTATGGATATAGTCTGTCCCGCCGCCGGGGTGCGCCCGGATGCCACCGTTATTGTGGCAACTGTGCGCGCGCTGAAGATGCACGGCGGCGTGCCTAAAACGGATCTTTCCAAAGAAGATATCCCGGCCCTTGGCAGAGGGGTGCCAAACCTGTTGAAGCACTGTGAGAATATGAGGCTCTACGGCCCTCCAATTGTTATCTGCATAAACCGTTTTTCCAGCGATACGCAGACCGAAGTAGATTATCTGCTTTCCCGGTGCAAAGAGCAGGGGCTTCCGGTTGCCGTGTCGGATGTATGGGAGAAGGGCGGCGTAGGCGGGCTTGATCTTGCCCGGATAGTCCTGGATGCCGCATCAAACCCCGGCGAGTTTCATCCATTATACAACCCGGGGAAGCCTGTTAAAGAGAAGATAGAGTGCATAGCAACAAACATCTACGGCGCATCAAGGATTATATTCACGGATGAGGCAGATAAGAATATAGAGCAGCTGGAGCGGCTGGGGTTTGGAGGCCTGCCCATTTGTATGGCAAAGACGCAATACTCACTCTCTGATGACCCGTCGCTCCTTGGCCGCCCGGAGGGATTTAAGATTACCGTGAAAGATATAAAAGTATCTGCCGGGGCAGGGTTTATAGTCGCCTATACGGGGCGCATTATGACCATGCCCGGACTCCCCAAAAGTCCCGCGGCAGAGCATATAGATGTAGATTCAACCGGCATAATTACCGGACTTTCTTAGATTTCAGGAGACAGATAGTGAAAGAGATTATTAAAACGTCAAGAGCACCCCAGGCAATAGGCCCATACTCCCAGGCGGTTAAGGCGGGCGGGTTTATCTTTGTTTCAGGCCAGATTCCCATCAGCCCGGAGACAGGGGATATTGTGGAAGGGGACATAGCCGCCCAAACGGACAGGGTGCTGCAGAATATTAAATGCATACTGAACGATTCCGGCGCCGGACTTGATAATGTAGTAAAAACCACGGTGTATCTTGCAGATATGAAGGATTTTTCTGCCATGAACCAGGTGTACGCCGGGTATTTTGGCACGGAATCTCCGGCACGCGCAGCAGTAGAAGTCTCCCGTCTGCCCAGGGATGTAATGGTGGAGATAGAGGCCGTTGCCTGGACAGGTGATTAAATCTTCTCCGCTGCCGGGCTGAATAGAGTTTTCTATTCAAGGGGGAGTTCAAAGTGGATGGTTGAGCCGTCGTCCGGTTTGCTTTCCGCCCATATGCTGCCGCCATGCGCCTCTACAACCAGCTTGCAAAAGGTAAGCCCCAGCCCGCTTGAGGAACGCCTTCTGGTCTTGCAGGATTCTACCTGTGCAAACTTATCAAAGATGCGCTCAAGGGCATCATGGGGAATACCTTCGCCGGTATCATGCACGCTTATCCGCATAAGATTGTTGCCGGTGACGCCTGCGGTAACAGATACCCTGCCGCCTCTGGGTGTGTGATGCAGCGCATTTGAGAGCAGGTTCATAACAACCCTGTGCATCCGGTCTGCATCTGCGGGGATACTTGGAAGAGAGCCGGGCAGATTGGTTAACAGCTGTACCTTCCTTCTGGCTGCCACAATGCCAAGCTGCTCCATGGATTTTTCAATAATGCTCTTTAGATTGGATGGTTCTTTTTTTATAACGAGCCTGCGTTCTTCAAGTTTTGCTATATCCAGAATGTCATTAATCATCTGCATAAGGGAATCCGCCCCGGAGATAGAGATGTCCAGCAGATTTTTCTGCTGCCGGCCCAGCTTTCCATCCTCCAGCTCTCTCAGCGTCTGAAGAGAGGCGGTTATGGCCGTTAGCGGCACCCTAAGATCATGAACCACCATATGCACCAAATCGTTCTTTAGCCGTTCAGATTCCCTGAGCCGGTGGTAGGCCTCCCGCAGTTCCCTGTTCTTGCGGCTTACCACCAGCGCGTTTTTCATCTGCGTAGCCGTGTGCCCCACAAGGGATATAACCGCTTCAAGGGAGTCGTCGCCGGACGATGTTTTGCATGGAGTCGCCACCCATCGGCATATCCTATCCCCAAGCCCCCAGCACTTCGTCTCCGTAACCTGCACCTGTTGGGCAAGGGCGCCGGAGAGTGCGCCTTCAATCAGCCCGGACTCAAAGTGGCAGAGCGGCTCCCCTATGGGCGGAACCCCGGCGCACGTGGCGCATTCTTCGGCAGTAATTACAACCTTGCGTGAGGATTCAGATTCTATCTCTGCCCGGCAAAGGCAGAACTGGTTCATTATTTGAACAAGCTCCGGCACCGTAGAGATGCCAAGCCGCGCAGCCGCAGACCGGCCACAAATCTTAAGCACGGCAGAAGAGACATCCGCCCCCAGCGCCTCCCTTAGCGCAAACAGCCTTACTGTTCTGTAGATATGCACGGGAACCGTATTGCCAAGAGACGGCCGCTCTACATTCATAATGCCGTGCAGATCCAGAGGATGCTCTGCGCTTGCATTCTCTAAGCTCTGGGTGATAAGCCTTACTGCCTGTTCCTTAAAATTTTTCTGCCGATTACTCATTTTTTACTTTCATCCATCATCTGATCTATGGTACCGTTTCTTTCTATTCAGCCGCCGACTATTATTATAACAGAGTGGTCTTAAGGCGTGAAGTTTTATCAGAGAGGGAAATGCAGATATCTGTTGAATAGTTATATAGACAAGAACCCATGGGGAGGATAAATGTGGAGAGAGTAGCTGTTATTGGACTTGGCATAATGGGCCGCGGTATGGCCATAAATATTGCAGGTGCAGGATATCCGCTTACCGTGTGGAACCGCACCCGCAGCAAAACCGATGAATTTACAAAGATGGGCGCACGCGTGGCAGATACGCCAAAGGATGCTGCCGCAGGTGCAGATATTGTAATTACCATGCTCTCAGACCCGCCGGCGGTTGAGCTTGTTGCTTTTGGAAGGGACGGCGTTATAGAAGGGTTGGGGGAGGGTGCTGTGCTTATAGATTGCAGCACGGTAGACCCGTCAACCTCCCTAAAGCTTGCATCAGCCGCAAAGGGGAAGGGTGCAGATTTTCTGGATTCTCCCGTAGGCGGCAGCCGGGATGCGGCGGAGGCCGGAACTCTTGTGCTTATGGTGGGCGGAGATAAAGCCGTGCTGGAGAAGGTTAAGCCCCTTCTTATGCGTGTGGGCAATAAGATAGTGCATGCAGGCGATACCGGCAAGGGAGCGGCGCTTAAACTCTGCTTCAACCTGGTTATAGCCCACTCTGCCGCCGCGCTTGCGGAAACACTTATGCTTGGCACCAGGGCCGGACTTGATCCCGGTTTAGTCCTGGACGCCGTTAATTCAAGCATAGCAGGCAGCCGCCTTTATGAGTGGAAGGGGGGCTGCATTTTAGACCGGGATTTCAGTACAAACTTTGCCCTTAAACTTATACACAAAGACCTGAACCTTATGATGTCCGCCGCATATGCAACAAACACGCCTCTGCCGGTTACGGCAGCCGTGAAGGAGCTTTTTGGGCAGGCAAAATCCTTTGCAGACCCGGAGTCGGATTACTGTTCCGTTATCCAGGCGCTTGAGACGCTTACAGGCACGGTAGTTAAGAAATAATTAGTAAAAAAGTATTTGTATATTAGGGTAAATTAGGGACTATGGCTGCATGGGCCTTAAGCAGAGTATGTATCTCATTAATACATAAGGCCTCTACATCTTTGCCTGTTTGTACGGCTAATGCAGCCATGGCTCCGGCAGCCTGTCCGGTAGCCATACATGTGGCCTGCGTGCGAAGTGCGGAGTTAGCCAGCCGATCGCTGGATAGGCAGCGTCCGGCAGCAATTAAGTTTTTGCTATCTTGCGGTAGCATTGCGCCTCTTGGGATGGTAGGTACTATCCCTTTGGCAAGAGGGCGGCAATCCAGTCCCGTGCCATCTGCTGTGTGTAAGTCTATGGGGTAAAAAGAGTAGCAGACAGCATCCTCCCAGATTCTCCCGGAAACATAATCGTCTTCCGTGACGGTTTTCTTCCCTATTATTGTGGCAGTCTCCCTTACTCCGCATTCTGATGCAATAGAATCGATATTCAAGTTTTCCAGCCCGCGTTGCGTTTTGAGGAATCTGTATAATCTAAGCATGGACTTACGTGCTTCTACTTCCAGAATTGTCTTTCCTTTGCTATCCCTGGCATTGATACCGGTAATGTGGCCGGCGTTATCTCCGGCTAGATCCAGCCACCTTTTCATAGATATGCAATCACTATGCCATCCTGCATCCGTATATTTCAACTTACCCTGCTGCACTTGATTATCATAGTTTTTGGTGGCTGAATCTATATCAACTTTATCGGCCGAATAGCCGGATGCATGGCTCATTAAAGTGGCTGGCTGGCACCCTGTTGGAACTCTCAGAGGGAACCCGGCAATTGACACAGCATTGGCATCGCCTGTGCAATCAATTAAAACATTGGCAGATGTTTTGAGAAGGCCGGTTTTCGTGCAAAGCGTAAGCTGCCAGCCGTTCTTATATGGAGCTACTGAAGCAATCATGGAATGCAAAAGAAGCGTAACATGCGCGTCTGCAATTGCTTCATCGCATAATGCAGCGAAGATGGCAGGGTTAATCCTAATCTGTTGTTCAACGTGCGAATTAGGAATGCTACTGAAATCTTGTAAGTATTCCCTGCATTCTTTTTTGCATTGGCTAACCAGTTCCCACCCTATACCGGCTATTACCTGTTTACCCCAGGCATGAAACAGCCCTGGAAAGTTGACTCCGGCCAGGGTGATTGTACCGCCAAGAATACCGGATTTCTCTATAAGCAGGCACTTGGCACCCGCTCTACCGGCCTGTATTCCGGCTACCACGCCGGCAGTACCGCCACCTATGATTACAACATCATATTCATACATTATCAAATTCTCCCGATTAACCATCAATCTTAGGGATGGAATTGTAACCAACCGGACGGATTACGGGTTTACGCAGTAGATTGCTACATCCCCCGGTACTTCGTGACAGAGGATATCTACTACGGAGCTGTTTGCTCCACCCTTTATTACATTGTCTTTATGGTATGCCACTGCAAGAAGATCCGGTTTTGTTTCGGCGGCATATTTTGCGGCGCCTTCCACGGCCTCCCGTGCGCGGGTGGTAACCTTTACCACTCGCACGCGGCTGCGATGCAGCATTGTTTCTGCCTCTGTAAGAGCGTGCTGCGCCTCATGCTCCTGCTCTGGGTCCGGTACGCCCAGCGGCTGGTTCCGCGGGATGACAAGCACATAGAGCAGGTGGAGTTCCGCCTTTCTTCCGGCGGCTTCAACGGCGGCAAAATGCAGGGCTTTCTCCCATGCGCCTATAAGCGGAACAAGCACTCTTGGCCCGGGTTTGGCGGAGACCGGGACAGCCCCGCCTGATTCAATGGATTCGCGCGCCTCATCTACAGAGCCGGCTATTACCAGCTGTGATCTTATTCCGGGCACCTTTCTAATCTCTGCCAGAATATCATCCGACAGGCCGGAGACCACTACCCGGGCATTTTGAGCCTGAATAAAGTTGCTTGCATCTAAAAACGTATGTGCGCCCGCCTCTGTAACCTCTACAAGCTCGCTTGCATCTATCACAACCCCTGAAGGATAACTCTCAAGGAGCAGGCTCACTGCCGAACGGATTGATGGCCACTGGTTTTCTGTGAGCGCGCCTTTAAGGATTATTACGTCTCCTCTGGTTTGTATAATCATGTCAACTTTAACCTCTAACCACTTACATAATACCGCACATTAACGGTAACAATGTTTCTTTGGAAGAGCAGCACAAATTTAAGCAGCAGGCCGGATTGGTTATGCAGCAGTTTATGCCACCACTTGGCCGGAACAAACTCCGGGATAACCACCGTTACTACTGCGTTCGGTTTTTCTTTTTTTACTTCTGCCAGGTACTCCAGAAGCGGCCCCACAAGTGTGCGGTACTGAGATTCAAGTATAATAAGCGGCAGGCCGCCTCCCCAGCGTTCCCATCTCTGCTCCATCAGGTTTGTATCAATAGGGTCCGTCTCTATATGTATGGCCCGTACATCCGGGGAAAGCCCCTTGGCGTATTCAAGCGCAGGCAGCACACCCCTGTGCAGAGACGGCGTGAGCACCAGAACAATATTGCTTATATGGGTGAATTTGTCCTCCGGCGTAAGCCTTAACTGGTTGCCCAGCTCTATATAGTGTGTATGAATTTTTGAGAAAAAGTAAACAAAGGCGGGAATAAGCACAAGCACTATCCATGCGCCTTCGGTAAACTTTGTTATGGCCTGCACAAGGGCTACTATTGCAGTTATTGTTGCCCCCAGGCTGCTTATTGCCACGCGCACCCGCCAGCCTTGCTCTTTACGCTTGGCCAGGCGCCGGGCCATACCCGCCTGGGAGAGCGTGAAGGAGAGAAAGACTCCAATGGCATAGAGCGGGATCAGCGAGTTAACAACGCCGTGAAAAACTATTATAAGACCGGAGGCAATCAGCGCAAGTAGGATTATCCCGTTGGAAAAGACCAGCCTGTCCCCCACATTATAGAGCTGGCGCGGCAGAAATCGGTCGCGCGCCATAATTGAGCCAAGCCTTGGGAAATCTGCAAAGCTGGTATTTGCCGCCAGAAGCAGTATACCGGCCGTTGCTCCCTGGAACAGATAGTAGAACCAGCTCCGCCCTACAAGCGCAGAGGCAATCTGGGAGAATACGGTCTGGTACCCCTCGGCAGTCTGGCTCATGGGGATGACTTGCGCTTTCCATGCCAGAAACGCCGTTCCAAGAAAGACTATGCCAAGCAGGATGGCCATTGCAACCAGGGTGGCGGCTGCGTTTTTAGATTCCGGCGGTCTGAATGCCGGGACGCCGTCGCTTATGGCTTCTGTGCCGGTCATGGCAGAGCATCCGCTTGCAAAGGCTCTTAAGACTATGAAGAGGAAGAGCGCGCCGGATGCTCCCATATGCACCGGCGGCGGGACTGCGCTTGCCGGCGGTGGCGGAACGGTGAAACCGGTAGTAAGCATTTTGTATATGCCAATGCCCACAAGTATCAGCGCGGTGGCAACAAATGTGTAGGTGGGCAGGGCAAATAGAGTACCTGATTCCCTCATGCCTCTAAGGTTTGCAAGTGCAATAAAGGCTACTGCTCCCACTGCAATCCATACGGTATAAGGTTGATACTGCGGTATAAAAGAGAGTATGGCCGCCACTCCGGATGAGATACTTACAGCCACGGTAAGCACGTAGTCTATCATAATGGATGCCCCGGCAACCAGCCCCGGATACATCCCCAGGTTATCCTTTGCCACTATATATGATCCGCCGCCGCCGGGGTAGGCAAAGATTGTCTGTCGGTATGATGTTGCAACAATTACCAGCAGCCCCACAATTGCAAGGGCAATGTATAGTGTAATTGCCGTATCTGTAATAACTGTTGTGCCAAGAATCACCAATCCAAGGAGTATTTCTTCGGTTGCGTATGCAACGGATGAAATAGCATCGGATGCAAACACGGGCAGCGCAAGTATCTTTGTAAGCCGTTCATGCATTGCCCGGGATGAAGGAAGGGGACTGCCTATAAGCAGCCGCCTCAACCAGATCAGCATTAAGACCTCCGGAATTTCTAGTAAGCATAAGGTTGGCCTATGCCGTTTTAATCATATTTATTATGGTTATAATTAAACCAAACTTTGACCTCCCCACATAATAGCGCTTTGGAGTGCACAATGCAAGGGTTTCTCTGCCGTATTCCGGGATATGTTGACAAGCCTGAACAGGTGCTGTAATTATATTATATATTGAGTATTTGGGCTGTATCCCTGGGTAAATTCAGGTATAACTGTTCTGCATTAAATATTCGCAATCTCCTGCATTGCAGCGGGGGCCGCAATGCAGCTGAAAGGGCGTATTCAAGTTTTATGAGAGTTGCAATTATTATTAACCCAACGGCTAACAAAGGTAAACCGGTTGCACTAAAAGACCGGCTGTATAGGGGGTTTGCATCCAGGGGCGTGCACTGCGATTCTTACGTAACAGAGAAGCCGGGCGACGGCACCGTACTTGCCCGCAATGCGGTAGAAAAGGGCGCAGAAACGGTTGTAGCTGTTGGCGGCGACGGCACAGTAAACGAAGTGATAAACGGAATAGCAGGCACCGGCGCAACCCTTGGAGTGCTGCCTGCAGGCACGGTAAACGTGTGCGCGCGGGAACTGGGCATACCGTTTAATGTTAAGAAAGCCGTTGAGGTAATTGCAGAAGGCAGGGTCAAGCACATAGACCTGGGCATAGCTAACAATCATCACTTTGTTTTAATGGCCGGGCTGGGGTTTGATGCAGAGGTGGTGGCGCATGTGTTCAAACCGGTAAAGGATATTCTGGGCGCATCCGCCTACGTGCTCAAGGGTCTGGAAACGCTTGCGCGTTACTCTGCTACAAATATCACCCTTGAAATGCCGGAAGAGACGTATAAAGCCCGCGCCTTCCTTGTTATTGTGGCAAACTTCTCTACCTATACGTACAACCTGAAGATTGCCCCTTACGCATCTCCAGAGAGCGGATTC
>CALNCU010000053.1 GCA_937875395.1 uncultured Armatimonadota bacterium | reverse complement strand
TGTAGCCCTTTATATCCGAATCTTTCAAGCCGTTTGTCCAGTGAAAAGGAGGGACAAATACGGGCACAATCCCCTTGTCCGACCACGTGGCAAAGAAGTTGTCCCAGATAAGAGGCGGACGCTTGGTAAGTCTGGTCACTTCATGGATAGCCTCCATGCCCACAGGACAGGAGACAAATGTTATTTCCGGCGGCAGGTTGGAAAGCTCCCTTAAGTATGCCTTATTTGCGTAATCCGGGCTCTCATCCGGCAGGCTGCAAAAACGGCTGTAGACCATAGGGATCACGCCGAAGTTTATATCCGGGTGCTTTTCCCTGAATCTCTTGTATACTTCATTTACAAAGCAGACATGCGCTTTGCCTATATTGTTATCAAACTTTTTGATATCTGCGGGAACCACCAGGCGCTCCTGCTCTATATTCTGCAAGTCGTCAAAGTTGATTCCAAAATCCCGGTAACCCACATTATAAAGATCACTTAGCTTGTCTAACATCAGATTGATATCTGCGTCCGACGAATACTGCACGGGGGGAGTGCCGCGGGGCGCAACCGAAACGGCCGGAGTGATGAAGTTCTTGCGGCAGGCCTCTACATATTCAGATAGGGCCTTCTTCTGTGTTTCCGCCAGAGGCTGGCGCCAGGTATTTTTACTGGGCAGCGGTTGCCATACATAGTTGCATTTAAGGTTTACCAAGCGCTCAATGGCAATGTCTTTTTTGTTGAACCACCACGGCCCCATGGCAATTCCACGGCGGGAGAAGGCAGGCTTATCCAGTATATTTGTCTCCGCAATCAGGGAGCGCCCATCCTTCCTTGAGAGGAGTTGCTTTAGTGATTGAAGCGCGTAGAACCTTCCCTGCTCGGTATTTGCGCCTATGAATATTGAAGGTTTTCCATCCTTGCTTGCAACCGAAAGGAAATATCCCTGGTCTCCCAAATCTTTCAAGTTTGCGCCGTGATAAGCTAAGGAAAGACGGTCTGATATTGCTTTTGATGAACTGTCTGATGCAAAGAGAAGGCCGCCGGTGGCGGCCTTCTCTTCATCAAGGGATGCAAGATGGTAGCTGATGCCTTCTGCATCCAGCCACGTAAACAGGGCATCCTTAAAGTTGCTGTCTTTCTCTGGTATTGAGAGTGATAGTTCCGCCAATTCTATTTTCTTTTTGCTGTCCTGGAGTTTCCATGGATGTGGAAACACCACCAGTCCGTCAACAGTCTTTGCCTGTTGCATAATTGCGCCGTGGTTTGGCGGAAGGCTGACTAGTTTAAGCTCCACATCATCAACCCATGCCGTACCGGTGCAGGCTACAAGTCTTACCTGCAACGATATTGTCTTTGCGCCTTCTGGAATAACTATCTTGCGCTCAAATTTCTTCCATTCGAACGTTCCTTCTGTGCTGATGATATCCCAGTATTTCAGACGGGCGCCCTTTTCGTCCCAGACATTTGCGGTAAACACCAGTTTGTGCCAGCCTGCCTTGCCCATTTTAATATCCTGTGCTTTCAGCCATCCTGATACCTTCATAATGGACTGAGCCGGGGGCGCAGGGTAACGGTCGGATATTATAGAGACGCCATCCAGAGGGCTGGATGGCCCGGGCGGAGTGTACTTTAATGCCGCCAGCCTTACGGATTTTTTACCGGATTTGACTATATCATCTACCAGGCTCATACCGCCTTCATCTATACGGCGCGCAACGAACATCCAGCCCTCTGGTTTGCCGGGCTTAGCAGGGTCCTCCATCTCAAAGCCAGGGTTGGTGATTAGGTTTACATCCTTGGTGAGATTATCGGCGGAGTGAGACATAGCTGCCGGTACCAAAAGGAATAGCAGCGTTGCCGAAAGTCCTTTCAAGAGCCTCTTTACGTTCATAGTTCCTCCTTATCTCTTGCTGCATGTGCAAGCCTTCTTTTACTGAGACAGATTTGTTTTGCTTTTTCCATCCCATATATTTATATTACAGCCCTTGAGTGTTGAAGTATCCAACCTTGTCCTGTTGCATGCCTCCACGTGCCCGTCAAGGAATACTGCCTGCATCATTCCATTATGCCTGGCTAAATCCAGCACTGCATTGGAAGTAACACCTTGTCCAAACCGGTATGTTTGATATACGCATCCTGTGGCAGCCGTATGATAAGACGCCTCGGCGATTATGATATAGTTGGAAGTGGCGGGTACGGCATCCGGTTTCATGATAATGGTGTTCTGGCCAGCTTGGTTATCAATTATATCCTGATATGCCTGTGTATAACTTGCAAAGCCATATGATGGGCAGTAGATGCCATATGTTTCTGCATAGTACC
This sequence comes from uncultured Armatimonadota bacterium, assembly GCA_937875395.1. GTDB lineage: Bacteria > Armatimonadota > UBA5829 > DTJY01 > DTJY01 > CALNCU01. The sequence goes on along the minus strand of CALNCU010000053.1, from coordinate 4,686 downwards.
TGCTTGTGTCACCGTTTGAGGTGGTAATAGTGCTCCCCCAATTTGCAGGAGTAATATTTTTTCCAGCCGGAAAAAGCGATGGGCAATAAAAGACTTTAACATCTTTTACATATCCGCAGCCATATAAAATCTGCGACCATAATTGGCCCTTGATAAATAATGCTATATATCCGTCATAGTCCTGGCTGTACATCTGAAGCGCTGTTGACAGCTGTTTCAAGTTATTGGTGCATGTAGACTGTTTAGCCTTCTCCCTGGCCTTTGCAAAAACAGGGAATAGTATTGCGGCTAGTATTGCTATAATAGCTATAACTACGAGTAATTCTATGAGAGTGAACCCCTTTGAGAACTTTCTCATTTTTCACCTCTATTGTGTTATTCTGTATTGCTGTGGTTATACTGCAAAGCATGGCAGCATATATATTAACGCTAGCCCTTTAACTGCCTGGGTGGGCATGTAGACGCACGCTCCATCAGTTCCACAGGCAGCATTATAGTAATATCCTCAGATTCTTTTTCCAGCACTTTATGGAGCATAAGTTCTGCCGCCTGCCTGCCTATCTCCCGCAAGGGCATTTGAACGGTAGTGAGAATATTCTCTCCATGTTCGTTTTGTGCAGGATCAGTATCATCCATTCCCACTATACTTATATCTTCCGGTACGCGCTTCCCGCACTGCGCCAGCAGGCCGATAAGCCTGACTGCATAATTATCATATGGGGCCAGCACAGCCGTAATTTCAGAGCGCCTGATAAGAGTACGCACGGTGTTTGCCACATCGCTGTATGCATCGTTCTCAAGTAGGCCGCATTGCAGGTAGCTGTCCGGGTTTAGATGTATCTCATAGTATGCCTGGCGATATCCTGCCATGCGCAATGCATGCGGATGATATGGCGGGGTATTGCTGGGAATAAAATGCATTATATGCCGGTGGCCCAGCGAGAGGAGGTGCCGGGCCAGCAGATACCCGGCCATCTGGTGATCCGGTACAACTGATGAACAACCGGGGATACGGTAGATCATGGATACGGCCGGCCGTTTAACAGAACTATACGATTTAATCATTTCACCCATTATATATGGGTGAAAGTTTTCATCGCATGCTATGAAGCCGTCAATCTCATCGCGCCGAAAAGCGTATGGCAGGTCTTCTGCCCTGGTATCGTGACAGATATGCGCCACAAGAAGCCCGAAGTGTTTGGGCATCAGCATTTCAAGTATGCTATTGAATAAAATCATATAGTAGTTGCAGTCATAGCCGTATTTGCGTGGAAGCAGGAGTCCTATGGTATTGTTGATTATCGGCCGGTTTCCCTTGCGCAAAGCCAGGCGGCGGGCATCATGGTTTGAGCCGGGATTATAACCCAGCTCCCTGGCTGCCGTCTTAATCCGTTTAATGGTCTCCGGCCCAACGTGAGCAAGGTCTCCGCGCAAGGCACGGGAGACTGTTCCCTTTGTAACGCCGCAATGAGATGCAATCTCCTGTAGTGTTACGGATGAATTTGTTTCTTTGAATACCATTAACCTTACTCTCTACTATACTAAATCAGGCTATCTGATGGTTCAATTCAAGACAACCGGTTGACTATAGTTGATTATACCATAAGCTGCCGGAATGTCAATAGTTTTTAATATTATTAAGAATACCGGTTGTCCTGGTATTTCCTGTTACCAGCGCATATTCCCCCGGCCTCCGCAACCCCATTCTCAAGACTTGACCGCCGCATGCCGTAGGTTGTATGCTTTCTATAGAGAAATAACGGGGACATGGGGCATCCATAATCCCATAAATATACAGGGGGTATACGGTTTTGGCAGAGGGTGAGAAGGCTCTTCTTGAGCGTTTGGACAGCTTTGACGCCGGGACGCGTCGACAGGCATTAAGAGATATCCTGGGCATGGTGGAATCCGGCGGCATAAGCATCCCCCCGGTTAAGGCAGAGAGCAACCTGCACTACCACACATTCTTTTCCTTTAATGCAAACGGCTGGTCTCCATCCAGAATAGCCTGGGAGAGCCTGAAATACGGGCTTGAAATCTCCGGCATAGTAGATTTTGATGTTCTGGACGGGATGGATGAGTTTCTGGATGTCGGAGAGCTTTTGGGGCTAAAAACAACGGTCGGCCTTGAGACCAGGGTCTTTATTAACGAGCTTTCAGATAAAGTAATAAGCAGCCCCAACGAGCCCGGAGTCGCCTACTTCATGGCCTCCGGTTGCTACCGGCATCCCAAGCCCGGGAGCCGGGCGGAGCAAATCCTCTTATCCATGCGGAACACGGCAAGGGATAGAAACCTTGCCATGGTAGAGCGGATAAACGCATACCTTAACCCCATAACGCTCTCTTATGATGCCGATGTAACGCCCCTCACCCCGGCAGGGAACGCCACAGAACGCCACCTGCTCCTTGCGTACGACTTAAAGGCAAAGAGCGTATTAGGCGGAGACGCGGCCAAGGTTGCCGCATTCTGGGCGGTAAAACTTGGAATTACGCCGGATGAAGCATCTGCGCTTATTGCAGACACCCCAAAATTCCACGACAAGATGCGCGCCAAACTTATGAAATACGGCGGCGTTGGTTATATTGCCCCAGAGAGCGGAAGTTTCCCGGCCATAGAAGATGCAGTAAGAATGATTCATGGCATGGGCGCAATCCCCACCGCCACATGGCTTGACGGCACCAACCCCGGGGAAGAAGACGCAATGGCCTACCTTGAACTCCTCATCTCCAAAGGAGTGCGGGCGGCCAACATTATACCGGATAGAAACTGGAACATTAAAGACCCGGAACAGAAAGCCATTAAAACACGTAAACTTAAGGAGTTTATAGAAGCGTGCCGGCATTTTAACATGCCAGTAATAGCAGGCACAGAGATGAACAAAGCCGGCCTGCCGTTTGTAGATAACTTCTCCGCCCCGGAACTTGCGCCGTATGCAGATGATTTTATGACCGGCGCCCGGTGCATATACGGGCACACCGCACTTGCACGCTACGCATCCTTCGGGTACCTAAGCGAAGAGAGCATGGCGGCATTTGGTGAGGATTGGAAGGCAAGAAACAGCTTCTTTGCAAAAGCAGGGGCGGCACTTCAGACAGAAGCCTCTATTGCACAGATTATGAAAGAGAAGTAACATGACTTTAATACCCAGCCAACTGGAAGATACCCAAAGCCGCAAAGACAGGCGGGAGGTGCCGCTGCAAAGCGTGGGCGTAAAGGGAGTTATCCTTCCTTTTCAGATAAAGGTGAAGGATAACGGGCACCAGACCGTGCTTGCCACGGTAGACCTGTTTGCAAACCTCCCCCACTACTTTAAGGGAACGCATATGAGCCGGTTCATAGAAATACTTGAAGAGTGGAGGAACCGCCCGGTATCCGACCCGGAGATTCGCAAAATTCTTACGCAGACCCGAACCCTGCTTGAGGCAGAGACGGCGCATATCTCCATAAAATTTAAGTACTTCATAGAAAAACAGGCCCCCGTCTCCGGCCTTACGGGAATCCTGGGGTACGACAGCACCTTTATTGGCGATATGAGCGATGACGGCATGATATCCAAGCTTGGGGTTTCCGTGCCGGTAACAACGGTCTGCCCGTGCAGCCAGGCCATATCAGAGATTGGGGCGCACAACCAGCGGGCCACCATCCGCGCGCGCGTGTGTTTTACGCCCGGCAGGTTTATATGGATAGAAGATTTAGTGCGCCTGCTGGAAAAACAGGGCAGCATGGATATCTTCCCCCTCCTCAAACGGGAGGATGAAAAATACGTAACGGAGCACGCCTTCAGAAACCCCAAATTTGTAGAAGATGTTGTGCGGGATTGCGTCCTTGAGCTTAGGCAGGATGAACGCATTAAATGGTTCTCCGTTGAATGTGAGGCGGAGGAATCCATCCACCAGCACAGCGCCTTTGCCTGTGAAGAAGAGTCCCGTTGATCCCTGTCAAAGCCTGTGAGGGCATCTAATCACCCGCAAATATCTACCTGCAATAAAATGCCTATAGACTAGCTCATCAATAAGTGATACAATCAGCCTCAGGAGTTCCGGCGGTTTTTGTGCAAACCCCGGAACCTCATTGAAAGACTGCGCCCCGCAGATTTAATTTGCCGGACGCACCCCCCGTAATAACAGGAGTACCCGGATTGAAAAACCTTCGATTTTGTCTTTTTCAAGCAATCCTTCTTGCAGCAGCGCTGTTTTGCGCCATCCCCTCTCAGGCTGCCCTTACATCGCCGGAGGAACGTCTTGCAGGCATGGTAGATTCCGCCAGAATCATGAATACAGTCGAACGCATGTGCGGTGATGATTTTGCAGGCCGAAGGGCGGGCAGCCCGGAGCATTACCTGGTTGCAGACTACCTGGCAAGGGAGATGGAATCCATAGGCTTATCCGCAGACCCTGTTTTGGGCGGGATGAAGCAGCCGCTCACCATGCGTTACTCCCTGGTGGAAAGCCCGGATCAGATAAAAGCCAGAATAAGCTACACGGCGGGCGGCAAAAAGCAAAACAGAACCTTTGCCTACCGTGATTATAACGGCCGCGGCGGGCTCTCTGTAAGTTCAAAGGTAGTCTTTGTGGGCTACGGCATCTCTGACCCATCCAGCGGATATAATGACTACGCGGGCCTTGATATTACCGGTAAAACGGTGCTCTGGCTCCCGGGGCGCCCTGCCGGTGTAAAACTAGGCA
>CALNCU010000052.1 GCA_937875395.1 uncultured Armatimonadota bacterium | reverse complement strand
GAAGCATGGCCAAACATCATAAACTTTTTTAGTGAAGTAATCTGTAAACTTGGATTTTCAAGTTCAAACAGGGCAACGCCCGCGGCGCACTAAAGTGCTCTGCGGCCGAAGTATCCAGGACATATTTAAGTTTACACTAGTTGCTAAGTATTTTTACGGAATATGAAGAGGTGATTCAGATGGCAACCTTTGCATACACAGTAAAGAATGCCGCCGGCGCCGTTCAAGAAGGACTCATGGAAGGCGATGATCAGACGGCTGTTGTTCGCAAGCTGCAGGAACAAGGGCTATCTGTTATAAAAATAAAGACTGCCAAGCCACCCAAACCCAAGTTTTCCGGCGGAGGGTTCGGCAAAGTAAAGCTTGCCGACCTCTCAATCTTCTGCCGCCAGTTCTCTACCATGGTAGATGCAGGCGTTTCTCTTGTACGGTGTCTTAACGTACTGGGTCAGCAGGCGTCAAGTCCCAAGCTTAAAAGGGTAATCCAGGAAGTCGAATCCGACGTCCAGAGCGGGCAGACGCTTACGAAGGCGCTTGGCAAGCATCCCAGCGTATTTAACAACCTGTTCGTTGGTCTTATACATGCCGGCGAGATTGGCGGAGCGCTGGATGACAGCTTGCAGAGGCTCTCCGGATTCCTTGAAAAAGACATGGAAATGAAGCGCAAAGTTAAAGGCGCCATGACATATCCTACCATAGTTATGACTGTGGCCGTTATTGCGGTTCTTGGTATGGTAACCTTTATTCTTCCAAAGTTCATGCAGCTCTTCCTTGATATGGGCATGAAGGAGACGGATATGCCGGGGCTCACCCGGGCTCTTATGGCGTTCAGTCACTTCCTCACCAGCAAGTGGTACTTTGCTATCACTATTGGCGGTGCTGCCACGGTAGCTTTTAAGATGATTGTAAAAACAGCGCCCGGCGCAAGGGTGTTTGATTTGTTCAAATTGAAAGCGCCCGTCTTTGGGCCGCTCAACCACAAGGTAAGCATCTCAAGGTTTGCCCGAACTCTTGCTACCCTGCTTACCAGCGGCGTTCCTATTCTTCAGGCGCTTGAAACCGTTGCCGGTACCGTTTCTAATGTAATTATAAGCGATGCCATACTGTCTGCACGGGATAAGATTCGTGAAGGCGACGAGATAGGCGGCCCGCTTGAGAGAAGCAAGCTCTTCCCTCCAATGGTGGTGCAGATGATAAGCATTGGCGAAGAATCCGGCGCGTTGGATCAGATGCTTACAAAGGTTGCAGAATTCTACGAACAAGAAGTAAACTCTACCATAGAAGGTTTGACATCTGCAATTGAACCTGTCATGATAGTCTTTCTAGGAGGCGCTGTCGGGTTTATTGTTATTGCCATGTTTATGCCGCTTACGGCTATCATCGGCGGACTTTCCAGCGGCAGCGGCGATTAATCGGACGGTCACAATTTTAAAAAAGGTTGAAACCTGTATATGATTGGTATTATTGGGGTATTTGTGTTTCTGCTTGGCGCTGCTACGGGCAGTTTTCTGAACGTGTGCATATGGCGCATGCCCAGGGAAGAATCTATAGTGCATCCGGGTTCGCATTGCACGCGTTGCAACACGTCCCTTAGCGCGGCTGATAATATTCCGCTTATCAGCTTTCTTTTGCTGCGCGGAAAATGCAGGTATTGCGGCGCGCCCATTAGTCCGCGCTACTTTGCTATAGAGCTGCTTACGGCCGTATATTTTTTATTTACATACTACTGGTTTGTGATTGCAGGCTCATTTACTTCTGATGCCATGCGCTATATTGCCTTTGCAGATGCTGCGCTCTTTGGCGCGGCAATGATAGCCATATTCTTTATAGACCTGGAGCACTTTATTATCCCGGATGAATTAAATATTTTTGGAATAGTGCTGGGCCTTGTTGCAAACGGCATTGCCATTGCTACCGGAAATGCCGGCTGGACAACAAATATTCTGGGTTTTCAGATTCCGCTTCCGGCCTCCATTGTAGGCATCCTGGTCTGCGGCGGAGTCTTTCTTCTTATAACTGTGGCAAGTTACTTTGCATTTAAAAAGGATGCAATGGGTGGCGGTGATATTAAGCTTGCTGCCGCCGTGGGCGCAAACCTTGCGCTTGGGCCTGCATTGCTATCCTTCTTCCTGGCAGTAGTTATGGGAAGCATTATAGGCGTCGCATTGATTCTGTCCAGGAAGAAGAGCCGCAAGGATTACCTGCCGTTCGGCCCAATGATGGTGGCCGGCGCCCTGATTGCCATGTTCTACGGGCAGGAGCTTATCCGGGCCTGGATGAACTATTCCGGCCTCTCCATAGTCTAACTAACTGGCAGGTATGGGACGAAAATTCAGTCAGGTTCGCTTCCGCTCCCAATCCGGCCGGACGATGAACACCGCTTAAAGATTGGGCGGGCGGCTGGTGTTTAGACACCAGGCCGAATTCCCTCTGTATGGAGGTTTATTATGTGTAAAGAGTGTAAAGGCGGTTTCAGCCTTATAGAGATGCTGACCGTTATTGCTATAATGGCTATACTGGCCGCAGTCATCTTTCCCGTGATGGGAACGGCCCGCAAAAAGGCCCGGCAGACCGAATGCATAAGCAACCTGTACCAGATAGGCGTGGCTATGAAACTCTTCTTTAATGATGAGGCGCGCTATCCAGAGTTCATAGCCGGTCCCGTAGACGAAAGCAATCTGCAGCCGCTTGAAGAGACTACCGGTCAACTTGCCGGACGGTCCATAGCTCTCTACCCGGAGTATATAAAATCCGTATCCGGCCTTAAATGTCCGCTTGCCCAGTTAAATGGAGAGCATATAAATTACAAGACAGCTGCTACCGGCGATGATGTTGTAGATGATCCCATGTATGACTACCTTCAGGGCTTGGGTGTAAGCAATTCCCTGCGCTCTGCTACCCAGCACAAATTATATAAATTCAGCAGTTACGACTACCAAGTTCCGCCAGGCCTGGCACCGGACGCAACCTATAATGGGGAAGCGCACTACTCAACTACCTGGCTGGCAAGTGATGCAGCATCAAAGGATGATCCTAATTACGTTCGCCAGCTTAAATGGCGGTGTCCCCCGGAAGATACTGTTATTACATGGTGCAGCTACCACAGGGATATTGATGGAACAGGTACGCCTCAGCACGGCAGCAAAGACCTTGTACTCTTTCTGGATGGGCATGTCAAGCTGATTGATAGCCGCAGCATGTTCACCTGGACGGATGGCTGGAAGGTTCCTCAAGGCAGGTGAACACCTTAAAAAGAGTGGCTGATTACGGTGCTTTTCCCGATATCTGCATCATCCCTATTTTCTTGGTTCGGGGTGGAACATTTACGAGCCTATGAAGGTCAGATTAAATGAGTCCCCCAACTTGCGGCTCATGCAACTATTTTGTTAAAGCGGGCCTGTAGATCCAGCACATTTAAGATATTTGCAGGATTTACATAATTGGTGATAAGAATGATCTTTCATCGGCATACAAACAATAGAAAAGGCCAGACGCTTATAGAAGTTCTAGTAGCGTTACTTGTCTTTATTGTGGGCATACTTGCTGTTGTTAGAATGTTTCCCGGAGGTTTTACCGCGCTGCAGCAGGGCGAGAACGTGGCTACCGCCGGACGCCTGGCCCAGGCAGAATTAGACAGGCTGCAAAGCATGGCGCAAAACCTGCCCGCAGGTATATTCCCGGTAAGCGATACATTTGAAGACGACCCTGCCAACCCGGATGTGGCTGCAAATTTCAGGCGAGTTGAGGGTGAATGCACGGTTATCCCCGCGCCTGCAGATAATAATGAATCAATCTATATGGTAGGTTTCGGCCCCGTGGATTCCTCAATGCCCATTAAAGTCTACAGCGCACCCATGATACGCGTGGCGTATCCAACTGATGGCAACACACCTAATGCCGAATCCTACAAAAACAACGAATACTCCATTGATTATGCCAGCGGCATTCTATGGCTTCTTCCGCAACCATACGATAGATCATACAGGGCAACCTACTCTTACTGGATGCAGAAAGATTCAGATGTAAAGGCCGTTGCTGTGGTGGGCAGTGAGTTTACGGTGCCCGCAGGTACGGAAAGCATCCATCTTCTGGGGAGCACCCCTTCTGGCTTTAAAGGCATAGTAGTGGGGAGCGATAGGATATGCAGGTCGTTTGAACAGTTAGGCCAGGCTTACCCCTGGAGCAGTGACCCCTATCAGTTCAAACTGATAGATGCAAACATGGGCATTATACATTTTAACCCCAAAGGCTACGGCTACAAAGATGGAGGCAGTTGGAGCCGGCCATTCTCTGCCTATATAGACTATACAATTCTTGACCTGCAGATTATCAGGGAAGACCGAAAGGTGCCGGACGGCGCCACAAGCTCGGCCGATGCCAGGTTAAGCGTAAAGTTAAGCCTTCCCAGGATAAAAGAGAAAGGCGTTACCGCAGAGTTTAACAACACCATTTACGCTGGAATCGGCACTGCAGACACGCTTAGACACAGCATAATAGCCATAGATGCAGGCACAGGCATACAGTATAACGATACAAGCACAATTGCAATAAATGAATATACCCATGAGAAGGCGTTCACTGTAGACTATAAAAACGGCGTGCTTAAGTTCAACAGTGAATTCAGCGGTCATACGTTTCGCATATTCTACCGGGCAGAGGGCGACTGGATGGTACAAATCTCCAAGCCATACAGCGTTTTCACCCCTGCGGAAGATCTAAATAATATGGATACCTACCCGCTATTATATAATAGCTATTATGCAGCAACCAATCATGACAGTCCCATGCGCGGCACCATAATGTTCTCAAGGTGTTACTCCGGTAATTCAGTCGCCGTAGACTATACGTATCAGGTTAACGGAAAAGAATACTCAGTAACAGGAGATGTCTTTGTTATCTCCAAGGACACCGGCATGCAGGCTTTAAATTCGAAGACAGTTTTTATTAACATAGCCTTCGGTGGGGCGGGCCGTCTGCATCAGATATGGGGCAAAGATGCAGATATACAAAATCTTAAGATATCCAGAGTTTATGGTGCCTCGGCAGGCGTCAGGGTAATGTGGAGGAGCGGCGGCCGCGGCCCGTTTGCAGGACGATGGAAGACAGCCGATCTGCAGACTTATCTGCCAAGGCCCGGCAAGTAAGAATTAATTTATAAAAGCCCGGAGGTTGGCATCAGGCATATCAGCGCAAGCTTAAAACCTGGCGCAAAGCCCCGGGCTATGGGTGTTATACCTATAAAGTTGAGCGTTACTAACATGAAGTATAATCGGCATAGCAAAAACGGGTTTACCCTTATAGAACTGATGGTGGCAATAGTCCTTACCATTCTTGTTATGGGATTGATTCTGGGTCCTGTGATACAGAGCTTCGACTTTACCAGGCAGGCACATGTTACCATAGAGGCACAAGACAGCGCCCGCATTGCCATGATGCAGATAACAAGGGATCTGGGCAACGCAATGTTTATATACGATAACACTCGGGATTCCTTAAAAGCGCCTTCAATAAGAAAAGATGGTACAGCAGATGATACCACGTATATCCAATATGCCAAAATAGACCTTGTTCTGCCCCGGATGCACGGTTACTGTACCTGCTCAACGCATCCCGGCGAAAAGCGGGAGTATCCGCGTGGCGACTTGGCCATGCCGGTCTGCCCGGAGCCGGAATGCGGCGGCGCCATACTAGAACTGCGTCCCGTTCAGCCGCTTGCTCCGGATACAAAGATTGTAAGATACTTTATAGGCCTGCAAGACCCAGGCAGACCCTACTCAAACCACTTTGTATACAAAAGAGCCACTGCGCCGGATAACGTATACGTACTTTACAGGGCAGAGATAAGTTACAGTGATTTCGACACCGACACCTATTTCCCTGCGCAAAATGCAGATGGCAGCGACAGAACATTCAACCAGAAGCTGAGCGATCCTGATTTCTTCTATAACATGAATACCAACTCAAAAGGGGAAACTTACTCTGAAGCATGGAAAAAGATTTCAAGATCGGTTATAAAGATAAAAGGTGCAGACCTTGTAAGCATAAGCTACAACGGCGGAACCACCATTGTTACACCCACAATAAAATTTGCGCCCACGCCGGTCTACAATGATCCGCTGGTGCCTGTAACAGCGGCAGGCAGCAAAACCGGGGACGATGCTCCGCCTGCCACCGTTTACAAAGCCTCCTTTGGGAACTGGATTCTGCCGTATGAGGTAAAACTTACAAGGGATAACGGTATTCTGCCATCTACTACATACTATACGGATGCATTTACACTATCAGCCGGCTCTGCCCAGCATATGGGAATATTTGTAAAAGGCTCGGCAGGCCCAATATTTGATATCACAAAATACATGGATGACCGCGCTAAATCCCCATATCATGCGGCATCCATACCCGGTACCCCTGCGCTGGCTTTTACTGTAGATACCGCAAGAGGTACCGTAAACTTTGCCTTCCCCGTGGTAGATGAAGCTGCAAGCGCAAGCGTTGCATCATCCATCCATTTGGGCGGGGAGATGGCCGTAAGCAAGATTGCATCAACAGATAATATAAACAGCGCCTACCAGAGCGCGCAGACAGGAAGCTTTCAAGATGTCTCGCGCCTTTTAAGACTTAACGAGCCTAATTCCAGTGATGTCTGCCTGCTTGCAAACGGCACCGTAGTGCCGGGAAGCGTGCGGGTGGCTGGCCCCAATGCGCACCCGGGGGCTGACTACGGTAAATACATGCAGTACTCCATGCTGCCTTACTTTGTAATGGACCCGGGGCTAAACCAATTCACGCTGGATATGGACTATGTAATAAGCCTTGGCGGCGTACCGGATACCTCAAAGAAGGGGACGGCAGCCGTATACTTCCATTCGCTGCCAACAACAGAATCATCGCTGGGAGACCCGCTTCCGGCTGGGAAGAACATTTACATATACTATGAAGTACAGAACAACAGGCACGGCGATATCTTAAAGGCAAGCTACTCTACAAAGAGCCTGATAACGGTTAACGTGGGGATAAGAGTATACAATATTACATCAGGCAAGCCGGCATCAATGCAGCTTACCAACAAAGTTAGAGTAAAGAACGTGGCATCATAAACTGGTTTCCAATGCCTTGCGTGATGCCAAATTGCACCTTATCCATCAGGTACAGAGAATGAATATGAAGTCTGAAAAGAACAAAAGAATAAAGGGTATAATCGGCGGAAGGGGCGGGCAGTCGCTTATTCTGGCGCTTATGGTTATGTTTCTTCTGGTTTTTATAGGAGGAATTTTTGTAACCATCATAGTCCGCAGCCTTAGCCGGGTTCAGCGTAGCAGCCAGAGCCTTACTGCAGAGTACCTGGCGGAAGCCGGGATAAAGTATGCAGACAGCCAGCTGACCTACAGCATGGATGGAGCCGACTGGCGCCCTGTCCCCACATATCCTGATGTGGTAAAGAGAGTAGAGCAGGGCCTAGACCCGGAGAGCCTCCCCGCAGATGCAAAACCCCTTGAGAGCGACCCAGACCGCAAGTGGCTGATGCAGGGGTTCAGCAGATTTATGTACGGCAAGGGGCGGTTTCTTGTAAAAGTCACATACAATCCCACAGCGGGCGATCCCATGTCCAGATACATAAAAATAGAATCTGTTGGGCGCGTGGGCGAGTATGACCCGGAAGACCCTACTACCTGGACAAACCAGCCGTCAACACGTATAAGGAACGAAAAGGTTGCATACAAAGCCATAGGCATAACAGACTACGCCGTCTTTATAACCAACAAAGACCGCAAAACAGGAGAGTTCTCTCTGGGCACGCCGGAATTCACCACCACCTGGGGCAGCGGCACCTCAAGCGGCCCCACGGCGGGAGCGCCCATCCGTGTAAACGGCAACCTGTTATGGCACGGTACAAACTACATATGGCTTAACCGCAACCGCGGAGACTCCGTAGATGTGGCGGGCGATATAAGATACAGCATTGCCCCAACGGATGCATCTAACACGCACGCCTCTCGAACCTATGTAAACAACGCCCTTGCCAAAGCAAGCGCAGATACAGATACAAATGGAGTTGCATCATTTGACAGCAGCCCGGACGATTCAACCGCAGAGATAGGGAGCTACCGTGATGGGCGGACCGTTGCAGATGTAAACGGCAAGCCTAGAAATATCACCCGCATGGAGCCTCCGCTGCTAGAGGCGCCAAGCCCATCCGGCGGACTCTCCCGGTACCGGGAACTTACCAGAAACTCCGGGGAATGGATATATAACACAAGCCGCGGAGAATGGGTGAACACGGGTTTCTTTGGCTGGGGCAGGGGAATTTACTTGGACAACCCGGACGATATTCAAGAAGAGAGCGCCCTGTATACCCTTAAAGGCAACTGGACTCAGCCCGGCGGCCCGCACTGGGTAGGCCCGTACTACACTCCGCCCGGCGTAAGCATAATCCTTACCCCGTACGATCTCAACGGTGACGGCATGCCGGATATGATCCTCACCCATGACAGCGCCCCCGGCCAGGAGAAGTTTATCTGGCGTGATGAAAACGGCGCTCCATTAAACCCGTCAGGCGAGCGGCTGATAATGCCCTACCCGCAGAACGGCATGATCTTTGCAGAGGGAAACATACGGATAAAAGGCACGCTTCCCCAGGCGGACACGGCGTACCCGGATGCCCCCAGGTGGAGCAACCAGCTTACCGTTGTCTCGGGCGCGACAATCTATATAGAAGGTAGTATACTTAAGTATCCCAAGGACGGAATGGGAGCGCTTCTGGGGGATGAAGAGCCTAAAAACAGCGCCATATCCCTTCTGGCTATGGATTACGTCTGCGTAAATACCACGCAGTTCTTTGGCCCGGTAAGGGAAGTGCTTATTGCCGGTGCCGGGGGAGACCATTTTGAAGTCTCGCCGGAGAACTCCTTCTGGATGAACTTTGCCTTTGGTACAGATATCGCAAAATACGAGACGGTGTATCCCCAATTATACGCAAGGCATACATCTGCACCGGACCCCGGCGCAAGCTATGTGAACATGCTTATAAACTACCCGCCAACGGTAGCGGAAATGGGCGGATACCCCCGTTTCAGCATGTACAACTTTGGCAATACATCTCCGTATGAGTACGACTGCATCCTGCGTGATGCGGCCGGTAATGAAAAGTATCCCAGGTGGGCGTGCAGCGCATACCCGCTCTGGCCGGTTGACGGAACCCATGGGCAGTACCGCTTGCACACAGAGCCGGGGGTATATAACCTGCTGGGCTTCCAGTTGGATCAGAACATAAATATCTCGGAGGGCCTGCAGGATTACTACATCTCCCGAGTGGCGGTGCAGCCCTGCGACATACGCATAGAAGCGCTGCTGTATGCGCAGGAAGATTCATTCTTTATCATTCCGGGCGAGTGGTTCAACCCGGACCCTAACGATGTTGAGGGGACGCCGGATCGCCCAACGGGGACATCTCCCGAATGGCCCTATTACGGCCATCCGCTGGATGTTCAGGTTACAGTGTACGGCGCAATATGTGAGAACGAACCTGCCCCAATAGGCGGCAGAAGCGCCTGGATGGAGAAGTGGGGGTGGATTCCAAACAACCACGGCTCCTCTGTTATAAAAACAGAAAAGTACAGAGACCCCATAGGGCCGGACGATACAACGCGCAAGCGCGGCTTTACCATAGTATATGACAGCCAGCTGTCTCATCCAAAAATAAACGGCGGCGCAATAAGGCGGGATGAATATAACCGGATGCTTGCAATTGTTCCAAGGCTTCCGGTCAGCCCAGAGTTGCTCTACTTCGGCTATCCAAGATAGCCATTCGAGCGGGGGTGTATTTATATGAAAACAAGAATACTAAGATACATCATACCGGCGGCGCTCCTCTTTGCTATACTTCTGCAGGGAGCGCAGGCATCATCCTTTGTGTACGCTGCACGCACCAAGGAGATAAAGGCTGGCATAATAGATATTGACGCCAATATAACCAACCCCGTGTACTGGCACGCCTTCTACATAATGGATCAGAAGGCAGATATTAAACCATCCGGCTGGTTCTTTACAAACCCGCTTGCCGCGCCGGGCCATACTCCGGATAAAGCGGAATACTGGCGGGTGGGCATAGGCGTATCCCTGGCCGATATGTCGCAGTTTGATGTACTCCTTCTCCCGCTTACCGGCCAGGTCTCCTTTACCGTGCAGGAAAGAGAGAAGCTTCGCAAGTTTGTAGACGGCGGCGGCACCCTCTGGATAGAGGGCACGGGGAGCGGCAGCTTTGTCCAGCCCACCGGAGACCCACCCAACAAGACCGACTGTTTCTTTATAGACAACCTTAACTTTGGCACCGGCGTAAGCGGAGATGTAAAGGTTCCAGATGCGGCGCACCCGGTTCTTTGCCGCCCGTACCCGTTAAACTGGCCGGATGCAAGCGACCTTATCTCTTCCAGCGGTGGGAAGGCGGTTACCGGCGGCAGCGGCGTGGACGTACCTGACCCTGCATATTTTATGACCGTAGTTTCAGATACTGCCGGCAGGCCTGTTCTCTCCGCCGCCCAGTACGGGAGCGGGCACATTGTAGTATCCTCCTCACCCGTAAGCCAGAATATCTGCTCGCCCGTCATACAATCCGGCGTTCCCTACCTGCAATATCTGCCCTTTGTGCCTTCGGGATGCCTGGCACTAGCCTACAATATTGTAAACTGGGGTACGGAATACACCACCTTCCACAAGGACGCCCGTCGTTCCGGCTACTCCTTTGATGAGATAGGCACCGGCATGCTTCCGCTCTGGGATTTCAGGACTGCGCCTGTCGCCCAGACGGATTCATCCCCGGCAATCATAGATGATGTGGTAATCTACGTGGACGGAAACAACGTGCTCCGCGCCTTTGATATCTCCGCCCAGAGAGACCGGGATGCCGATGGCAACCCGGATGACGGTGTGCGCGACCAGTCCCTGGGCGCCCCGTACGATGAACTCTGGAGCGTAGCCCTTGGAGAAAAGGCATCATCGCCCACCACGGCGTACGTCCCATACGTCCCATACCCCGGCTCCGGCGGAATTGCCGTTCCGGTGGTCTTTGTAGTAACGCAATCCGGCAGGGTGCTGGGATGGAGCGTAAACGCCTACACCACTCCTCCCGTTACTACAGAAGTAATACCATCCGTAGGCACGTTCCCCGGCACGCCGCCTGCGCCTACATATATAGACGGCACGCTCTTCTGCGCGGGCGGAGACAATCTGCTTCACGGCTATGATTTTCTTAGCACAAATAATCCCAAATACTGGACGTCTGCCGTCCTTGATTCCGCCGTGGCGCTCACCGGCACCATAAGCGGCTCTCCGGTGGCAGGCTACGTGCGGGACCCTGTTACCGGAACTGTAGATAAAGTAGTCTACATTCCCAGGTCGCCCGGCGGCGTGCAGGCATACCCGTTTAAATCTTATAACGAAGTGCTCAGTAACGATGCCAAGGGCATAACCTACTCTTACCAGATACGTTCCGGCCCAAACGCCATACTTAACCGCGCAGGGTACAACGATTGGACGGTCTATTCTGTGAAGGGGACGGGGGACAGGGTGGCGCTCACTACGGCCTCCGTGGGTGCGCTGGGCCAGTTCAGCGTTGCCGGCACGGATGGTTCCGGCAACAGTATCAAGGGTTCAACACTTCTGGCGGACTACCAGATAGATCCGTTTACCAGCCCGCTTACGCCCCGGTCAGAGATACGCACAAAGGGCAGCGGAGGAGTGGCGGCCACCCCGGCGCTGGCCAAGAACGATATTCTGTACTTTGGAACAAGCGAGGGTTCGCTCTACGCCGTGCAGGAAGTAGGGCGCCGCACCGGCACAACCTACCAAAACCTGCTCACAAGAGTAAAATGGCGCTGGAGCCTTAACGATGCCGGCGCGGTAACCCTTCTTGGAGGCGCAGGCACACCCTTTGGTTCCCCCGCCGTTACGGAAGATACTGTATACTTTGCCGTAAATGCGGGCGGAGCCGGATACATACTTGCATTTGAGGCCGACCCGGTCTTTAAGCTTAATCTTGGCGTGGCGCTGGACAGAAGCACCCCGCCCACCGTTTTACAGTTTGACCCTGCAAACGCCACATCTCCCCCGCAGCCAGTAATGGGGGTGCCGGATGAATCCAGCGGTACGGAGAACCCGGTCTACTCGCCCTTTACCGTAGACTACGATTCCGGCCAGATCACATTCTTCAATTTCCGGGTAGGGAACGACCCCAGCCGCGATCTATCCTGCTCCGGCGACATACAGGTAAACTTTACCCCCGCCTCAGATACTGCGGGAGCGGGAGCAACACAGCAGCAGATCCACTATGCCTTCCCATCGTCATATGGCTCGGGCAACCTCCCATTTCCGGGGGATAACTGGAACAACCTGCTCTGGTGCGTGCGGCTTCCATTAACCGTCTCGTCATCCCCTGCGGTCTTTGGGCGCATGCTCTACGCAGGCTGCTCAAACGGAGTGCTCTATTCCTTTGATACCGCAAAAGTGGGGCAGAATATACAGAAAAACGGCGGCGTGGACTGGTCTGTTATTAAAGATAAAGGCGCCGGATGGGAACATAAGGTAAGCGCAACCGCCCTTAATTCTACCATTGCAGGCTCTAGCGGCATGCTTATGGTGGCCTCTGCAGAAGGGCTTGAAGTTATACACAACCCATCCACCCTTGTGGCGGATGGCAACCGTATTGTAGAGGTTGACGGCGCAGGCAATGTCAGCTGGTCATGCGACGGCACCGTATCCTACGTTACAGACGGCACAAACTGGGGCGGAGTCTCCACAGCGTTTGACAGGCCCGCGGTTGCAAAACGCGCCCCCGCAGGCGGCGTAGTTGTGGCAGATACCGGGAATAACCGTGTAGTGTGGCTGGATAAAAGCGGGCGCATTATTCAGCAGGTCACAGGGTTTGCAGATGCAGGGAACAAGCTTGTCCCAAGCGCCCCAAAGACTCTGAACCGCCCCATGGATGTTCAGATGTGGGTAGAAGTTGTGGGCGGCAGGCAGGAATATCACTACCTTATTGCAGACAGCGGAAACTGGCGTGTGGTAGAAGTGGCTGTTAAATATAACGCCGCCACAGGGGCTTATGATGATTACCATCTTGTCTGGTGCACCAAAACCGTAGAGCAGGGGAAGAAATACAACTATACCTGCGCCCAGCGGGTAGCGCAAGATGATCCGTCCAACCCCGGAATCACAAAGGTGTTTACCATGTGCATAATCTCCAACTACCGGGCAAATCCTGACGGCAGGCCGGAAGGGCCGGGCGGTGCCCTGGTGCGTTTTGATGCGGACGGGCTTATTCATCCTTCCACCGAGGTTATAGCATCGCTGGTTGATGGTACCAAGCTAAGAAGCCCGCGCTTCTTCCGCAGAGTGTATAAAACAAACTCAGAGTACTCTGATGTAATTATTGATTCAACGGGAATTTATGTTGTAAAGCACAGTCCCGCTATATCCATACTAAAATATACGGCCGCCGATTATAAGGCGCAGACGTCTGATAAGCCCTTTGCTCCGTCGTATGCACAGTTCCTTGCAAACGGCAACCTGCTTGTAACAAACCGGGCGACGGGAACTTATGCAGGCGGAACAAAGGTATTATATGGAGAGGTGTTTGAGCTAAACAGCACACTTACCAACATCCTAAATACCATAGAGGGCGGCACCACAAGCCATGGGTTAAGGCAGCCCATGAGTGCAGAACGCACAACATACTGATGCCTGGCCCGGCTTTGGGTGCAGGCTGTGATTAGACCGTTCCCATAGGGGCGGAGGTAAATTTTATGCGTAAACACTATATTGGAAGAATCATACTGGCAGCGCTGGCGTGCGCCGTGCTCTCTGCATCTGCCTTTGCAGCCAACGAGTGGCCGGGGTTCCGCCAAAATTTGCAGCGCACCGGGCATGCAAGCGACAACACTCTGCTTGGATATAACCTGGGCCCTATTTGGCACTTCCATGCAGACACAAAGATTCAGGATGCTTCCAGCGCAACCTTCCACCCCTCCGGAGGATGGCAGCTAGGCACCGCATGTCTTGATCGTTACGGGGAGCAGTACAGGTACCGCAACACAGTCACGGGCGCCGGTGACGGCTATGCCTTATGGACGTTCGATTTTACTGATACCGGCGCGCACCCGGATCAGAAGATGGATGGATGGGCTGCCAGGTACTATATTTACGTATGGATACCATCTCCCAATTTTGCGGCAGAAGGTACGCTAAGGCACTCAACGGATGCCCGCTACACGGTTAAAATAACCGATGCAGGCGGGGACGTAAGCACATATACCTATACTATAGATCAAAGCTACGGCGGCGCCTGGGTTGGTTTAAACAGCCTGCCTCTGGTTATCCGCAAAGGGGATGTGCTTACCATATCCCTCTCCAACTTCAGCTCTGTAGGCTTATCTGATGGTATAGTTATTGCAGATGCCGTTAAGCTGGAGAGGGCCAGCATGGTTATAGGCTCTCCCTCCGCGCTAGGCCCCACCGCACCCACCACGGGGGAGAACAAAACGCTCCTTGCGCCGGTGACGGAATCCGTGGCCCCGGCTCACAAGGATGAATCAGATATCCAGCAGACCAAGGGCGTACTCTACAGCATAGGCGTAGAAACTTCGTCCGGAGTTGCAAATACCGGGCCTGTATGGAAGGCTGGCACCCGTTATCTTTCAGGCCAGTATGTCCGGCCCTCCACTCCCAACGGCCATACGTACCGCTGCTCCAAGGCGGGCGTTACCGGGGCGGCAGAACCCGCATGGCCCATCATTCCCAAGGGTACCGTAGTTGATGGAGGCGTAACCTGGGCAGAGTTTGCAGATGACAGAGGCTTTGCAAAGTGGCAGTTCCCCGCAAATCCCGGCAACTGGATAGAGGGGGCCATCTCCTCCACGCCCGCCATAATTACTTCGGCCGGACTCCCCGGTATTCTTAACGGTACAGAAGTAGCAGTGTTTGCCGCAGGTGACGGGCAGGTGTATGCAGTTAAGACCTCTGACGGCAGCCTAATCTGGCAGGGGCCCGGCTGGATAGATGATTCCCCTGTTATGTCCGGCACATGGACTGCCGGGGGGCACATAGGTTTTCAGGGCAGCGGATACCAGCATATTGCGGCTGCAAAACCCGCTACGGCAACTGCTACGTGGAATTTTAACGTCAACACTAATAAAAGGCGGGCGTATGCCGTATATGCCTGGATACCCAAATCAACCAAGGCGGAGCCGTACATAAGTGATGCCTACTATGAGATCTCCGTTAACGGCGGAAACGCGTATCGGGCCGTTATAGACCAGTCCGTGGGCGGCCGCTGGGTGCGGCTGGGCAACTTTGCGCGCACCCTGGATACCGGCGCACACAACATTCAGGTTAAGCTTGATAATTCAACAGCAACACCCGCAGGGGCAGGTTCATATTACGTTGCGGCAGATGCCGTAAAGCTGGTGCCGGAAGATTTAGGCGTCTTTGAGTTCTCTTCCACAGCCGTGACCCCGGATGGAAAGGTTTATGTGGGAAGCACCAGCGGCCGGGTATTCTGCCTTCAGGTATCAGGAGATGCAAGCTACCAGGAGCCGGTATGGACGTACCCAGACCCGGCCTCCCATACGCCTCCGCTTGGCGTAATCTACGCATCTCCCGCCCTGAGTGATGATAACAGCACCCTCTACGTTGGGTCTGCGGCAGGGCATGTATACGCCATAGACACCACCCTGGGCACGCTTAAGTGGGACTACTGGGGAGAGGTTACAGATTCTGATCCATCCAAATGGATAACGCTTGGGCGGATCTCAAGCACCACCGCAGTGGGCGACTATATATACGTGGCAACCGGCGGGGCGCAGGATTTCCCCCCTCCGGGCAAGGAACTGGATGGAAATGTTATTGCCCTGCAGGATACCGGCGCCAGCGCATCCCTTATATGGCGGTATCCCCAGGCCGGCAGCGATACCGGGTGGGCGGCCAACCCGGATAATGATGACAGCGCGGGTGCATTTATGTATTCATCCCCGCTCCTTATGACTGTTGGAGCAGATACGGCGCCAAGCTTGTTTGTAGGCTCTACGGACGGATATTTTTACGGCATACATGCGCAGACCGGCAAAGGATATAAGTCCGGGCCGGATGCAAGCACAACCGGCAGAAGGTGGATAGGCAGCATATATGCAGACCAAAACCTGTGGACGCTTCGCTACCCGGACCTTGGCAACACCATCTATTCCAGCCCGGCCGGGACAAAGGCGGGCACTATGGATATGGCCTATGTGGGCTGCGAGAGCAGCAACATTTACGGCATAGACCTTGCCACCGGGAGCAATATATGGCATTTTAATGTCTTTGACAGCGTAACATCTTCCCCCGCCATCTACGACGGCAGATTATACGTGGGAGATATGAAGGGTTACGCGTGGGGCTTCTCCAGCCGCTCAGATGGAGAGGGCGGAGATTCCGGCAGTGAAAAATGGAACGAAAACATCTCCCGCAAGCCTCCCACGGGCGGTTCAAGAACGCCTGCGCCCGTAAACGCGCCCAGAAGAGCCGTTCCGGAGGTAGATATTTTTAAGGAGACGGACTTCAATAGCATCATCACGGATATAAATAACTCCAAACTTACCGGCGTAGCCATGAACCCGGATTTGCACAGCCGGGCCATATCCAGAACAACCGATGACCCCATAAAGTATGAGTGGGGGGATAAACTGTACTTTATAGTATGGAAGCTCCTTAATCCCAACTATGATAACAACACCGGCATAGAGACCCCGGCCCGCGGCGCAGCCGGCTTTAGGGAAGTATCTGCAAGTAATGTAACGCTCACCTTCAAGAGCCGCGCCAAGGGAGACGTGGCAGACACATCAGAGACGCAGACACTTGTTGGCAAGGACAACAAGAAGGGGTACTTTATAGGCTGGAACGATCCGTGGAAGGCAAACACGGCATACAGGCTTGGCGATTACATAACGCCCACCACAAAAAAGCCCACAGAGACTGGCCGCCGGTACCGGTGCAAAACCGGCGGTACATCGGGCGCAAGCGAGCCGGGTTGGGCCACCGCCGGGGACCCCACTGCAATTGCGGACGGCGCAGGCACGCTGGTATGGGAGGATGCCGGTACGGATGCAATTCCCATATACTACGCAATATATGAGTATTCGCTGGAAAACCCAACAAGAAGCCGCCCGCAGGTTCCGGGCAGCCGCATATCTGTAACCGCCAGAGAGGTGCCCGCTGCATCTTCCGGGGATTCTTCCGCCAGCACGGTTTGCCCAAGGAATCCAAACGCCGGCAGAGATAAATATACACCCAAGTACATAGGCATAAATAACCCGTTGGGGCTTATAATTACAGATGAAGATACGGTGGGCGACGGCAGTGTAAACAACGTAATAATAGGGCTTAACAGCGCTAACACCACCAATGTGAATGCTCCGTATGCAGATGTAAACGGAAACTGGGATAGACTCCCGTATCTAAGGCTTGGGCAGACCTCTCACGGTACCACGTCTGCAACCCGCAAAGTAACAATCTGCGACAGAAGCCGCCTTGGGCGGAACTTTTTGACCCTGCAGAGGATGCGGGCAGAGCGGCATGATCTTGTATGGATAGGCGGGCCGGGGAACATAGCCAAAACAAAAAATTCTATGGTAACAACTCTCCTTCCGTGGGAGATTTCGCCTCCGCCTGCATACCAGAATCTGCCCAACACAAGCCCGGACTACCCGGATATCCAGTCCAGCAAGCTTGGGTGCAACATGGAGGGGAGCGGGATAGACCCTGCGCAGTGGCCCGTAACTCTAATGCCGGGCGGCAACTTTAACGCAGACAATACCGTAAACTGGACCGTGGGCCAAAACGGCATGCGCTGTGCCGTAAGTATCCCCAGGTTCCAGCCCGCAAACATGGATGACGCAGACAGCAGGTACAGCGGCTACGGCGGCCGAATCTTTGTATACATAGATACAAACGGCAACGGGCGGCTGGAGAGGGCGGGCACCCTTGGCGTGGGCAGCATTATCCGCAGGTCTATTGCAGGCGCTCGCGCAGAGACATACCGGGAATTTATTGCCCAGGTGCATGTCCCGGCCGACCGCCGTGTTCAGATAGAGGAGAAGGTTATAGATATAGGCCAGGTGCCGCAGGGGTTCGGCATTACGGGCATTATGGGCACCGCGCCCAACTCTTACTACGTGCCGTTCTGGAGCAACCTGACGGACTGCGTACATAACCAGTGGGATCCGTCCGCCGGTAAATGGGGGTTCGGCGAGTGGTTTAAACCGTTCACCGCCTACAACCTTGGGAACACCAACCTTACAAACATCTTTGTGGGATGGATGAATAATAACACCAGGGTTCCGGGCGGCGGCAGCTTTTTTAGCGATACCGTGCAAGACCCCACGTTTGCAACAAACAGCTCCGGCACCTGGAACGCGCCCGCATACAATCTTGGCAACTGGATTGACGGCAGCTATCTTACAAGCAGCCTTGATGATAAATATTTAACCGATTCCGTTTACGCTCCTGTCCCCGGGCTTTCAACACGTACCTTCCATAAGGCCAGGGTAGGGGAGACGGCGCCCGTCCTAAAGCTGGCGGATGCCCCAACCCGGCTTTATGACACATACGGGCTTACGGAATCTAGCGGAAGATATCCCTCCCTCCCATCGGTAAGCGTGGCCGTCCCGCCCGGGACTCCGGTGGGCACATACTACGGAAGCTTCTATCTTTCTGATGCAGAGGCCCCTGACCCGGCCTGGCGCAGCAACTCCGTGACTGCGGTAGTTACCGTTACGGAGGCTCGCCTGACGGACGGATACACCGCAGGCAGCATGCATCATCTTGACAGTACAAACTCCGCGGCCGGAGATATGACGCCGGCCGCCTACAGGGATAGAACCAACAACAACATCTACATGTTCTGGTCAAGCAACAGAGGCGGCACCGGCAGCGCATTAGATTCCTGGTTCCTACGGCAGGCGAAGCTCCCCTGGGACGGTAGGGTGTATGGAACAAGCGTTACCCCCGGCTGGTGGAGTGTAGATTCGGTGGCACATCCCACCGCTCCCGTCGCAATCTTTACAGAAGACGGAGTCGGAACTTCCGGGCAGCTGGTGGAATCCGGCATGAGATTCGGCAGCCCATCCGTAGCGGAAAGACCGGCGGGGAATGAGGCGTGGCTTTTCTTCTCTGCACAGGCATACAAGGATAAGGGAGACATTTTGAAGGAGGGGAACCAGTCCAGGGCGCTGGATTCCCGCATATACTGCACAAATATCACCGGCGGCAACTTTGGAAACACTCCCGTGACGCTGGTTACGGAAGACAGCTCTATGCCCAAGTTTGGGGTTAACGGGCTTGCTACAAACAGCGCGCTCTGGTGCTTCTGGTACGGCGGCACAAACAACAAGTGGCGCATCTACTACACCATGAAACCGGATGGGGCAGGTTGGCAGACGGAAGTTCAGCTGCCCATTCCAAAGGGGCTT
>CALNCU010000051.1 GCA_937875395.1 uncultured Armatimonadota bacterium | reverse complement strand
ATAACACCGGTGTCAAGCCCTGTATCTTATTATTGATCTGTCCTCAAAATCCCCACAGCGGCCACAGGAGCCGATTCTGACGCCAGCAGCCGCCGAACAGGGGAGAAAGGGCTATAGCCTAATGATTTGGGCCGTTAAGTAGCCTTGCGCATACTCAACGGCCTTGGCCGCGTTATTGCCGGAGAAGCCATTGTCTTTGAGATGGTCCTTCAACCCATCCCAGTCAATAGAATTCACCAGCGCGGAGCCAAGAATCATCTTTACGGGGTCAGCCGGGCCTAAAGACAGGGTGAAACTGCCTATCTGCAATCTCATCCAAAGGCCTCCTGCTTCTGCTTCCATGCCTCACGCGCCCACTTCTGCACGTATTCCAATATGAGGTACCCTATCCCGGCAAGGACAATGGTCTTTTCATGGCTTCTTAGGGCTTCGGTCACAATTCCCGGCCCCTGCTCAATGAGAACGGGCACAACTGCGCCCACGGTGAGTATAAGAGCGCGCCTTGCGACGGCTCCAAGTGCTACTGCATACGGTTTTGCGTTCATTCGGTTTTCCTCCTGTTTATTGATGCCTAACGCCTTAAAACATGTGATATTTCCAATTTTTCAAGCGCAATGTACGCGGAGATGCAAGCCCCCGCAAACATGATTATCAACCCCGTGACGGCCGTCCAAAGGCGCGTTGCCATAGTGGATTGGGCGGTTGCCGTGCTCTCTGCCATGCGCAATGCCCTCTCTATCCTGCTCCCCTCTTCATCCCATATCTGGTGTGTGACGGATGAGCGGAACTCCTGCAGGCGTACCAGTGTTTCAGCCTGTGATGGCAACCCCTCTAACTTGGCCTCCACCCCCTCAAGGATGGTTTCAATCTTGACAAGGCGCTCGGAGTCGGTCATTTCCCGCTGTTGTGGGGTCATAGGTATCTCCTGTGGAAATGTAATGGAAAAGCCCCCGGAAACCCGGAGGCCACGCACAAAACTTTACAAAATCTGAAAACAGGGTATAATGGTCTTGCTATTGAATTCAGTAAGCAAGGAGAGGGATATGAGATTCAACAAGATTTTGGTTACCGCTGTTGTATTGTCGTTGCTGGTTGCCGGGATTGCGTTGGCCGGCCATCCGGTGAAACCCTGCGGAATAACCACGTCACCTGTGCAGTTCACCATGACGGATAAGGCATTGGTTGCCACGGGTACGTTTAAGAACGATAGTAGGAACGATTATTATAAGGTTTACATCTTTGTCTACTTCTTGGATGCTAACGGAAACAAGATAGAAGATTCATCGGTGCGTTACACTGGAATAAAATCTGGAAACATCTACAATTTTAAGGTGTCTCGCAGCATAGACCGTGAAAGCCTCCGTACTGCCGTAAGCGCCAAAGTTGTACGTGTGGATGCCTATATCGACAATTAGCCCTTGGGGTTGTAATCCCACACCCTAGCGCAAGCCTTGCACCGCCACCTTGTTTTTTGTGAGCATGAGCATTCGTACTCTTCGACTTGTTCATGCTCACAATGCCCTTCCCAAGCTGCACGAAGTTGGGCCTGTTCTTCCTCCGTGTAATTCCCAGCAGCAATTACCGTCTCGGCATCAATCAGGCCCTGATGCGCCTGGACAATAACGGATTGCAGACGTTGGTCTGGGGCAGCAACATGATGCTGCCATTGGGTCCCGCATTCCACACATCCGGTAATAACAAGCAAAACCCTGATTTTTTCGCGCGGGTGATTACAAGTTGCTGAATTTGGCATAATAACCCCTATATCTATACTTTGGATACGCTTACAGTGCCTGTAACAGAATGTAGCGTCACGTCCGATGTTTGCCAATAGCCCCAAGTGGCACCGCCGTCACCGCTTGATCTCCACTTTCCGCGAAAAATTCTTGTTGGCAGAACATATACATTTGTGGCAGAACAGTCAAAATCCTCAAATTTTGCCCACCAGTTTAGTCCGAAATAAGGGCTTGCGGCGGATACGCGGTATATCTCAACCTGGATCAATCTGGATCTGTAATAATAAAACTCGTATAGGGTTCCGCAAAATGGCCCATTTACGTAAGAGTTGCTTAATGTGCCGTCTATGAGTATGCTCGAACCGTCATGGACTAAGTCAAACGAGCAGTAGGGATCATCGCTAGTGCGCTTCCATTCGCATGCTGCATTATAACGGCATACATATGTATATTGCTTGAGATCTGAAAAAGTGCAATCCGCACTAATTTCAAGCGAGATGTCAGGATTGTACTGAACCGTGCAGGAAAAGGCGGATATCACAATACTAACGTTGTATATATTTGTCGTAGGGCAATTACAAGCACATCTGGCCAGGTTTCCTGTCGAGGTCTTTGCCAAATTGCCATTTTTCACCATGAGGGGCCGCATATTATCTATCTCCATCCACTACCCTGTCAAGAACAATCAGTTGGCGTATTAATTATTGTGGTAATCGCATTCTCAGCTCTTGCGGTACCGTGCAATGTTCGCTTTGTCTGCTTTAGATTTGTTCCGTCCCAAGAAACATTAGTTACAACTGCCAAGGCTATATCCGTAGGCACGTCTATGGTATCGCCCTCGCCATCCACAAGGAATAACATTCCGTTTTCGTCTACTTTGGCTTTTCTGCGCCGGAACTTTAGGTTGTTATCCGTGTTGGATTGTTGGATATCGGTAATGAAGTAGAACTCCGCACCCTTGGGAGTGGCTTGATTTTTACTATCCGTGCCATAATCCCATGTATCAGTGTCTTGCGTACCCTGCGCAGAGGACAGGGTTTTTAGTGTTGCGGCAGAATTAGGTGCGCCTCCAACTTTTCCGATTAATGCCTCATCGCCCTCGCCATCAACTCCAATTACAAACCCATTTTCATCAGTTTTGATAGTACGCTGTCGGATATAGAGGTTGGAATCAGCTATGCGGGCGTCCGTATTGACGGCAACGAGAACGCCTTTGGGGTCTGTGCCGCCTGCACCGTCCGTGCTCTCCATCCACGTGTCTACATCCTGCGTGCCCTGGGTAGAGCCTAATTCCTTAAGGGTTGCGGCAGTATTCGGGGTTGCGCTGCCGCCCACGGCGCCAATTTCTATTGGGTCGGTGCATTCAGCACTTATCCCTAATGGAAATCCATTTTCATCTAATGTAATAGCCCGTGCCCGTCCGCGAAGGGTGCTGGTCGCAGTATCAATATAAAGATCCGTAAATACCCACGCTGCGGTACCGTCACTCCCGCCAGTCTGCCAATAGTCAGTATCCTGCGTGCCCATCTGGGAGCCAAGCCATACTATATTGGCCCCGGCATTCGGCGTAATACCACCCACAGCCCCAATCTCTGATTCACCGCTCTCGCTGCTAATACCAATCACATGCCCGTTCTCGTCCGTTTCCATAGCACGGGTGCGGGCATACAATTTTTTATTGGCGATAAATACATCACTAACACCCTGTACTTGCACCCCCTGGTTGTTACCAGCGCCCCCGTCAATTCCATAATTCCAAAAATCCACATTCTGGGCACCATACGTAAAAGGCAAAATCTTTAAGGCGGCATCGGCGTTAACTCCGTTACCCAGCACATCGCTAATCCAGTATTCTATAGCCGTGCCTTGCCGTACCGTCTGCACCAATACAATGCTGTCTACGGGCAATGCGCCGTATGCGCCCGTTGCATCCTCGGCGGCATTGTAGGCTGCCCCAGACACGCCCCCGGCCATGGGCGCCCATCCGCCATACCCAGCCGTGGATTTCTCCACCTGGGTGAATGCGTAGAGATTACGGCCATCAGAAGGGGTAACGCTCTCAACTTTCGCCCAGAATGCGCCGGCCGCCGCTCCACCGGATTCCCAGTTAAACCAATATTCATCCTGACCTACCACAGTGCCGTCATGCGTGTAATCCACCTTTGCCATCTGCACAATAGTACCGTTTGGCACAGGCTCACCGCTAAAATCCCGTCCCTGCTCTGCGAAGTTGTACCCGGCAAGCGGGCCGATGGTCGGCGGAGTGGGGACGGTGTCTATTTTCCCGCCAGTGGCATCCCCGTCACCGCCATTTGCCCATGGGTCATGCGGGTCAAGCGGCACAAACTGGCCGCCAGATAGCTCGCCCCTTTCGTAGCCGCCGTTTTTCTTGTAAACCTGCTCCCACTGGTAAATATACCTAGTTACGGTTTTGTCAGTATCGTAAGTCTCCGTCTGCCCCAAATGTCCGGTAATCCGGGCAAATATAATCCTTGTCTGCCATCTGGATAGATCATGCGATTGCATGTACAAATCGCCCTCAAACCAGTACTCAACCCCCTCTGTGCCAGTTATGGCCTGCATGAGCACTATACGGCCTGTTTGGACGGGAAAGACGTCTATCTGGGAGGGTGCGCCAAGTTCAAGCGCCTCTGTGCCCAGCGTAGCCGTCCCTGGGGCGACTTCGGAGAGGTTTCTAGCCGTGCCCGTTATGCCGCCCTCTTTTACCGCCCAATCGCCGTAGCCCGTGCCGGATTTGTAGACCTCCGCAAAATCGTATGATATGCCCAGGGTGTGGCCGGTGATCTGCGCCCAAAAGTAGGAAGAGGCAGCGCGGTGAGGAACTGACAGAGCCACTCCCGCATAGGAGCGCGCCATCTCTATACTGCCGTCTGTATGTATGTTCGTCCGGGATTCTACGTAGTCAAGGAGTCTGTTCCAGTCCTCCCACGTGGGCACCCCGCCAGTCATGCGCATAGGTTTTTCAGCCATGTCTACACTCCTAATACACTTACAAAATTGCAAGCTGCATACCGCGCGGGATACGCCATCTCCCAAAGCCCCGTGCTGCCGCGCGGAACCCAGTTCCAAGGAACACCGAGTGCCGTAAAATGGTACGTGGTGCGGTAGGATACCCCGGAGGCCGCTCGCGTATCAGATACCGTGTTGACGTCCGCGCTCACAAATAGCACCGTGCCTGCACCGTAGCCGCGCCATGCGACACTATTCACCCTGTTTTTGGCAGTCTCAATTGCATAGCGCGGGTCGGCAAAATTTAGCCTGTAGAGCGTCAAATCATCCTGCGACACAGTGATGCTTACTGCTGTCCCGTCTTCCAGCGGCGTACCGTCCGCATACTTCATAGCAGCATTTGACAATCCGAGTATCTTCACGCCGGAGCTTACCTGCATCAGGGATTCGCCGTTTAGCTGGAGCAGCGTATCGGCATAGTTTACACGGATAATAGCATGGGAGTACGGCCACTCCGCGTTTCCAGTAAACGCCCCAGAGCCCTTCACCTGCACCTGTGTTACAGAGAGCGCGGAGTCATACGGATGCGGGTCACCAGGATATGGATAATTCGCGTTGAAATTCACGCCGGGGTTACTGTCCTGGTACACCCGCACCCCGGTATATGATTTGGGAGTGCGGGTGTATTCCGCTGTCTCATAATCCCTTGTCACATCATCAAATATTTCCCAGTAATTTGCCATGTCTACCTCAATGCCGTTAATACGCATACCGCGGGGCCAGAAGGTTGGCAATGTCGGCGGTATTTACGCCCTGCCTACCGTTCCGCATCTGCCCCGCAATGTATTCCAAGGCCATTACCATGCGCTCCCGCTGCCGCTCGGCGGTTACGGCGGGCTTCGGCTGACCAGTATTTAATCCGGCTATAACATTGCTTTGCCATGCGCTCATAGCATCAGTCCAAGCGTATTCGGGGGCCTTGGGCGCGTTCCTCTCCCGCTCATCACGAAGCACATCGTCACGCTCGGCATTATAAGCGGCGTCTATAATGGCAAGGGCCGCGGTAAGTTTATCACGGTCTTTAATCTTATCTGCCGCGTCCTTCTTCTCTTTCGCTCTCTCCTGCTCTATCTGGGAGAGCTTTGCCGCCGTTTCGCCCTGGGTGAGCTTGATGAATTTCTGGTATATGCCCTGCTCATACTCAAGCCCCGCATTCCGTACCTTGGATTTATCATCTGCGGCCTTGGCATCCAAGAACTTCAGATAGTTCTGCAATTCCTTCTCATTCTCTATAATGTCCTTGGCCCGTTGTTTTTCGCGTTTAAGCTCCCGGTCAATCTGTGCGATTTTCGCCGCCTCTTCGCCCTGCGTGAGGCCTAGAAACTTGATATAAATCTCTTCCCGGTAATCGACTATTTTCTTTTGCGATTCAACGAACTTATCTGCGGCATTCTTGACCGTGGCCGCCCAATCCTCTTTCTGCTTCTTGTTAATCTCCGCAAGCGTGGAATTGTATTGCCCTAATGCCAGTGTCCACCGCTGGAACACGTTCTCCCCAGCTTTGGCTTTCTCTTCAAGTGCCTGCCGCTCTGCATAGAGGGCATTCCATGCGTCCTGCTGCTCTGCAAGGTAGGTATTGCCTGCCGCCTTGTATTTCACGGAGAGCATTTCCAGGTACGCCTGCTGCTCTTCCCGGTTAATTTCGGCCTGCTTTTTTGCCAGCTCCTCACGCTTCTGCGCTATCTGGTAGGCGTATTTGTCGTAAATCGCCTTTTTAGTCTCGGCTCCCTTGCCCTCCATCTCGGCATCCCGCTGCATCTCAAGCTTGCGGATTTCGTCCTTCTGCTTGGCAATGGCAAGTTCGGCCCGTATTTTTGCGGCTTCGGCCTTGTCCTTGCTTGCCCCGGAGTCACCGCCAGGGATATTGATATGGGGGAGTGTGGCACTTGCTGCGGAAGATACCGCGCCTGAATCTACACCCGGAATTACCGGCGTAAACTTCGGTGCGTTGGCAGCGGCGGTTTTAACGGCATTTTCGGCGCTGCTCGTAAGCTTGTTTATGGCAAGTATCGCAACTCCTGCCGCTGCAAGCCCCGCCACTATCCCAGGCCAGTTCCCGGCAAGCCCCTGTGCTACTGCTTCGGCCACGCTCATGGCTTTCAATGCCGCTGTTACAACGCTGATTGCCTTTGCTATTCCAAGGAATATAGGCATAAGTTTTGACCATGCCCATATTCCGGCCGCCACCTTTAAGAGTACGGCTATCTTTGTGGCATTGTCATGCCACCATTTGGACGCCTGCATTAAGAGCTGCACCAGTGTATTGGTAACGCCGATAACGCCTTTTGTCTGCGCCTGCGTGCCAAGGAGGGCGTTAATAAAAGCTTGCATTCCCTGCCATGCGTATGAGGCTGCTTGAAAGATGGTTTTTGCCCAGGATATGAACAGTTTTCCGTTCTTTTCTATAAACTCAGAGACAGAGGCGAGCTTTTTCTTGAGGTCGAAGGTCTTTACCATCTCGTCCCCGATTTCTCGGAGTCTCATGGAAATGGTGTCCTTGAACGTTGACCAAAGCCCAAGCAGAGTTTTAGATTGTTTATCCATGAGTCCGCTAAACCGCTCGCTCATACCAGATAGCACCGCGTTTATGCCAACTTCTGCGGATATTGCCCCCATCTCCGCCATTTTCATAGCTTCCGGGATGCTTTTGCCTATCGCTTTCGCAAGCATCTCCCATGCGGGTATGCCCAGCTCTGCAAGCTGCATCATTTCCTGTGCGGCAACTTTACCCTTTGCCCGTATCTGGCCTATTGCTATAGTCACGCGGTCTATCTCTGCAGCCCCGCCGCCCAGACCGGATACAGCGTCACCTATGGCGGTCATAATAGGTATTATGTCGTTTGCCGCAAACCCAAAGGCCAGGAGCTTCTGCGTGCTCTTTATAAGCCCTGGCAACTCAAACGGTGTGGCAGCCGCAAAACTCTGCAAGTCCTCTAAAAACTCCTTGGCCTTCTCCGCGCTCCCAAGCATAGTGGTAAACGCCAGTTCTGCCTGTTCCCAATCCCCGGCAAGTTTAAGCCCGGCCGCGCCTCCGGCAACAGCGGCAGCCGCCCCTGCAAGAGCAATCCCCTTTACGGCAGAGACAACACGCCCCGCCATTGCGTCCATGCGGGAGGATATACTGCTTGCCATGCGCCCAAGGCTTGAATCCATCTGCGCTGCCGCGCGTTCCCCCGCAAGCTGCATAGATTTTGCCGCACGTGCAAACCGGACTTCTGAATCGTTGAGGAGTGATATAAACTCCTTCCTGTCCAATCCCAATTTTGCGTAAAGCTGCCCGACTTCCATGTCTGCCATAGGTATCTCCAAATAGAAAGGGCCGCCCCTGATTTGGAGACAGCCCTTTATGTCTTTTCCTTTTTAACAGGGGCCATAAGGCTCCTGAATGCCCGCTCGGAGGCCTTAGGGTCTGTGATAAGCTGCCCAGAGCCGCCAGAGGTGCCGGATGACTGGCTATTTGCGGCTAAGAGCGCAGAATCCCCTGAGAGTCCTGTTACAAGAGCGCAGAATCGCCGCCATGTCATACCGGAATCAAGCGCCGGCATCAGGTCTATGCGGTATTCCCGCTGAAAGTCCGCCTCCACAAGCGCCCAGTCAGCCAGAATGTCTACTCTGCTTTTGCCGCCCCGTCCTGCGGGGCCTCCGGGTTTCCCTCGGCATCCTCTGCGCCGTTGTATGCCGCCATTATCCAGTCCAGCACGTCCGTGAGCTGTGCCATGCCTATGCCGGATTCAAGGAGACTTTTGAACTGCTCCTTGCCCAGGATGCCGGTTAGAAGCTCTTCTATTGTCTCAAAAGAGACAGCGGCGCTGTTCCCCTCGTTCTGCTGGAGCCGCATAACCTTGAGCATCAGGGAGGCGGGAACCTCCGCGGGAAGGTCGTATTTTTTACCAAATACGGTAAAGGTTATGGGGTCTTTATCTTTTTCCGCCCAAAAGGCGTCAAAGTCCCTATATTTACTCATTGCGGCTTATCCTTCCACAACTGTGCCGGAGACGGTGAGTTCTACGCCCCAGCTTGTAGGATCGTCGTTTCCGCCGCCTATGTCGGCCTTTTTTGCGGACGCGGTGAACGTGTAGGTGTTGCCGCCTGGAGAGGTAATAACGATGGTTTCCAGTCCCTCTGCACCCACCTTTTCAGCAAGCGCATCAAAGGCCGCCTGCCCCGCATCTCTGGCCCCAGTAGTAGCGTCCTCCAGGTAATTGCCCTCAAGGGTTACCGTGGTGCCGCGCGTCACGGGGATGTGCTCTTCCCTTCCCTGGGAACCAAAAGAGGTAATGTCCGCATCCTTCTTTGTGTGCGATATCTTGAAGCTCTTAATGCCGTCCGGCCCTACCGCCGTACCATTGCAGCTAAACGTCCAGCCGCGTGCCAATATCTCAGTTGCCGCCATGTTTTAAATCCTCCGATTCGTATTTTTTACCGCAAGTCTGAAATTAAGCGAAAACTCATGCCTGCGGTTTGAGTCCTGCCCTATATGCACCGGCCCACTTTGTGCGCCCGTGCAGTTAACAATGTATGCGCCGCCACTTTTAAGACTGGCGGCATGGAAGCCGTGAAGCAGGTCGTATATAGACTGAGCCAGCGCTTCTGCCCTCCTGGGGTTTTCCGTACCGCGAACGATGATCTGCACTGAGGGGTAGTCCGTGGCGATCTTGCCGTCAGCGGCACCACCCCCGGTTGCGCGTATCATTATGCACTCATGCGGCGACTCCGGCAGAGTAAAGAGGAATATATCTCCACTCACGCCGGATGAATCAAACACGCCTACCCCGGACACCGCCAGGTATTCCGCTATCTCTGCCACAAGCATTACGATACTGCGCCCTCTCCTACGATTATGATGTCATAGGTCACACTGCCACCCGATGGGTTGGATATTTTAAGGTTCTTGTGCGTGGCATCCACGACATAACCGTTGACCGGAGCCGTGAGCACAAGCGTACTCCCCGCCTGCACTTCCAGGATGTCCCCCGGGTCTGCAAACATGCCGGACACGGCATTTTCTGCCGCCCCGCCAATTTGCAATCGGTAACCGTTGCTCTGCGTGGCTACAGATACAATGAGCGCCTTGATTTTAGCGAATGCCGCCGCGCCGAACGCGCCTATAAGCGCCGTCAGGTCAAGCGTTTCGTCCGTTGTGGTTACCAGGGTGCGCGAATCGTGGAACTGTATCTGCGCCTTGCCGCTTCCTGTGCCGTCCGTGAATGACGTAGAGTAATTCTTACTAAGCCCGTCTGTCACGCTGCTCAAGTCGAGGGCGTTTACAAACGTGCCGCTTATAACTGCCCGTACCAATCCGCTAAAGGTTGTTGCCATTATATTTCCTCCTGATTTATCGTTTTCTAAGCGCCTTGCGTATTTCTTTAACCACGAACTGGTTAAATCTGTCTCGAAAGCTATCTAATGCCGTTTCAAGCCATTTTCCCTGCCTACCGTCCTGGAATTGATACTCCGGGTGCTCATGCAACCTTGCGGCATACGGCGTGTTGTACGAAACGTACATTTCGTCGGATGATTCGTCGGGGAATGCCTTGGACATATCTGTTCCGTCTGTGCCATCCGTACCATATGCGGGGTAATATACGTCATCTGCATCTGGCAGCTCGTCCGCCGTTACGGTGCCGCTGCGGATTAAAGTGCCCTGGTCATGTGGAGCCAGGTTGTTGGCCTCAGTGAGCAAGCCTTCTGCGCCCAAATACAGAGCGTGAGCAACAGCATCTTCAAGCAGAGATATTACCTTATCGCCGCTCCAATCATACCGAAAAGCCCTTGCCATTCCCCCTCACCCCGCAATCGAGGCCATATAGACCTCCACGTGATGCACCCGCGCGCCCTCTTTAAACGGTTGCGCGTCCACAATCTCATAGGTACTGCCGCCGAAGCTCACCTTGTCACCCACATGCCCCGCAAAACTGGGCGCACAGATTGCAAAGAGCGAGGCCACAACCTCCTGCCCGTCTTTGTTCACAACCCGCTTAAACCCTGCCTCAACATAGGCGTTGGCCGTGTATGCCTTGCCATAGACCGGCCCGTACGCGCCGTTACCGGCCTTAGGCGTGATTGCAAGCGTATCGCACATTATGCTCATGCCTACACCCCCGCGTAAAGCAGCCCGGCATCAAGCAAAAACCTATATGCACGTGGAGCAAGTTCCCTCTGCCCCCCTGCGAAATAGGTTGTAGACACCTTGCTATGCGTCTCGGACTGCACGTTACGGCTAAATGCAGCATCCTCACCCACTGAACGCCAATACTCCACCTGTGCACACGTTGCCTGCTTCGCCGCCTCCACGTGTGCTGTAACCGTGGAATCGTAATTGCTCTTGACCAGGGATGATACAAGTTCGGATGCCCGTTGCAATAATCTCTCGGAATCGGTGGATAACTCGGATTCCTCCACAAATAGGTATGCGGCCAGGTCAAGCGTGGTTGCGTATGGTGTCATATCCTACCTCCTCCTCCCAATCACGGTTTTCTTCTCTACCACCAGCGCCTGAAGAGACGCATGCGGTAGCGCCTGGGGGTATAATCTGTCCGTGGCGAGGTTATCGGTTCCGGTGCAATCAACACCTCATACGCTAGCTGCTCTACTCGTGCATCAGGCGTTGTGGAAGCAATGGCCTCATATACAAGCTGCTCTACTCGTGCATCAGGCGTTGTGGAAGCAATGGCCTCATATACAAGCTGCTCTACCTGTATGTTTGTCATGACGCCTCAACCCCAAACTCTGCGGCCGCTAGTGATTCTGGCGTCCACGCATTGTTGGTATTGGGATCCATTTCAATTGCTTGGCTATAGTACATATCGTCTTGAGACAATACATTTGCTGCTCCCTGCAATACCGTCTCACCGGATTTCGCAACCAGCAAAAGCCCCGCATCCCCGGAATCAGTTTTTTTAGCAAGTGCTTTTAATACCACGCCCTTTATTGTAAATCCAGTCAAATCCTCCGGCGAGAAGGTAAACAAGTCTCTGTCCCCTGACGAGCCTGTTATATAGTCTGCGGCGGAACCTGGCGATTCATCAACAAGCGCATAATGATCTGTTCCCGCGCTCGGCACCCATGTGCTGCTTGTACCGTCTCCAGTAGGGCTGTGAGCTATAACCGAAACTTCGCCAAGAAAATCATTATTTACCTGCCCGGTGCCGTCCAAGATATACAGGTTATCTATTATAGACGCAAGCTGTGGTGTACCCGTTGCTATCGCGCCAAATGCTATCGTATTTGCGGTAGCATTTGATGTATTCTGCGTGTTTATACCACTAAGCTTTAGCGCAGCAGCAGAACTGCCGTTTATACGCACTTCTACCGCGCCTTCGCTCGAGTGGATTTTTACCTTAACGGCCATGTGTACCCAAGTCGCCATCGGGAAGACTATATCCGTAGTGCCAAGCGTCGTAGAGCCGCGCTTGACGCTAATACTGCCATTGAATTCTCTATAAACCCCTAATTGCAATATACCCCCATCGTAAAACGAACAAAGAGGCGCTACTGCATTTCCTCCGATTCCGTTTACTTTTATGGCGAACCCTAACACCCATGTTTGCTGCGAATCCAGCGCTTTCGTAACGCCACTAGCGAAACTGGACGATGTATAAACGTAGAGGCCGTTTTTGTGCAGGCCGGAACTTACGATTTGTACAGAGTCTGTCGTAGACGACCACACCTTCGCCAACTCACCCGACCCATACATGTCGAAACTGTCAACATATCTCAAAGCCATAGCAAACCTCCTAAGCCCTTCTTGGTACTTCTTTGACACTGACACGCACAGTATCGGAGACTGCTACAGCCCATACGGTTGCCGTGCTTCCAGACTGGAATCCCTCCGAGAATACATCGCCTACATCAAGGATTTCAGATTTCGAGGTTGCGGTCAGGTCGTCCTCAAACCCTATGGCAAGCTTGCCGCCGGAGATTACTCTAACCTCTATGCGGCTGCGATTCGTCATAGGGTTTGCACCGGTCTGCAGGGCGATAGGCGTGTCGGCTGCCACATCCATCTGTAGGATGGACGGCGCATCAAATATCGCAAATGGATCATCCTCAATCTTAACCGGCTGCGTATCTGTTGCCCCTGCCAATCCCTCCACGGCCGCTCGTACAGCTGTCAGGTCGGCCTCGTTAACCTCAAAAGTCACGCCCTCTGCCTGTAGCACCACGCGGAGCGCCTTGTTGATTGCATCATACACATCCGCCAGCACATCAGCACGGTTAATGATAGTGCCGTCCGTTTTCAGGAATTCCCCGGAGGCGGGCACCCTGCTATTAATAGACATGTCCGCCCTCCTATTCGATAACGTAGGATATGATTACATCAATCCCCATCGCTGTGATAAGGTCACTGCCGCCCACTGCCTGCACGGTTATGGGCGTGTTGGCATCGTTGGCCATAAAACTAGCTCCGTCAGCCGGCAGATACGCCGTAGAGCCTGCGCAACCGCTGTGTATGAGCGCAGACTGCTTCAAGGCCGCAACGGGCACATTAAAGAGCGCGACTCCCGCCGACTGCGTGCCGCTTATGGCTACGCCTGTAGCTTCTGCCGTAGCCGCCAAATCGCCACCGTATGCCAAAAGCGACATGTCTATAATCCGATAGCTCTTGCCCTCTATGGCCGGGAGTATGGTTGCCCCGGCATTGACATCGGCTATGGGCACCCTCTGCCGCTTGTTCTGCACTACAACGGGCGTCACGGTGTGGGAATGCAGCGTTGTCTCCCCGCCCCCGGTCAGCGTATCAAGATTCGCCTGTGTGACGTTGGCGCTTGTACCTGCAAGCTTGCTTATTTCTGCCGCGGTCGCTGTCACGCCGTCCATGATATTGAGCTCTGCAGTAGTGGCCGTCACGCCGTCCAGAATGTTAAGCTCATCGGCCGTTGCCGTGACCTCCGTACCAGCTGCCGCACCCAGGTACAATTTTGCCGTATGGAACTCATTAAGCTCCTTCTTGGTGCCAAGTATGGCCGCTTTACTTGCGGTAGCCG
>CALNCU010000050.1 GCA_937875395.1 uncultured Armatimonadota bacterium | reverse complement strand
AAATCCAAACCACCTGACAATCTAAATGCTCCCATTTTGCGGCG
The DNA here is from genome assembly GCA_937875395.1 of uncultured Armatimonadota bacterium. GTDB lineage: Bacteria > Armatimonadota > UBA5829 > DTJY01 > DTJY01 > CALNCU01. The sequence continues at coordinate 4,477 of CALNCU010000050.1, read as the reverse complement.
GGCGAAGCCATGACCAAATCATGGCGGGGTGTTCAATTATCTACATAAGCTCCGGCAGTGGCGTCTCCGGCTCTATGATCGAGTATCGCCCCGGGGGATAATCCCCGGAGGTGCCCACCTATCCCCCAGACTCCGGGATTAATCTTGTGGCTCACCAAACTAATTATGGTGGAAGATGCTTCGGTCGCAGAGCACTTTAGTGCGCCGCTGCCGGAGCCCTTGCCAGATTTATAGAATACTAGACTCTCACCGGATGACCGGTTCTCCGGGGATTTTGCCGCCCTTCGCTCTGACAGTACCAGCTTTCCCCATAAACACGCTTTTCAGGCCAAATTTAAGCAAATTCCGCAAAAAAACATGAGGAAAGGACAGCCCCGTATTGACAAGCTGAAGGATGAGGAGTAAACTATGGTAGTAAGTGGTGCCCAAGGGTAACTTGGTGGAGGCCAGGGGAATGTTCCGTGGTGGTTTTTCCCATAGTATAGATGATAAAGGCAGAATAATCATCCCCCAGAAGTACAGGCTTCTCTTGGGAGAGAAGTTTGTCATTACAAAAGGGCTGGATAAATGCCTGTGGGTTTTTGCAGAAGAAGAGTTCCGCAAGCTGGATGAACGGCTGCAGGCTCAACCAATGCTTAATTCCAGCGCCGTACGCCTGCAGCGTTTCTTCTCTGCAGAAGCCGTTGACGGCACCACGGATAACCAGGGCAGAGTAGCGCTCCCATCAAACCTTCGTGATTATGCCGGCATAGATAAAGAGACCATGATAGTCGGCGCCGGGAACCGCATAGAGATATGGAGCAAATCACGCTGGGATGCCCTTGCGGAATCGCTCACTGACGATATGATTAGCGAAGCAGCCAGAGATATCGGGATTGCATAGAGCCATCCGTCATGACTGAATATCATGCCCCCGTCATGTTAAAAGAAGTGCTGGAAGTGTTGCAGCCGGAAGCGGGAGCAACATACATAGACTGTACAGTGGGCGGCGGCGGTCATTCCATAGAGATAGCAAAACGAATAGTTCCGGGCGGGCTGCTTATAGGCATAGACCGGGATGATGATGCGCTAAAAGCAGCATCCCTTCGGCTGGAAGAGTTTAAAAACAGCGTAATCCTTGAAAAAGGCAACTTTGAAAACCTGGGAGAGATTGCAGAGCGGCTTGGCGTAACCAAGGCCCGCGGCATACTCCTAGACCTGGGGGTTTCATCCCACCAGTTAGACGTTCCTGAACGCGGTTTCAGTTTCAGGCAGGACGCCCTGCTTGATATGAGAATGGATGCCGGAGAGGCGCTCACCGCGGCGGAACTTGTAAACACGCTCTCAGAGCGGGAACTGTCGGACCTTATATGGAAGTACGGAGAAGACCGTTGGGCCCGGCGGATTGCAAAGTTTATAGTAAAACGCAGGCCTGTTAGAACCACCGGCGAGCTGGCAGAGACTATTAAAGCCGCCGTTCCGGTAGGTGCCAGGGCAGAGAACATACATCCTGCCACCAGAACCTTTCAGGCATTAAGAATAGTGGTCAACCGGGAGCTGGAATCTCTTCAGAATGGGTTGGAGTCTGCAATAAGGCTCCTGGAAAGCGGCGGGCGCATCTGCGTGCTATCCTACCATTCTCTAGAGGACAGAATTGTAAAAGAGACCTTTTTACGGTTTTCCGGCAGATGCAAATGCCCTCCGGGGTTGCCCATATGCACCTGCGGAGCCAGAGAGATAATACATATACTTACACGAAGGCCCATAAGCCCAACAGATGCAGAAGTAAAGGCCAATCCGCGGGCAAGAAGCGCAAAATTGCGGGCCGCCCAAAAATTATAACGCAATCATCAGACGAACGAGAGGGGGCCACAATGCTGGCACAGAAGAGGTACGAAGCAAGAGAAGCAGTTTGCAGCCCAAAAAGGCGCAGAAAGCCCGGGCTGCTGCATGCAGTCAAGCGGAGTCATATGGCCCGTGTTCTAATAATTGCTATGGGCGCGCTCTTTCTGGTGATTCCCTACGTAAGCGCCTACGCCAATGCCACGCAGAAGGGGTACGATAGAGCTGCGCTTACCATGCACCTTTCCAGGTTAAAGACAGATAACCAGATGCTGCGGCTCCAACTGGATTCTCTTAGGCAGCCGCAGAACATAGAGGCCTACGCTGCGCAGAGCGGCATGGTGCAGAGCAGTAAAATGGCCTTTATCAGGACTGTGGAGCAACCCAGCGTAGCGCAGAATACAGATGCAAGGGCTCTAAGGTAAAACGGCTTGTAAGCCGGATACGCATATCTTTAAGTCAGTTTCGTGCCCGGCCCGTGTCCATACTGGAGCGGGCCGGCGCCAGTTAACAGACTAAGCAATCTGGGGTACGTAATATTGAGATATGACGAACTTGTTAGGGTCAGGATTAAGAAGCTAATCTTCGTACTCATTGCTGCGTACGTCCTCATTATTGCTCGCCTCTTCTACATCCAAGTCATCCGCGCCCCGTTTTACAGGGAAAAGGCACGCGAACTCACCGTGCGCAAAATAGCCCTCCCGGCACGCAGAGGCACCATATACGATAGAGACGGCCAGAAGCTTGCAGTAACAATTGATGCCTGCGATATATACGTGCAGCCCGTAAAAATAAAGGATAAAGAAGAGGTTGCCACTCAACTCTCCCAGATACTTGGCTGCAGCCGCACGCAACTGCTGGACACGTTAAAAAGCGATAAAAAATTCACCTACGTGGCACGTCGCGCAGATATCTGGATAGGGGATGCCGTTACCCGCGCAAAGATATTTGGCACAGGCTCCATCCGCACAACAAAGCGGGTCTACCCCGGAGGCACGCTGGCCGCCCACATAGTTGGGTTCACCAATGTAGACGGTAAGGGCATAGAAGGCCTTGAGCGGGTATACGATAAGCAGCTCCGCGGCACAGACGGCTATGTTGTTGCAGAGGTAGATGCCAGAGGAAAGATAATACCCGGCACCCGCCGCGACAGGGTTGAGCCCATAAACGGCGGAGACATTGTGCTTACCATAGATTCCACCCTGCAACGCTCACTTGAGCATGAGCTAGAGAAGTCTTATAAGGCACACTCGGCAGCGGGCGCCACCGCAATAATGATGGAACCAAAGACAGGGGAGATTCTTGCCCTGGCAAACATGCCTACATTTGATCCCAATAACGCTAAAAATTCAAGCGCTGCCAGCCGCCGCGATAGAGCCGTAACAGATCTTTACGAACCCGGATCAACACTTAAAGCCATGACTGTATGTGCCGGACTTGAAGCCAAAGCCGTTACGCCTACAGATATCTTCTACTGCAACGCCAGCAAAGGAATAGGACGGCGCACCATACGCTGTTCTCTACACCCCCCGTTCATGGCAGGGCACGGCGCCTGTAATGTGGCAAAAATTCTGACATATTCCTGCAACATAGGTGCAGCAGATATAGGTTTCAAGCTTGGCGGAGAGCGCCTGTATAAATTTGAGCAGGCGTTCGGCTTCTATGAAAAACCGGATTCCGGTCTCCCCGGTGAGGTTCGCGGCTGGCACGATAACTGGCGCGACTGGGCGGATATAAGATTAGCCAACATAGCATTTGGGCAGGGCATAGCCGTAACACCCATGCAGATGGCAAAAGCATACTCGGCCATAGCAAACGGCGGCCTGATTATGAAGCCGTATGTGGTTAAAGAGATTAGAAAACCGGATGGAAAGCCGGAACAGCAGTTTATGCCAACAGTTGTAAGGCGCGTAATGTCTGAGTCTACATCGGCCATGGTATCAGAAATGCTGCAGGGCGTTGTCTCTGAAGGCACCGGAAAGACGGCAGATGTTCAAGGTTACAGGGTCTGCGGTAAAACAGGCAGCGCGCAAAAAGCAAGCACCACCGGCAGGGGATACGCCCCCGGCAAGTTCATAGCATCGTTTGCCGGATTTCTTCCGCTGAGAGACCCCAGAGTGGTCATACTTGTGGCAGTGGATGAGCCAAAGGGCACCCACTGGGGCGCCACAGTTGCCGCGCCGGTCTTTCAGGGAGCGGCAACCCGCGCAATGTGGCATATGAAGGTTCCGCCGGATAACATCCCCGAAGCCCCTAAACCCGTCGGAGGATCAAAAAACGGCGGAAGTGACACAGTAGAGTCGCCGGTATCCCGCCATCCAAGACTTGGCGGCTGATAGCCTGCGATCATCTATCCATATTCGTTTTGCATAGTCATGCTGTGCTATAATTGGTTTCGACAGACGCATGGAGTACCTATTTATGCTGTTAAATGATGTTTTGGAATCGGTAAGCGTTACGGGCAGATCAGGCGTTGCAAACCCTGATATTAAATCTATCACCTACGATTCCCGCCGGGTAAAGCCGGGTGGACTCTTTATTTGCATACGCGGCGGGCACTTTGATGGGCACAATTTTATTAACTCCGCCCTCTCTGCCGGCGCCGCCGCAGTTTTAGTAGACAGAGAAGATATATTTGCTGCGCTGCCAAAAGATG
>CALNCU010000049.1 GCA_937875395.1 uncultured Armatimonadota bacterium | reverse complement strand
CCATGGTATAAAGCCCTATCCAAAAAGCTCCTCTTCCACCATCATGCAAAGGGTATGATAGACGGGCAGATGCAGCTCCTGCACCTTAAACGTCTCTGTCTCCGGGACTTTTATAATTGTATCGCAAAGATCGTCCATCTTTGAAGGGCGGCTTCCCGTAAGGCCTATGGAAGGGATGCCGAAGGCCCTGGCCACCTTTAGGGCGCATATAACGTTGCGGGCGTTTCCGGAGGTGGAGATGGCTATAAGCACATCGCCGGGACGCCCCAGGGCGTATAGCTGCTGCGCAAAGGTGATATACGGATCGGTATCGTTTATGACCGCTGTGGAGAGCGCTGAATGTTCTGCAAGCGATATGGCAGGTATCCCCTTTTGAAGGGATTGGGCCAGGCTCTCCCAGTCCGCAAAACCAGAGGCCTTCAGTTTTTCTACATCATCCCGGGGCGGTTCCCGTTTTAGCAGGAACCCTTTCATAAGCTCGCCCGCTATGTGCTGGCAGTCTGCTGCGCTCCCGCCGTTACCGCATAAAAGCACTTTTCCGCCGGTCTTGCAGCTTGCACAAATTATCTCTGCCGCCTGCCGCACTTGGCCCTGCACGCTTAAAAGCGCCGGGTGCCGCGCACACATGCTGCTTAAATATTCTTCTGATTTGGTTTTAAGCCTCATCTTTGCCCCCGGTAATGTTGTGTTACAGGTAAACATTCCATCTTTGCCGCCCAGACTCCTCTTTGTGGATGTTTTGCAGATATTCTTATGCCTTAATCAGCGGAAAATTTTGCTATCCCGCAGGTGAGGGTCTCTGTACCCGCCCGTGTCCGGCTTCGGCAGATTGCCTAGTGGCATGTAAACTTAATTATGTCTGCGATACTCCGGTCGCAGAGCGAAGTACGCCGCCGAAGCAAGGTGTATCAACCCCCGGGATGATGCTTCGGTCGCAGAGCACTTTAGTGCGCCGCTGCCGAAGCCTGTTTAAACCTGCAAATCCAAGTCTGCAGAGTACTAGAGCGGAGATCTCTCCGGTATTCCGGCCTTTCTTGGGTAGGGCGCGGAGGTCTTTGCCATTTTCTTCACAAAAACAAGCGTGCGTTCCGGCCCGCCGTGCGGGAGCAAAAACTTATGCACCGCCCCCACCTCTCCCCCAAGCAGCTTTATGGCCCTCTTTGCCTGGTCAAGCTCTTCTTCTATATCCGGGCCCTTGTAGGCAATGAATGTGCCGCCCACCTTGCAAAACGGCAGGCAGAGTTCCGCAAGAAGGGGGAGGCGGGCCACGGCTCTTGATACGGTAAAATCATACCGCTCCCGGAAGAGGCGGTTTTGGCCAGCATCTTCTGCACGGGAATGTATTGCCTTCACTTCAGAGAGCTCCATATCCCTTGCCGCCTCTTCTACAAAGAGGAGCCTTTTGTGGGTGGAATCCAGCAGGGAGAGTTTTATATCCGGGCGGGCAATTTTAAGCGGGATTCCCGGCATTCCGCCGCCCGTGCCTATATCCATTATGGCGGCGCCCTTTGCTGGTGTTATAAAAGCAAGCGGGGCCAGAGAATCAAGATAGTGGCGGACTGATATCTCCTCCGGGTCTGTTATGCGGGTTATGTTGAACTTTTGGTTCCACAAAAGGAGGAGGCGGGTGAAGGCATCAAACTTATCAAGCTGCCGGGGGGAGAGTTCTATGCCAAACTCCTGCGCCCCTTCCTTAAGAATTTCTCTCTGGCTCACGTGTATCTCCAAAAGCCGGGCGGATATATCTTGAAAGATTCTCCGCCCGGCGTTAACTTTAATCCATGCGGCCTACTCCCCAGACTTGTCCTTCATCATGTTGATGAAGGGGGTAAACAGGTCTATAGGCAGCGGGAAGAGCGTTGTGCTGTTGTTTTCGCATGCAATCTCAGAGAGCGTCTGCAAGAATCTTAACTGCAGGGCCGCCGGGTTTTTGCTTATAATGGCTGCCGCCTGCGAAAGCTTTTCTGATGCCTGGAACTCGCCTTCTGCGTTTATAATTTTGGCGCGCCGCTCCCTTTCGCTCTCCGCCTGCCTTGCCATGGCCCGCTTCATGCTCTCCGGAAGCACCACATCCCTTATCTCTACATGTGTAACTTTTACGCCCCAGGGCTCGGTCTGATCGTCTATAACGTCCTGAAGGTGCTCGTTCAGCTTATCTCTTTCTGAAAGCAGTTCGTCAAGAAGCGCCTGTCCTATGGTGGCTCTTAGCGTGGTCTGGGCTATTAAAGCCGTGGCTCTAACATAATTTTCTATGCGCAAAACCGCAGACTCCGGCTCCACCACCCGGAAGTAGACAACCGCATCTATTGTGGCCGGGACGTTGTCCCTTGTCATCATCTCCTGCTTGGGTACGTCCATGGTAACCACGCGCAAATCTACCCGGATCATCTGGTCTACGTAAGGGATAAGAATCCGTATTCCCGGTTGTTTTACGTGGCTCATGCGCCCAAACCGAAGCACTACGCCCCGCTCGTACTCCTTTACTACGCGAAGCATTGCGGGCAGAACTATAACCAATATAAAGATTAGAACACCTATAAGCACTGTCATAGAGTCTCTCCTTCTTTCTTTTAAGAGTTTTTTGCTATACGTACAGATTCGCCTTTTTGTGCGGGCATACCTCCTTCTAGTGTATCTGATCCCGTCCATTTGACAGCAATCCGCCGTTTTAGCTAAACTATCTTATTAAGAGCAATTAATCCTCTCCCTTAAAAGGCGCAAGATTCATGATACTGTCGGTTGAAAAATCTGAACTCTCCGGAAGCGTGCGCATACCGGCCTCCAAATCTCACACGGTGCGGGCGGTTGCCGTCGCCTCTCTGGCAGAGGGTACAAGCAGAATTCAAAACCCCCTTATCTCCTCTGATACCCGCTCCGCCGCAGATGTCTACCGGGGGCTTGGCGCACAGATAGAGATCGGCAGCGACTGGGTTGTGCGCGGGGTATGCGGCCGGCCTTCCGTGCCGGATGATGTGCTCTCTGTGGGAAACTCCGGCACCACGCTCTACATGTCCATGGGGAGCGCCGCCCTTGCCGGGGGAGCAAGCATCTTTACTGGCGATGAGCAGATAAGAAGCCGCCCCGCCGGCCCTTTAATAACGGCCATTGAAGAGCTTGGCGCAGAGGCCTTCTCCACCAGGGGAAACGGCGCGCCGCCCCTTCTTATAAAAGGGCCTGCAAAGGGGGGCCGGATAATCCTTGACGGCAGCAAAACAAGCCAGTATCTTTCCAGCCTGCTAATAAACTGCCCGCTCCTTGAGCAGGATACTGAGATAGAGGTTATCCGCGCCGTAGAGACTCCCTACATAGAGATGACTCTATCCTGGCTTAAGAGCGAAGGAATTAGGTACAAGAGGGAAGGGTTTGATTGGTTTTCCATCCCCGGCGGCCAGAGCTACCCGGCATTCAGCAAGAGCATTCCCGGCGATTTTTCTTCCGCCACATTCTTTTTATGTGCCGCCGCCGTCTCTGGCAGCACGTTAACCCTTCTTGGGCTGGATATGAAAGATTCCCAGGGAGATAAGGCCGTGGTAGAGATGCTTGGGGCAATGGGCGCGCAGATAGAAGAGACGCCGGAGGGGATAAGAATAACGGGCGGAGCGCTTTGCGGCGGGGATTTTGACCTCTCCGCCACCCCGGATGCGCTTCCGGCAATGGCGGTGACGGCCTGCTTTGCAGAGGGGCGTACCCGTCTTGGAAATGTGGCCCAGGCCCGCCTTAAAGAGACGGACCGCATAAGCGTTATGCGGCAGGAGCTCTCCAAAATGGGCGCGCAGATAGAAGAGACTCCGGACGGCCTTGTTATAGAGGGCGGGCCGCTCCGCGCCGCCCGGGTAAGCGGGCACGGCGACCATCGCATAGTTATGGCGCTTGCCGTTGCAGGGCTTATGTGCAAGGGCAGAACAAAAATAGATACGGCAGAGGCAGCGGGCATTACCTTCCCAAACTTTGTGGAGCTTATGACGGGCGCCGGCGCCGATATGGTTTTAGAATAAATCCCTCAAACTAGAAACAGGAGGACTATAGTCTTGTTAGGAAACTCTTTTGGAAGGATGTTCAGGGTTACCGCCTGCGGGGAATCTTACGGGGACGCGCTTATGTGCATTGTAGACGGCGTTCCGGCGGGAATGGAGCTCTCGGATGCAGAAATTCAGCAGGAGCTGGACAAGCGGCGGCCGGGGCAGACGCCCCTGGATTCCCCCCGCATGGAGACGGATCAGGTAAAAATAGTCTCCGGGCTGCTTGAGGGCAAGACTACAGGCGCCCCGGTGGGCATGATTATCTACAACATAGACCGGCACGATATACATGTTCAGCAGTACCGCGATGTTAAAGACCTTATCCGCCCGGGCCACGCAGAGTACACCTTCTTTGTAAAGTACGGCCAGTATGCAGACTGGTGCGGCGCCGGGCGCGCAAGCGGCAGGGAGACCTGCATGCGCGTGGCGGCAGGGGCGCTTGCAAAGAAGATTCTTGCGCAGCAGGGGATAAAAATTCTTGGCTACACCAAGAGTTGCATGGGGGTGGAATCCCGGGAGATGCCCTTTGAAGAGATAGAGGCGGGCCGCCACAAAAACATGATTATCTGCCCGGATCAGGAAGCGGCAGAGAAGATGATTGCCCGCGTAATGGAGATAAAAGATGAGGGAGATACCGCCGGCGGCGTGGTAGAGGTTATAGTCCGCGGGGTTCCGGCAGGCCTTGGGGAGCCGGTCTTTGATAAGCTCTCCGCATCCCTTGCCCATGCCGTCATGAGCGTGGGGGCCGTGAAAGGCTTAGAGTTTGGCGCCGGGTTTGGAGTGGCAAACATGAAGGGCTCCGAATGCAACGACATCCCCTATCTTAAAGACGGCAAGGTGCGCTTTAAGACCAACAATGCGGGCGGAATGCTGGGCGGCATCTCAAACGGAGAGGATATAGTTTTGCGGGCGGCCGTAAAGCCCACGCCTACCGTATCCGTAGACCAGCAGACGGTAGACATGGAAAAGATGGAAGAGGCTACGCTGGGCGCCATCACCCGCAGAGACCCAACCCTTCTCTCCAGGATAATCCCGGTAATAGAATCTATGACCGCCATAGCCCTGGTTGACCACCTTATGATGTGGGCGGGCTACGACAGCCAGCAGAAGTTTGAGCACAAATGGTAGAATCCCCGGGCCGGAGAGCGCATATCTCCGGCCCGTTTTTTATGCTCTTTCCTTAAAAGCCGTTTCCCTCCCGCCCCAAGCGGGCATAAAGATAAGGGGGGAGGAACATGAAAAAGGGAAGAGCAATCCTTGGCGCCTGGATAGCAATAATCCTCTTTGGGCTGGTGTTTCCTGCAGCCTACATATCTGCCTCCCGCCTGCTTGATGAGGCGCTTGGAGCAGAAATTACTCCGCCAGATGCCGTCTTTGCAATTGCCGGAGCCTTTTTTCTTACCATAGGAATCTTCTGGGTGCTCTGGGCTTACTCTTACATCCATTTTGCGGGCAGAGGCTCCCCTATAGAGGCTTTTGGCTATGCGCTGCTCCCCACAGAGCAGCTGGTAACAACCGGGCCGTACGCCTACACGCGCAACCCCATGCTCCTGGGATACCTTTTTGTGCTCCTTGGAATAGCCTTCTACGCCAATACAATCTCCGGGCTGTTGCTTATACCGGCAATAGGAATTTTTGCGGTTATCTACATTGCTGTCTTTGAAGAAGCCGCCCTTGCCGGGCGGTTCCCCGGCCAGTACAGGGCCTACCGCCGCCGCGTGCCCATGCTCTTCCCCCGGCTCCGCCCTTCCATCCCCTGAATAATCACATATTGAGCACTTGCGGATTTAGTGCTATACTTGTCACAAAGTTGAAGAATAATTCACAAAAGATTTTACCGGCACGGCATATTGTTGTTAACTTTTTGTATTCGCGAGCGTATATTATAGATGTCTCTAGCCGCAAAACAATTAAAGTATGAAGCCGATGAAGAGTTGATGTCCTGCTTCCAATCTGGGGATAACTCTGCCCTTGAAGAGATAGTTTCAAGGTACCGGAAACCCCTCTTCAACTTCTTCTACAGAATGGTGGGCAGGCGCGAGACGGCCGAAGACCTGGTGCAGGAAACCTTTCTTAAGGTCTACAGGTTCGGCAGCACCTTTAGAGGAACGGAAGCAAAGTTTAGCACATGGCTCTACTCTGTGGCAAGCAACCAGTGCAAAGACTACTTCAGAAGCTCTGCACGGCGCCCGGAGACATATGCAGAAGAGCTTGAAAAGGAACTTGCAGAGAACTTTGAGAGCGTTCTGGCCTCCCCTTTCAGCTCATCGGTAGAAAACCATCTTATACGTATGGAGCTGCAGGCTGCGCTTAAACTTGTAATAAACTCCCTGCCGGAGAAGGAACGCATAGCCATCCTCCTCCGGGAATATCAGGGGCTGGAGTACAAAGAGATAGCGCAGGCGCTCTGCTGCCCCATAGGGAGCGTAAAGGTGCTGCTTTTTAGAGCCAGAAAGCGCCTGCGGGAGCGGCTGGAGAACTTTATTATAGAGTAGCGAGCGTTTTGTTTAATGAAGTGCAGCAAAGCCAGAATTCTGCTCTCCGCCATGATAGACGGAGAGGTATCTTCCAGAGAAAGATTTCTGCTAAAACAGCATCTTGATGCATGCCCCAGGTGCAAGGAAGAGATGGGGGATCTGCGCGCTCTTCGGGCGTTTATGTCCCTCTGGCCGGAAGAGGAACCCTCCCGGCTGGCAAGGAAACCATCCATCCCCAAAAGACCCGCTGGATAGGGTTTTTATCAGCAGAATATATATATCAGGAACCCTATGTAAAAGATAATCCCCGCCATAAGAGAATACGGGCTCAGTTTTCCGCAGATTTTAAGCTCCGCCCAAGCAAAAACAGAGGCGGCAAGCGCAGCAATACCCGCCGCAAGGGCATGAGCGTTTAAAACCCAATCCGTAAAGAGAATCCCTATGGCTGTGGGGATGCTGCTCTGAAAGACCATGGCGCCCGTTATATTCCCCAGCGCAAGAGTATCCTTCTTCTGCCTTATCCAGATCACGGAATTAAACTTCTCCGGAAGCTCTGTTGCAATGGGGCTTATAATTGTTGCCAATATAAGCGCCGATACTCCGCTTGCAAGGGCTATCAGGGATAGGTTCTGCACAAACAGGTGAGCCCCCCCGACTATGCAGATTAAAGCAAACGCTACCTGTGATACCACTATTCTAAGCCTTGGCGAGGCAGCCCTTCTGTGGAAGTGAAGCGGGTGAATTTCGCTCTCATGGGAAGGGTCTTCTGCATAGCAGAAGGTGTTGCGCACATAGTAGACATATGCCCCAACAAGAAAGACGGCGGCGGCAATTTTAAGCGGCCTGTTGGGAAGAAACGCCGCGCCAATGGCAACGGCATATACCAGAAAGAACGATCTTAAATCCCTACCTACAACAACGGGAGAAACGTTAACAACCTTTGTCCGGCGCCCGCTGGAGGCAAAACCTAAAACGGCGGCGCCTGTAACAAAGAAGGCCAGGGTAGAGAGCATAAGCGGCGCGCCAAGTATAGCGCCTATGCCTATATCATGCCCCTTGCCCGCGCCGGAAAACAGGATGGCAATAACCGGAATCATAGTCTCCGGGAGCGCAGTACCCACTGCGGCAAGTACGCTGCCTACTGCTCCCTCTGCCAGTTGAAGCTTTTTTCCAAACCATTCTATCCCGTTTGTAAAAAGCTCCGCTCCAAGAAGGATTATCCCCAAACTTACAATAAGCAGCACTATAGACAGTATCAATCCCAACTTCACCTTTCTGCCGGATACCGGCACTATAACAGTTTTTTTGCTTCGGCTTGCTACTTCACCAAAAAGTTATGATATTTAACAGGGCTTCGGCAGCGACGCTTCGCTCTGCGACCGAAGTATCTTCCCCG
>CALNCU010000048.1 GCA_937875395.1 uncultured Armatimonadota bacterium | reverse complement strand
ACCATAGGAGAGAGCCTTAAGTAAAAGGCTCCAAACGGGCGGGAGGAACAAACAGCTTTGGAACTTAGATGGGCACTGCGTATTGCTGCAGCGGCAAAGTGCATCTGCACTCTCTTTTTTATAGCGGCGGCATGCTCCGCCCCGGCACGGGCGGCCTATTCCGGGCTGCTTATAATCCCCACCGCAGATATAATTGAACCAAATACATATGAGCTAAACCTTCAACTGGACGGCAACCTTGCCGGCCGGCAGGGAGATACCTTTATCATCAATACCCAGCACGGCATAAGCCCGCGCCTGGAGTTTGGCGTAGACTTTGACTGGAGCGAGTTTGCAGATAACCGTATTGCAGTAAATTTTAAGTATCTTGCCGTAACCGGAACAGAGACCAGACCCGCCGTGGCGTTTGGAGTCAGCGGATTTGGGCCGTACCTTAAAAGCAACCCGTATGTAGCGGCTTCACACAACCTGGGGGCGTTCAGGGGCCATGCGGGGATTATTGGCACGGCAGGCTATGCCCGCTGGTTTGCGGGCGCAGATAAAGCACTCTCAGGCAGGCTGTGCCTTATGGCGGAACACACCAATGGAGAAGAGAACGCGTCCGCCGTTGGAATAAGTTACAGTTTTACGGACAGATTTAATCTTACTGCAGGCGTAATCTTTCCCAACCGGGCGGAAGATTCTTCAAGGTTCTCTCTGCAGTTTATATTTTCTGGCAGCAGGGAGGAATAGAACATGCACATACCAGACGGATATCTTGGCCCCGGCACCTACACTGCCGCGTATGCGGCTGCCATCCCCTTCTGGGCGGCGGCTTCTAAAAAGCTGGGCAGAACTCTTAAGGGCAGGCAGGTACCGCTGCTTGCTCTCTCCGCCTCATTCAGCTTTGTGATTATGATGTTCAACGTGCCCATCCCCGGAGGAACCACGGGGCACGCCGTGGGGGCGGTTCTGGCGGCCATTCTTCTTGGGCCCTGGGCGGCCTGCATAGCGGTCTCTGTGGCGCTTGTTGTGCAGGCGCTGCTGTTTGGAGACGGAGGGATAACCTGCGTGGGCGCCAACTGCATAAACATGGCGGTGGTTATGCCGTTTGCGGGTTACGCCGTCTGGCGGCTTCTTGCAGGGAACTCTCCGGCATGCTCCCGCAGAAGGTGGATTGCCGCTGCCGTAGCCGGGTACGTGGGGCTTAACGCCGCCGCGCTCTCTGCTGCAATTATGTTTGGCATACAGCCGCAGTTGGCACAAGATGCGGCTGGCCGGGCACTCTACGCCCCGTACTCTCTAAAGGTGGCAATAGGCGCAATGATGGCAGAGCACCTGCTGATCTTTGGGTTTGTAGAGGCGGCGGTAACCGGGCTGGTTGTTCGTTATATTCAAAAAACAGACCCTTCCCTGCTGGGTGTTTCTGCGGAGAAAAAAATATGAAAGCATCTAAACGGCTCTGGATATGGCTTATTGCGCTTGTTTTAATCTCCCCTGTCGGGCTGATACTCCCCGGCATGTTTGGCGCCGGTGCTGCCTGGGGAGAATGGAGCACAGCGGAGATTCAAGGGCTTGTGGGCTTCATCCCCGGCGGCATGAGCAGGCTGGCCGATATATGGAATGCCCCCATGCCGGATTACGCCGCGCCGGGCCGGGAGGATGCGCCGCTACCCGTACTCTCTCTGTGGTACATTATCTCCGGGGCTTTGGGGGCGGGCGCCGTCCTGGGGATTACACTGTTTTTAGGGCG
>CALNCU010000047.1 GCA_937875395.1 uncultured Armatimonadota bacterium | reverse complement strand
GCAGCATTCTTCTACCATTGAAACTCAGAGCTCTGTAAAGGCAGAACTCAACCTACCGTTTAGAGAACGCGTCCTTATGCCGGCGCTGAGGAAGCTTGCGGATTACGGCATGCACCTGGTGCCGGGCCGGGCGCTTCAGGATATAGATACCAAGCTGGAATCTGCCGGCAGGCCCTGGCACCTGGGTGGAGTGGAGTTTGTAGGCCTTAGAGGAGCCTCTATAGCCGTATCAGTGGTGCTTGCCTTCCTTGCGGCGGGTATTATTGCCAATCCTGTTTATAAAATCTTCACAATGGCAGTCTTTATTCTCACAGGGTTCTTTGCGCCCGGCATTCTGTTGCAGCAGGCAGTCGATAGAAGGCATGCCGCCATACGCAAAATACTCCCGGACACCCTTGACCTTCTTACGGTAAGCGTAGAAGCCGGGCTGGGTCTGGATGCCGCCATTCAACGCGTGGTTGAGAAGATGGATAATCCGCTCTCTCATGAACTGGATCATGCTCTTCAAGAGATGCAACTAGGAAAGCTTAGGGTGGATGCGCTTAGGTCTATGGCGCAGCGAGTTGGTGTCAGCGAACTCTCTGCATTTATAGCAGCGCTTGCGCAGGCGGAACAACTGGGAGTAAGCATATCCGGCGTGCTGGAAAACCAGAGCCGGTCCCTCCGCAATACAAGAGGCCAGTGGGTTAGGGAACTTGCCGCCAAAATGCCTATAAAAATGCTTGTACCGCTGGTATTCTTTATATTTCCAACCATATTTGTAGTTCTGCTGGCCCCGGGTATTATTCAGATTGCAAAAGCGTTTGGCATAATGAAGTAGGCTATCAGGCGCCTGCGGAAGTTGTATCCGCCATGCGTTTAGACCATTTGTTTGGCATGATTATATTCTCTGGAAGCGCGGGTGCCGCCTGGCAAACCGCATCTAAAAGCCGGGGAGGGAGCGGGCCTTTTTTGAACATGCGGATATTCTCCTGCATCTGGGAAGAGGTGTCCACGCCCACAAGAACGCTTGCAACATCCTTTATGCTAAGCGCAAACCGCAGGCCCAGCTCTGAAAGGGTGATGCCGGCCTCATCTGCAATCCGCTTAAGCCGCCTCCTTGACGGAACGACTTCTGCATGTTCTGCGCCTATATTCCCTTCCGGCATAACCAGCAGCCCCTGAAGGTAGATGCTTCTTAAAAAAACGGTTATCCCCTTCTCTGCCGCCTTATTGCAAATACCCAGGTCAAAAAATCTTCTATCCAGAATGCTCCCAGGCACCTGAATTGCTTCCGCAAGGCCCTCTTCCACAATATGGGATGTTGCATGCGGAGTCATAACAGAACAGCCCGCACGGCCCACCAGCCCGGCATCCTTCAATTTGAGAAGTGATTCCAAATACTCTGCATTCGATTCCTGATGGAAGAGGCAGATTGGCAGGGTTTCCATATTAAGGCGTTTTAATGACTTGAGAACGGACTTTCTTACAAGCCTGTCTGCATCTGCAATGCCCAGCCCGACCCCCAGATGCGGAACCTTGGTAACCACCACCATCCGCCCCTCTATCCCCAATTCTC
>CALNCU010000046.1 GCA_937875395.1 uncultured Armatimonadota bacterium | reverse complement strand
GGGTCACGGTAAAGGTGCCGGAGAATGCATCTCCCGGCATATACACCGGCAAGATTCGGCTCACATCGGCAAATGGGGATAATAAAATCCTTACATTAAGCGTGAATGTTCTGCCGTTTAACCTGCCCGAACCAGATTATGATTCCGCCATCTACTATTGCAGCCTGCTGGACCCGCTGGATGTGGGTTCCATCTCTCATACCAAAAAGAGCAGGGTGCAGCTTGCAGCAGAACTTAAGAACATGGTGGAGCACGGCGTCACAAAGCCTACGCTTTACCAGTCGTTTACTGATACGGCAACGCTTAGCGAATACCTTGGTATGAGGCTGGCTGCCGGTATTCCCAATGATCCGCTCTACTATCTTGGAGTCGGCACAGGGGCCAGCATTACCACTATCCAAAATTTTTTGAACTATGCCATTCAAAACGGTATCCAGGAAGTCTACTTCTATGGCAAGGATGAAGCACAAGGCGATGCATTGCTTGCGCAGAGAGATAAGTGGATACAGGTTCACGATATCGGCGGCAAGGTATTTGTAGCCGGTTACAAGGGGCAAAACTACCCGCTGGTGGGGGATATTCAGGATCTGTTTGTCTGCGCCTTTGCGCCGTCTGCAGATGAGGCCGCGCTGTGGCACTCCGTCGGTCATAAGATCTGGTGCTACGCCAACCCGCAGGGAGGTGTGGAGAACCCGGATATCTACCGTAGAAACTACGGCCTGCTCCTGTGGCAGAATAATTACGATGGAGCCTGCACATTTGCATACCAGTACGGTTTCTCCGGCGGCAACATCTGGAACGACTTTGATCATGCTACATACAGGGATCATAACTTTACGTATCCCACGGTGGATGGTGTAATAGACACCATAGCCTGGGAAGGGTACCGGGAAGGCGTGGATGATATCCGCTACCTTACAAAGCTTCAGCAGCTCATAGCAACTGCTCAGGCATCCGGTGACCTTGCGCTGATAGATATAGCCAACCAGGCAACGGCATACCTTGATACAATAGATGCAGACAGAGATGATCTGGATGCCGTAAGGGCAAAGATGATTGACTACATAATCAAGCTGAATTAGCAAATCAGAGTTCTCCGGCACCGTCGAAAGTGCCGGAGAACCCGCTTAACTACCATTATTAGGTGCGTAAACAACTTCGGACATGCCGCATATTTGGCTTTTCTTTAAACTGATTATGGCGAATGATGCTTCGGTCGCAGAGTGCCTTGGCACGCCGCTGCCGAAGCCTTGTTTGAACTTACAAATCAAATTTAAACGCCACCAGAGTATTTTAAAGCATAGTATACGGGTCTTTATTTTTTTGCATATAGCCATGTTACAGCTTATAATATTATATTAAATCTGCTATACGGCAGATGTTTTTGCGAAAACGGCAAGGTAATACCATAAACCAGCAGTTACAGGAGGATTCAAATGTTAAGAAAAGCATTGGTTGCCGGAAGTGTTATGTTATTTGCAGCCGGTATGTGCTCTGCCAGGGCAGCCGCTCTGCCCACGGAGCCGTTCAGCTACAAAGCGGATTTTGAAACAGTTGATCCAGTGAAGTACTGGGTGGGCAGCAAGGAATACACCATAAACTTCAAGGGCCTCACGGATGAAAAATGTGTGGAGGGCAAGAAGTGCCTCAAAATGGATGTTACGCTTGGCGGCGGGCTTCCGTATGTATACTGGAATATTCCAATGCCCAAGCGCATCCCGGCGGAAGGCACCTTGAAATTTACCGGCAACGCATTTCTGGGCGCAGAGACAACGGCAAACAGAGTTGAAATAGGCCCATCCTATTCATACCCGCCCAGCACGGTAGGCGGCACCTGCCCATCCATGTTTGTTGCCAATGCCAAGAACAAAGATAAGTGGCAGCCCATGCAGGGCGACCTGGTGAAGATAGGTGGCACCACCAATGTAGCCAATTATGACTGGGGTAATCCGACTCTGGCCAACACCGGTGTGTACCTTGATTTTATAATTGTACGTTTCTTCGGCAACAAGGGTGACAGGGTTGTACTCTATCTTGATGATTTCAAGGTGGAGGGGCAGGTTCCCGTGGCGGCTGAATACAGCAAGGCGATACCCGCCAGGTGGGCTCCCATAAAAGATAAGGTTGATGCAAGGGCAAGCGAGTTTGAGAGCGCTCTGGCCAAAAATGCTCAGGATATCAGTAACATAACACCTGAAACAGCGGATGGCGAAAAGCTTAAAAAAGACTTGCTGCAACAGATCTCTGCTCTGCAGGCGCGTGTAAAGACTATAAAATCCAAGGGGAACATGCGAATCAAGGACGTGCAAGGTATAGAGAGCGGCATAAAGTCAATCGAAGAAAGCAAGAGTAATCTATGAGTACCGGTATAGTAGAGTAACCATATCCAGGATTGTTATCCGGTTCGCCGGTCATATTGAGATGAGGTGCCGGTAGCGGCAGCGTTGCCGGCGCCTTTTTATTAACCAAAAATACGGAGAAACAAGTGAAAAAGCGATTAGCAATTGCAGTAACCAGTGAACTGTATCCAACAATCTTTGACGAACATGACCAGTCCAGGCTCAAGTCGCTGTGCGATATAGTGCCGGTAGAGATTCCCAATGCCGCCGATAAGGATTTTTTGCTTAAGGCAGTGCCCTCTGCAGAGATAGTAATAACATCATGGGGCACGGCGGCCTTTGATGATGAAGTCATGGCAGCAGCAGGCAAATTGAAGCTAATTACGCATGCAGCCGGTTCCGTAAAACCCCTACTCTCTGATGCGCTGATTGCATCCGGCATCAGGATAACAAGCGGAGCGGAGGCCATATCCTATGGAGTGGCTGAGTACTGCCTTGGCTTAATGCTGCTGGCATCAAAACGAGCTCCATGGGCAAGTAACGGCACGCGCAGGGGACTTTGGAACGAGGCGGTAAACGCCTTTGGCGGCGCATTTGAGCTATACCGCAAAAATATAGGCATCATAGGCATGAGCAGAGTGGGACGTCACCTGGCCCACCTGTTGAAGAGCTTTGATTGCAGCATCTTCACTTATGATCCTTATTGCTCATCAGAACAGGCATTATCCGCCAGTGCTGTTAAGGTAGATACGCTGGACGAGCTGTTCTCACGGTGTTCAATCGTCT
>CALNCU010000045.1 GCA_937875395.1 uncultured Armatimonadota bacterium | reverse complement strand
TATCTACATGTGCTTCGGCAGCGACGCCTTCGGCTCTGCGACCGAAGTATCGCCTTGGGGGTGTTGATGCCCCTTGCTTTGGCAGCGGCGCTTTGCACGCCGTTGCCGAAGCCTTATTAACCGTTATAACTCTTGGCCTGATACTGCTACGCCACTATGTTTATAAGCTTGCCCGGAACTACTATCACCTTTTTCACCGGCTTTCCGGCAAGGTGTTCCTGCAACTTGGCGTTCTCAAGGGCCATTGCTTCCAAGTCTTCACGGCTTGCATCTGCCGGAGCCGTAATGCGGTCACGCAGCTTGCCGTTTATCTGCAGAACAATTGTTACCTCATCTGCCTTTGCAATCTCCGGGTTATAGCTAGGCCAGGAGCTCTCGTAGGTTGTGTTGCTCTTGCCCATATGCTCCCACAGCTCGTCCGCCAGGTGCGGAACAAAGGCGCCAAGGAGGAGCGCAAGCTTTTCCATAGCCTCTGAGAGCACGGCGGGCCCGGTCTTGCTCTTTGCAGAGAATCCCTTCTCACGGAAGGCAGAGAGATCGTTCATCATCTCCATAAGGGCGGAGACGGCCGTGTTGAAGTGGAACCGTTCTATATCAAAGGTTATCTTTTGTACCGTCTGGTGGGTCTTTCTGCGCATGTTCCGCTCTTCTGCAGAGAGGTCGGCACCTGAAAGTGTCTCTTCCCAATCCTTCCGGTAGTTTGTGATGTTGGCATCAAAGAACCGCCATACCCTGTTTAAGTAACGGAATACGCCTTCAATCCCCTGGTCGCTCCACTCTGCGTCCTGATCCGGCGGGCCTATGAACAGGATGAAGAGGCGCCCGGTATCTGCGCCGTACTTGCCGCAGATGAAATCCGGCGAGACTACGTTTCCGCGGGATTTGCTCATCTTGAAGCCGTCTTTATAGATCATCCCCTGGGTGAACAGGCGGGAGAACGGTTCCTTAAAATCTATAAGGCCGATATCTTGTATTACCTTTGTAAAGAATCTGGAGTAGAGCAGGTGGAGCACCGCATGTTCCACTCCGCCCACGTACTGGTCTACGGGGAGCCAGTATGCCGCTTCTTTTGTATTAAACGGCAGCTCTGTTTCGTGCGGGCTTGCATAGCGCATAAAGTACCAGGACGAATCTATCCAGGTTGCCATGGTATCTGTATCGCGCTTTGCCGGGCCGCCGCACTTGGGGCAGGTGGTGTTTATAAAGCTTTCAGATGTGGTTAGTGGGCTTTCTCCGCGCCCGGTAAACTTTACATCCGTGGGCAGCACCACCGGGAGATCTTTTTCCGGTACGGGAACCATGCCGCACTTTTGGCAGTAGACTACCGGGATGGGCGTGCCCCAGTACCTCTGGCGGGAGATGAGCCAGTCTCTTAGACGGTAGTTTACCTGCCGCCTGCCTATGCCCTTCTCCTCCATATAATCTGCTATGGCTTCCTTTGCCTTGTCTGTGGGCATGCCGTCAAACGGGCCGGAGTTTACCTGTACCCCCGGTTCCACATAGGCGGCTACCATAAGCTCCGGGTCTTGCGCCTTCTCCCCTTCAGGCACTATTACCTGCCGGATGGGAAGGCGGTACTTCTTGGCAAATTCAAAGTCCCGCTGGTCATGCGATGGTACGCCCATAACCGCGCCCGTGCCATAATCCAGCAGCACGTAGTTTGTTATCCAGATGGGTACCTTCTCTCCATTTACCGGGTTTACGGCGTGTGCGCCTATGGGCATCCCTACCTTCTCAAGGGCTGTGGAGAGGCGGTCTATATCTGTAAGTTTGCGTACGCTCTCTATAAACTCTTGCACAGGGGCCTCATACTCTGTTCCGGCTACAAGTTTTGCCACCATGGGGTGTTCCGGCGCCATTACAAGGTAGGAGACGCCGTAGATGGTATCCTGACGCGTGGTGAATACCGGGAGGTCTTCTCCCGTCTCCGCCACCTTAAAGTTTATGACTACGCCCGTGCTGCGGCCTATCCAGTTCTTCTGCATGGTGCGCACGCGCTCCGGCCAGTTCTCTAGAAGGTCTATATCATCCAGCAGGCGGTCTGCATACTCTGTTATCTTAAAGAACCACTGGTCTATATCTTTGCGGGTTACCTGGCTTCCGCAACGCCAACAGACCCCGCCCTCCGCTTCTTCGTTTGCAAGGGTGGTCTCGCACTTGGGGCACCAGTTGGCGGGAGCCATCTTCTTAAAGGCCAGCCCCATCTCAAGAAACTTAAGGAAGAGCCACTGGTTCCACTTGTAGTATTCCGGCAGGCAGGTGATAACCTCTCTGTCCCAGTCAAACGATATACCCAGCTTGGCGAACTGCTGTTTCATTCTTGCTATGCAGTCCAAAGTCCACTTGGCGGGGTGGATTCCCTTGTCTATGGCGGCGTTCTCTGCCGGCAGGCCAAAGGAATCGAACCCCATGGGGTGGAGCACGTTGCAGCCGCTCATGGTGCGGTAGCGTGATACAACATCGCCTATAATGTAGTTTCTCATATGTCCCATATGGAGGTCGCCGGAGGGGTAGGGGAACATATCCAGGTAATAATATTTGGGCTTTCCGGGATCAGTCCTGGTTTTATACAGGTCTGCGCTCTCCCATCTATTGCGCCATTTCTTCTCTATTGATTGAAAATCGTATTTGTCTGCCATAAATATCCCTGCCGTTACTCTACCTTTTGAAAATAAAGATAGATATTGCTGTAAGAAGCACGGAAAGGAATACGGCCACAATTGCGGTGGAGAGCATCTCTTCCCTGCTTAACTTAAACTTTTTTATGTTTGCCAGAATTACGGCTATGCCCATAGGCACCAGCGCCGGGATGGGCAGCCCAAAAATAAGCACCGCAAACATGGAGAGCACAAGGAGCGCATATCCCAGCCAGAATGTACCCTTCACGTTCATCCTAAACTTGTAAAGCACACCAAAAAAGAGCGCCAGAAAGACAAAATCCCCTGGGCCTATAGTGGTGGAAGGAAGCCCCGGAACAGGGGTGGGCACTGCCACAGAGACGGCATTAACCACCTTGGGAGCCTTTGTAAGCACATGGTTTACCGGGCCCCAGTTCACTCCCCAGAAATCTACAATGGCTGCGCACAGCCCCACCGGGAGCAGAATACCCGGCTCCCGTATGATAAAGCTTATTCCGTACCCCACGGAGCCCGCAAGCACTATTATAGACAGGTCCCGCGCCAGGGATAACCCAATCGCCACCGGTACGGCCTTGCTTTTTATGTGTGCCGAAACCAGTATCACGGCAGCCAGCACCAAAGCGCTTACCGCGCCCATAATAATAGTTCCCGCCGGTTTCATCTGCAGGCGTGAAAGGCTTACCGTAAATCCAAGCTGCATAAGCATTACCGCAGCAATAGATATAAACGATACTGCTATTAATAAAACGGCCAGGCGTGGGACCAAATTTCCCAGCCTGGCAAAAGAGATTGTTAGACTAAGAGCCAAATAAGCGCCGGCCAGCGCAATGCACATACCGGTGCGTCGCAGATGCATACTATTTCCCCCGGCTTCCCTTTTGCACTTTGACAAAGATTATACCATAAGGTACAATCTTGAGACAATGGTTTACGGCATCAATGCTGCTTTGTTGCAGATAGATCAACTCCTTTGCAGCCTATGATGCCTGCTGCCTTATTAACATACCCATATCCCACGTGGGATGCGCGCCGGAGGGGTGCCGAATGGATTCGTTAAGAATACTTATTGCAGATGATGAATCAATTATCAGGCTGGACCTGAAGAATATACTTTTGGGCATGGGCCATAACGTGGTTGCAGAGGCAAGCGACGGCAGGGCGGCCGTGGAGCTGGCCCGTTCAACCGAGCTTGACCTTGCCGTGCTGGATATAAAGATGCCGGAGATGGACGGCCTGGATGCCGCCAAGATAATTACGGATGAACAGATATGTCCGGTGCTGCTGCTTACGGCCTACAGCCAGAGAGACCTTATAGACCGGGCCAAGGAGGCCGGAGTCTTTGGATACCTGGTGAAGCCGTTTAAAGAGACAGACCTTCTTCCCGCCATAGAGATTGCCATATCCAGGTACCGTGAGATGGAGGCCCTGTCAAAAGAGGTTGGTTCCCTTCAAGAGAAGATGGAAGCCAGAAAGATTATAGACCGGGCCAAGGGCGTTCTAATGGATAAGCGGGGAATGAAAGAGCAGGACGCCTTCCGTTGGATTCAGATGCAGGCCATGAGTTCCCGGAAGTCCATGAGAGAGATTGCGGAAGCAGTTATCCTAACGCAGGATGTATAGCTTGGGCTTGCAAACAGAATATAAACATATTCACTGGCCGGATTTCTCCGGCCAGCATGGTTTTGACGGTAAATTATGAACACAGAAGAAAGAATACAACGCCTGGAAGAGGCCCTTGCAGAGAAGGATGTAGAGGTAGAGGCCCTTCGTAAACTTGGGCAGGCTATAGGCTCTACCTTTAACACGGAGCGCCTGCTTGAGGTGGTGGCAGAGATAGCCGTTCAGGTAACCGGTACGGACACCTGCTTTATCTATATTCTAAATGAAACGGGCCAGGAGCTGGTGCTGCGGGCCACAAAGGGTCCCACAAAGGATGTGGTTGGTAAAATTCGTCTTAAGGTGGGAGAAGGCGTTACCGGATGGGTTGCAAAGGAAGGACAGCATGTTGCGCTAGCCCGCGAAGCCTTTTTGGACCATCGTTACAAGGCCTTTGCAGAGCTTCAGGAGGACAGCTTTCAATCTATGCTCTCCGTGCCGCTTATGGCAAACGATGAGGTGATAGGCGTTATTAACATCCGCACAAACCATTCGCACGATTATACGGAGAGCCAGATACGCCTTATGGAGCGCATTGCAGAGCAGGTGGCCAACGCCATAAGAAGCTCCAGAATGTACCGCCGAATGGAGACAAGAGTCTCTCACCTGACCACCCTTTCAGAGATGAGCCGTTCCATAACCTCCGGGATGTACCTGGATGAAATTTTGAACCTGATTGTGGCTATGACGGCAGAGAGCATGAAGTTTAAGATTGTAACCGTGATGCTCCTAGACGAAGAGAAGCAGGAGCTTGTTATCCGTGCCACGCAGAGCAGCAGCCGTGAATACGTCCGCAAGCCTAACCTGAAACTGGGGGAGAGCCTTGCGGGAAAGGCCATTTCCGGCGGGCGGCCCATTACCGTTCTGGATGTTAAACGCACCCCGGAGTACCGCTACCCGGACATAGCCCGCAGGGAGGGGCTCTGCTCCATGGTGTGCGTCCCCTTAAGGCTTAGGGATAAGATAGTGGGCGTTATGAACTGCTATACAGAGAAGCAGCACATCTTTACAACGGAAGAGATAGGCGTTCTTACTGCCATAGGGAGCCATGCCGCCATAGCCCTAGAAAACGCCAAGCTGGTGGTAAAATCCGCCATTGTGCAGGAGATGCACCACCGGGTGAAGAACAACCTGCAGACAATTGCAAGCCTTCTAAGGTTACAGATGCAGTACTCCAAGTTTAAATCTGTTACAACTGTGCTTCAGGAGAGTATAAGCCGTATACTAAGCATTGCCGCCGTGCATGAGGTGCTCTCCCACGAAGAGATGGATAGAGTGAGCATAAAAAAGGTTGCAGAGAACATTCTAACGGCTACGCGCCAGAGCCTGGTTCCTCCCGGAAAGCGCGTGGAGATTGCTCTTGTGGGCGCAGACTTTCTGCTTCCCCCGGCAAAGGCAACCTCTGTGGCACTCATCTTAAACGAGCTTGTTCAGAACGCCGTGGAACACGGATTCAGGGCCGTAGATGAGGGCGTGCTGGAAGTATCCCTCTTGGAGGATGAGCGGGAGATTACTATTACCGTTGCAAACAACGGCGAGCCGCTCCCGGAAGGATTTGATCTGCACAAAAACCGGAACCTTGGGCTTCAGATTGTAGAGAACCTTGTTAGGGATGACCTGCA
>CALNCU010000044.1 GCA_937875395.1 uncultured Armatimonadota bacterium | reverse complement strand
CTGTCTTAACACGTGCGGCCTCTTTATCCACATCTATAAGGCCGGAAAGCGGGAGGTATATATCTGCTGCCGGGATATGGGCGGACATATACTGGCCGCCGGATGGAGCCTCTGCCGCAAGGGTAAGCTGGCTCAGTTTTGCAAGCGACTTTACGCATTCAGCGGATTCTTCTATGGCTGCACGTGCTGCTGCGCCGTTTGGCACAACTGTGCCGGGGGTGCGCTTCCCCGGCGCTACGCCAATCTCTGCGCGCAGGTTTCTTACGGCACGCACGGTATCCATAACAGCGTTCATGTGGCTCTCTGCATCTTCATCCACCAGAGATTCATCAAATTTGGGGAACGGAGCAATCATTATGCTCTCGCCCTGGTGCGGGATGGACTGCCATATCTGCTCTGTGATAAAGGGCATTATGGGGTGCAACAGTCTGAGCGATGTCTCAAGCACATGCCAGACGGCCCACTGCGCCGCGGCCTTATCTTCTCCCTGAAGCCTGGGTTTGACAATCTCTATGTACCAGTCCGCATACTCGCTCCACAGAAATTCGTAGAGCGCGCGGGCGGCGTTATCCATATCATATCCGGCAAGGCCGGTGTTTACGGCATCAATCGTCTTTTGGAGGCGGGATAGAATCCACTTATCATGAACGGACAGCTTATCTGCAGATGGGCGCTCCGGGAGATTGCCGGATTCCGTATCCAGGTTAAGGAGCACAAAGCGGGACATATTCCATATCTTGTTGCCGAAGTTTCTTACGGATTCTACCCGGCCCTCTGAGAAACGGATATCCTGCCCCTTCCCCGCCTGCTGTATAAGGGCAAAACGGAGGGTATCTGCGCCGTATTTATCTACTATATCCAGCGGATCTATTCCGGTGCCCAATGATTTGCTCATCCGGCGGCCTTCTTCATTTAAGACGGTGGCATATATGTATACGTCATGGAAGGGTATCTCGTCCAGGAAGTGCATGCTGGTCATTATCATTCTGGCTACCCAGAGGTATATTATATCGCGTGCGGTGGTAAGCACGGATGTGGGGTAAAAGTATTCCAGCTCCGGTGTCTTTTTGGGCCAGCCCAGAACGGCAAACGGCCAGAGCCCGGAGGAGAACCAGGTATCAAGCACATCCTCTTCCTGCTCAAACGCCCCGCCGCCGCATTTTTTGCACGCTGATGGAGCATTGCGCCCGGCCATGTATTCCCCGCAGCCCTCACACTTCCAGACCGGGATTCTGTGCCCCCACCAAAGCTGGCGGGAGATGCACCAGTCACGTATGTTCTCCATCCAGTCAAGGTAGAGACCAGTGTAACGTTCCGGGACAAATTTAACCCTGCCGTCCCGCACGGCGTCTATGGCGGGCTGGGCAAGTTCTTTCATTCTTACAAACCACTGCGCAGAGAGGAGCGGTTCTATAACGGAGCCGCACCTGGCGCAGGTTCCTACAGAGTGGGTGTACTCTTCTTCATGATCAAGCAACCCCTGTGCTCTAAGCTCTTCCACCACGGCGTCCCTGGCCGCGTATCTATCCATTCCGGAAAAACGTCCGGCTTCCTCCGTCATGGTTCCGTCCTGGCCTATTACCACTATGGAGGGGAGCTTGTGCCGCTCGCCTATCTCAAAATCGTTAGGATCGTGTGCCGGGGTGACTTTTACCGCGCCCGTTCCAAAATCCGGGTCTACATGCACATCTGCAATTATGGGGATGGGACGGTTCATTATGGGGAGCATGGCGTTCTTGCCCACTATGCCCATGTACCGGTCGTCCTCCGGGTTCACGGCTATGGCGGTATCTCCAAGCATGGTCTCCGGGCGGGTGGTGGCAACGGTTATGGAGCCGCTGCCGTCCTCCAGAGGATAGGTTATGTGCCACAGGTGCCCGGCCATCTCCTGGTACTCTACTTCTATATCTGATATGGCGGTCTGGCATCTGGGACACCAGTTTATAACCCTTACTCCGCGGTAGATAAGCCCTTCGTTAAACCAGCGGATGAACTCTTCCAAAACGGCGTCTGCATAGTCCTGATCCATTGTAAAACGCTCGCGCTCCCAGTCGAAGGAGTAGCCCATGCGCTTGAACTGGTTTAGTATGGTTCCGCCGTACTCGCGCTTCCACTCCCACACGCGCTCAAGGAACTTCTCCCGGCCCAGATTATGGCGGGAGAGGCCCTCTTTTGCCAGCTGTTTTTCTACCACGTTTTGGGTGGCTATTCCGGCATGATCCGTTCCGGGGACTATAAGGGTGTTGTACCCCTGCATGCGCTTCCACCGGCCCAGCACGTCCTGTATGGTGTAACAGAGCGCATGCCCTATATGCAGGGAACCGGTAACGTTTGGCGGCGGGATGGTTATGGAGTAGCACTCGCGGGAGGGGTCTGCTTCTGCGTGGAAGTACCCCTTCTCCATCCAGTATTTGTACCACTTGGATTCTACGTCTCCGGGTTCATAAACCTTGGGCAGTTTATCGTACGCTATCATTACAAGTCCTCCAGGATTTCAGAAGAGCCTTATCTATCTTTTGAGCCGGATTTGCGGGTTTGTGCTGTGCGCTCGTTTTTGCTTGTAAGCGCTATCTGCAGCACTTCGTCTATATGCTCTACCGGCTTGAAGCTTATATCTTTTTTAACGTGTTCCGGTATTTCTTCTAAATCTTTCAGGTTATCTTTTGGGATTACTATGGTGCCTATTCCGGCGCGATGGGCGGCCAGCGCCTTTTCCTTCAGCCCGCCTATGGGGAGCACCTTCCCCCTTAGGGTTATCTCTCCGGTCATTGCTACATCCCGGCGCACCGGCCTTCCGGTGAGCGCAGATGCAAGTGCGCATGCTATTGTGATTCCTGCCGATGGGCCGTCTTTTGGCACTGCGCCCGCGGGCACGTGTATGTGAACATCCATGCGGTTGGAGAAGTCTTCCGCTATGTTCAGAAGGGCTGCTTTTGATCTTACGCAGGAGAGCGCCGCCTGTGCGGATTCCTTCATCACGTCTCCAAGCTGGCCGGTCAGGAAGAGTTTTCCTTCTTCCGACTTCATTAAACCTACTTCTATGGTTATTATATCTCCGCCGAACTCCGTGTAGGCAAGACCCGTAGCGGCCCCTACTTCGTCTTTCTTTTCCGCCATACCGTAGCGGAACTTGGACTGTCCAAGATAGTTTTTAAGGATTTTGGAGGTTACACGGGTTCGGCCGGACTTTCCTTCCGCCACTTCCTTTGCTGTTTTGCGGCAGATGGTTGCTATCTCGCGTTCAAGGCCCCGCACGCCCGCCTCGCGTGTATACTGGCGTATAAGGAGCCTTAGCGCGGCCTCATCTATTCCAAGCTGCTTTTTGGTGAGCCCGTGCTCTTCCAGCTTCTTAGGCACAAGGAATTCCCTGGCTATGCAGGCCTTTTCGTCCTCTATATACCCGGCAAACGGGATTATCTCCATCCTGTCCCTTAATGCCGGGGGAATGGTATCCAGTATGTTGGCGGTTGTTATAAACATTACATCAGAGAGGTCAAAGGGCACCTCAAGATAGTGGTCGCTAAACGCGGAGTTCTGCTCCGGGTCAAGCGCCTCCAGGAGCGCGGAGGATGGGTCTCCCCGGAAATCTGTGCCTACCTTGTCTATTTCATCAAGCATAAAGACGGGGTTCCGCGTGCCGGCCTGCTTAAGCCCCTGGATGATGCGACCCGGCATGGAGCCTATGTATGTTCTGCGGTGGCCGCGAATCTCTGCCTCATCGTGAATGCCTCCAAGGGAGACGCGTATAAACTTTCTGCCAAGCGCCCGCGCAATTGATTTGCCTATGGATGTTTTCCCCACGCCGGGAGGGCCTACAAAACAGAGGATGGGGCCTTTCATGGCGCCGGAAAGCTGCTTTACGGCCAAAAATTCCAGTATGCGTTCCTTGGCTTTTTTAAGCCCGTAGTGATCTTCATCCAGCACGCGGGCGGCATCTTTTATCTTTAGAGTCTCCGGCGTGCGCGCATCCCAGGGTATGGATACAAGCCAGTCAAGATAGGTGCGTATTACCCCGCCCTCCGGCGAGGCATAGGGCATCTTCTCCAGCCGCTCAAGCTCTTTTAGCGCCCGTTCAGATACGTCTTCCGGCATGTGCGCTTCTTCAATCTTGGTCTTGTACTCTTCAACTTCGCCGGCCCGTTCGTCGCGTTCGCCAAGCTCTTGCTGAATGGCCTTAAGCTGCTCCCGGAGGATGAAATCGCGCTGGGTATCCCCCATTTCTTTTTCTACGCGCTCACGGATGTTCTTCTGTATCTCAAGAACTTCTATCTCTTTTTTAAGAAGAACGTTCAGCTTCTCCAGCTTGGCCCGCACGGAGATGGTTTCCATAATCTCCTGCTTGACATCTACCCGCAGCGGAAGATATGGGGTAATGTTGTCTGCAAGCCTGTCCGCCTCTGGGATGTTTGCAATGTTCATAAGGACTTCCGGCGGAATAGAGCGGCTAAGGTTTACAATGGACTCAAATTGAGATGTGACGCTGCGAACCAGCGCTTCTATCTCCGGGCCGCCTTCATCTACGGATTGCACGGGCTCTGTGCGTACCAGGAAGAAGGGGTCTGTCTGGGTAAAATCTACTATTTTGGCCCGTTCTATCCCTTCCATCACAAGGCGAACTGTGCCGTCCGGGACGCGGGTGATCTGCATTATGCCTGCAACAAGACCTACGCTGTAAACATCGTCCGGGGCGGGGTCATCGTTTGCTATATCCTTCTGGGCGACAAGGAGTATCTGCCGGTCTTTGGACATGGCATCGTCCAGCGCCTTTATGGATTTCTCACGCCCAACAAACACGGGGAATATCATGTGGGGGAAGTAGACTGCATCCCGGATGGGAAGCACGGGGAGCTCTGCGCCCAGTTCAAGGGCGGCTGGTTTCTCTGGTTCTTCCTTTTTTTTACCTTTACCGGCCTTAGTTATATCTTTAAGCATTGTCTGCATCACCTTAAGTATTTTATGCGGCATAGCTGCCGTAAACAGTCTATGAAAGCCCGGCTGATACCAAGCCAAACGCAAGCAGGCTTTGGCGGCGGTGCGCTTTGCACTCATGGGCCGAAGCATACAATTTGATTAGTTGCCCGTTGATATTACACAGTACAAGCCAGCACTCAGAACATAAGAGCGGAAGAGTGGAGAGATATCTAAAAAAGATACTGCGCCCCCCATTCATCCGCTCTTGTTTATGCATGCATCCGGGAATCAGGAAGCTGCCTTGACCTCATCTTCCATTACAAGGCGCGGCTCCTTGCCGTGAAGCACAACGTCTACATCTATAATGCACTTCTTGACGCCGGGAGTAGAGGGGATTTCATACATTATATTCAGCATGACTTCCTCTATAATAGCCCGGAGCGCCCTTGCGCCTATACTGCGCTTCATTGCCTCTTCTGCTATGGCATTAAGTGCGGCATCTGTAAACTCAAGGTCTACGCCATCCAGCTCAAAGAACTTTTTGTACTGCTTTACAAGCGCGTTTTTAGGCTCGGACAGAATCTTCATCAGCGCAGTTTTATCCAGAGAGTTCAGAGTGCCTATTATGGGCAGCCTTCCTATGAACTCCGGTATAAAACCGTACTTAAGCAGGTCTTCCGGCAGTACGTTTGCAAGGATATCGCCTATCTGCCTGTTCTTTTTGCTCTCTACCTTGGCCCTGAAACCCAGAGATGTATCGCTCAGCCTTCTATCTATAATGCTGTCCAGGCCCTCAAAGGCTCCTCCGCAGATGAAGAGTATGTTGGATGTATCTATCTGCGTATACTCCTGCTGCGGATGCTTTCTGCCGCCCTGGGGCGGAACGTTTGCCACGCAGCCTTCTATTATTTTAAGGAGCGCCTGCTGCACACCTTCGCCGGAGACATCCCTTGTTATTGAAGGGTTCTCCGCCTTGCGGGTGATTTTATCTATCTCATCTATATAGATAATCCCGCGTTCTGCGTTCTTTATGGTGTTCTGCTGGCCGCCTCCGCGGTCTGCAGCCTGTATTAGCTTTAAGAGGATGTTTTCTACATCTTCTCCCACGTAGCCAGCTTCCGTAAGCGATGTTGCATCTGCAATTGCAAACGGAACGTTCAGGATTTTGGCAAGGGTCTGCGCAAGGAGTGTCTTGCCGGAACCGGTGGGGCCTATGAGAAGTATGTTGCTTTTCTGCAACTCTATATCTGTGACCGCCGCCATATTGACCCTCTTGTAGTGGTTGTAAACCGCCACGGCAAGAGTGCGTTTTGCCTTCTCCTGGTCTACTACGTACTCGCTTAGTACCTTATATATATCTTTAGGTTTTGGAACCTCACCGATGCCGAGCGGCTCTTCTGCGTGCATGTGTTCGCTTTTCAGGGTATCGTTGCAGATATCCAGGCAGTCAAGGCAGATGCCTCCGTACACGCCTACAATCAGCTTTTTCACCTGCTCGCTGCTGCGTCCGCATATGGCACAGCGACGTTCAAAACTATCTAATTCATCTTTATTCAATGTTTCTTCCCCCGGTTACCTGTTTGCCTTTTCCAGTACTTCATCTATAAGGCCGTACTCGGTAGCCTCGGTTGCAGACATAAAGTAGTCTCTATCCGTATCCTTCTCCACCTTTTCTACCGGCTGGCCGGTGTGCCTGGAGAGGATCTGGTTAAGGAGGGCTTTGTAGCGGAGCACTTCTTTTGCCTGTATGTCTATATCTGAGGGCGTGCCCTGGAATCCGGCGCTGCCCTGGTGTATCATTATGCGGGCGTTGGGCAGGGCATAACGCTTGCCGTGTGCGCCGCCGGCCAGCAGCACAGCGCCCATGCTGGCTGCCTGTCCTATGCAGATGGTTGCTACATCCGGCTTCACTATCTGCATTGTATCGTATATGGCAAGCCCGGCGGTAACCAGCCCGCCCGGACTGTTAATGTAGAACTCTATGTCTTTATCAGGGTCTTCCTTCTCAAGGAAGAGCAGCTGGGCTACTATAAGGTTGGATATGTCATCATCAACGGGTGTACCCAGGAATATAATACGCTCCTTTAGAAGGCGAGAGAATATATCATAAGCTCTTTCACCCCTGGCTGATTGCTCTACAACCATAGGAACAAGGCTCATTTTGATCTCCTTTCAACCCGCCCCAAAAGGGTGCGGGGGTTAGCTTATCTTTGATACGGATTTTAAAAAGTCCGCTATTTTTCTGTTTAGCATGGAGTTTTTGAGCTGGGCCTTCCCGCCCCTTTGCTCCATGAATGCTTCTACAGATTCTCTTTCTGTTTTGGAATCTGCCGCTATGCGGTCTATCTCTGCCTCCACCTCTTCAGGTGTGACATCAATCTTTTCTTTATCTACTATCTCGCCCATGGCAAGGCCGGTCTTAATTCTTTCTGCGGCGGTTGCCTTAAGCTGGTCAATAAACTCTTCCTGGCTCTTCCCTATCTGTTTTAGATACTGATCTATGGTTATCTTCTGCCGGGAGAGCCGGTTTTGCAGGTCTTGTATATCATGCCCTACTTCGTGGTTTACTAATACATCCGGGAAGCAGACTTTTGAACGATTTACTATTTCATCTATAATATTGTGTTCAACCGCCCTGTCTGCAGACTCTTCCGCAGCAAGTGTCATACGCTTTTTTATGTCCTGGCGAAGGGCGTCCATGTTTTCATAATCGCCCATCTTCTTTGCAAATTCATCGTTAAGTTCCGGAAGGTTGCGCTCCCGGATGGATTCTACCTTTACGTCAAACTCTACGTTCTTTCCGGCGAGTTGTTCATTCTCAAAGTCTTTAGGGTACTTTACGCTGAAGTTCTTTTCTTCGCCCACCGACATGCCTATGATGTTTTTATCAAAGCCCGGCACGCTCTGCCCAATGTTTATAAGGCTGCGGCGGGGCTGGGATTTCTCTTCGTCCTCAACCTTTGTTGCAACCTCTGCAAGCACTATGTCTCCGTCCTTTGCGGGGCGGTCTTCTACTTTTGTGCTTGTGGCCTGGGATTCCTGCATATATTTTACTTCGGATTCAACGTCTTCATCTGTCACGGGAGTGACTTCTCGTTTTACTTCTATGCCCTTGTATTCTCCCAACTCTACGGTTGGGGGGAGCGGCACGTCTGCCTTGAAGATAAACGGCTTGCCGTCCTCATACTGTTCTATGTCAATTTCAGGCTCGGCATAGGGATGGATCTTCTCCTGGTCTATTGCCTTGTGGTAGGCATCATCCACCATCTCTTCTGCTGCGTGCCGGCGCACTCTTTCTGTATCTACAAACTTCTCCAGGATGGCTCTTGGGGCCTTGCCCTTGCGGAACCCCGGAACGCTTGTGACTTTTGCAAAATCCTTATATGCGCGGTCTATTGCTCCCGCAACCGTCTCCGGTTCCAGTTCAATTTTCAGCTCAACCTTGCACGGGTCTAGTTGCTCTACGTTTACCTGCATCTCAATTCTCCCTGTGGCAGACTCATAAAAGAACAGAGTACAAAGCACACTGTACAGAGACACTACCTTGTAAAGCATGTAGGATGCCTGGACGTAACTGTGCCGGCAGCGTCCGGTGTCTTTGTACTTAGTACTTTATACTCTGCACTTAAAAATGGAGCGGGAGACGGGACTCGAACCCGCGACATCCACCTTGGCAAGGTGGCGTTCTACCACTGAACCACTCCCGCATATTTGGTTTTAACACTCTCTTGGTGGGCGAGAGGAGAGTTGAACTCCTACGCCTTGCGGCACCAGCTCCTAAGGCTGGCGTGTCTGCCATTCCACCACTCGCCCCCATCAAAAGTTGCACCGCTTTATACAGTGGTGGGTCGTGAAGGATTCGAACCTTCGGCCCGCTGATTAAGAGTCAGCTGCTCTGCCAACTGAGCTAACGACCCACAGCGACGCGCCCGGCACCAAACCTCACTACGTGCAAGTGGGAACAGCGGATATAGTATACCAGCCTGCCGGGAACCTGTCAAGACTTATGGCGGCCATTTTTCTGCAAAATTCCGCGCAAAATACCACCTTTTTTGCCTCTGCCATGGAAGAGGCTTTGGCGCGCCTGGAGGGGTTCGAACCCCCGACCCTCTGTTCCGAAGACAGATGCTCTAATCCACTGAGCTACAGGCGCATCCGGAATTCTTGACGGTGAATTCTACCATCAGGAACGCCCTTTGTCAAACAATCCGGGGATGCGATGCGGCAGCAGATGCCGGACGCAGGATTATGCGGTTACATCTCCCCTGCGGCAGCCAGCCAGTTTTTTGCAATAAGCGCATGCCCTGCCGGTGATGGGTGAACTCCGTCCGGCAGCCAGAAGGATGGTTCTTTACAGCAGGATACTGTTGAAAAAATGCCGTCCATGGGGATGTATATAGCGCCGAACTCTCTGGCTAGGCTGCGTGCTATGTTTATCTTTGGATCTATGTCTTCACGCCATGCCTTGCGGTCTTCCGGTACGGGCAGAACGAACGGCTCTATAATAATTATCTGGGCGTCCAGCTCCCGCTGCGTCCGGGAGAGTATATTGCGGTAGGCAGCCTCATACTCGGCGGCGCTGGTGGGATCGTTGCTGTCGTAGCGGCGCCACGTATCGTTAATCCCTATAAGGATAGAGACTATGTTGGGCTGCAGGTTTATGCAGTCTTCCGTCCACCTGGCCTTTAAATCTTTTGCCCTGTCGCCGCTTATGCCTCTGTTTATAAACTTAACGTTCTTCTTTGGCTGCATTGCGGCAAACCATGCTGCTATAACAGATGGGTATCCGCGCCCCTTCTCAGCATCGTCTGTGCGGCTGCGGCCGGCATCTGTAATGCTGTCACCCTGAAAAAGAACCGTATCGCCGCTCTCAAGAATTGCCATACTGTGCCCCCCTGGCTATTAAGCTGCTTTTCAACGATTGTAGTTTACGGACAGCTTAATGTCAAGGGGGCTCACGTAGTAAGCGGATGCAACCGCGCTCCATGGCTAGGCAGGAATAAAAAGAAAGGAGACTCCCAAAATAATGACTACAGATAACAAGCCAAAACTCCCTCCTTGAAGCCGCAAAAAGTTTTGCAATCAGCCATATAA
>CALNCU010000043.1 GCA_937875395.1 uncultured Armatimonadota bacterium | reverse complement strand
TGCTTTTACTATTACTTGGATTTACGGAACCGGCTGGGTGAGCAGCCCATTATATGGTTAAACTGGCGGCTGAAGAAATAGGTATCGCTGTAACCCAGCCGGTTGGCTATAACATTAACCGGCAAATCCGTATGCGTAAGCATATCGCATGCTGCAGAGATGCGCCTTCTAAGCAGGTATGTGTGTATAGGCATCCCGGCAAATCTCTTAAACTGTCTGCGCAGCGTACTCACAGACATTCCATATTCTACTGCCAGCCCCTGATAGTCAGGTTGCTGATCCACCGAATCATTAAGCTGGCGAACAAGCAGTTGCAGCCAGTCCGGACGATATGCCGATCCGGTTCTAGCAACAGCAAGGTCTATCAGCATCTTCTCTAACTCATTCACGGCTGAAAGCACAGAGAGCCTGTTGGCAGAATCTATTAACATGCGGATAGTCTCTATACGCGTAGCAAAGTCTGTTGATGATGGAAGTTGCTGGGGCGCAAACGGCAGGAGCCCGTCCGAAATCCAATCATTCAGGCGCGGCCCGCGGAACGTAACAAAGTAATGCGACCAGTACCCGTGCTGCTTAGACGGCCTATACATAAAGTGCGGGCCGGGATACGTACACCAGCACCACTTTTCTTCCAGTGTATAGCTGCGGTCACCAATTGTAAGTTCCACGCCGCCGGCATCAGCAAACTGAATTCCGTAATACCCCGAAAACACCTTATCTATAGCAGAGCGATGATTCGGAGCAGCGCCGGTTCCTATAAACTCCAGAGGGGGCAGTAACATGCCCATATAGTACAACAAATTGAGCAATAAGTCCATTGAATCTTTGGTATTGTATTTGTATCCTTGATAATGAATAGATGGTGATACCTGATTATTTAGTATATCTTTAGTTAAGATTGGGAGGGCTGATAAAATGCAGCAAAAACCTGTTAATCTGGGAATCGTCGGTATAGGCCGGGCTGGATGGTCTGCTCACTGCACAGAGATTACCGGCATGGAATCCATGTTCAATATAGTCGCGGCATGCGATCCAATTGCAGAGCGGCGCGAGAATATGGCAAAGCGCTTCGGCAGCAAACCTTATGAGCGAATAGAAGACCTGGTGGCCGACCCGCAGGTAGAACTGGTAAACATAGCCACCCGTTCCTGCGACCACTTTAATCATGCCAGGATGGCGCTACTGGCGGGCAAGGATGTCTTTCTGGAAAAGCCTATGTGCACAGACTATGCCGATGCCAGGGCATTGACAGAACTGGCCGAATCTACCGGCCGGCGCCTCTTTATCCGCCACAACCGGCGCTTTGAACCTGCGTATCAGCATATAAAAGAGATTATAGCCTCCGGGATTCTGGGAGAGGTATTTGAGATTAAGCTGCGCCGCCAGTCATTCCAGCGCCGTAATGACTGGCAGACGCTTGCAAAGTTTGGCGGCGGGCAGCTCTTAAACTGGGGGCCGCATATAATAGACCATGCCCTGCACTTTCTTGAATCCCCCATCAAAAATATCTGGAGCGACCTGAAGAGAGTGGCCGCAGGGGGAGATACCGAGGATCATGTTAGAATAATCCTCACAGGGGAGAACGGGCGGAATGTTGATCTTGAAATAAGCGGCGGAATTGCAATAGCGGAGCCGGTATACATGGTTTACGGCACCAGAGGCTCGCTCACCAGCGATGAAAAAACCATCACTCTGCGCTACATAAACCCCAGCCAGAAGCTCTCCCCCGTAGAGGCAAACTCAGGGACACCGGGCGCAGCCAACTACGGCAACCCGGAGGAGCTAGATTGGATTGAGGAGACCATCCCGGTTGCCCCGGAAGATAAGGTGGATATGAACACCATCTGGCCAAAGCTGTATAGCGCAATCCGCAAAGGGGAGCCCTTCCCCATAACAACGGACGAAGCACTGGCGGTAATGAAAATTATCTCACAAGTAAAGGCAGATAGCCCGTGTGTTAATATAGATATGGGCAAATGATTGAATGTTGGAGGGATAGAAAAATGTACCTTACCGGTTTTGCAGATGAGGCGGCCGCAGATATAGACGGCCAAATACAAGCCACAAAAGAACTTGGCTGGAAGAACATAGAATCCCGCAAAATTGGCAGCGGCATCATACACGACATCAGCGATGAAGATTTTGATTATGTCTGCGGCAGGCTCCAGGATTCCGGCGTAAGCATAAACTGCTTCGGTTCCACCATAGCCAACTGGGGTAAACGCATAGACGAACCGTTCGACAGCTCTCTGGCAGAGACGCGGCGCGCCATTCCCAGAATGCAAAGGCTGGGAACAAAGCTTGTGAGGATAATGAGCTTTGCCGTGCTGCCGGATAGATCCCCGGATGATCAGATGGAGGAGGAACGGTTCAGGCGTGTGCGCGAGCTGTATAAAATGTTTACTGATGCCGGCATAACCCCGGTGCATGAAAACTGCATGAACTACGGCGGCATGGGCTGGACTTATACGCTGCGCCTTATAGAGAATGTCCCGGGCCTGCGGCTTGTTTTTGATACCGGCAACCCAGTATTCACGGATGACCGCACAAAACCGGCGCCGTACCCCAAGCAGTCGGCATGGGAGTTCTACCAGCATGTGAAGGATTATATAGAGTATGTACACATAAAAGATGGCATCTGGGATAATGAGAATCAGAAGACCCTTTTCACCTACCCCGGAGATGGAGACGGCGATGTCAGGCGGATTGTTAAAGATCTGCTGGCAGGCGGCTATGACGGCGGGATATCCATAGAACCTCATATAGCCGCTGTATTCCATGAAGATTCCGGCCAAACGGAGGCAGGTGTAAAATACGCAAACTATGTAGAATACGGCCGGCGAATGATGAAGATGATCAAGGATATAAAGGAAGAAATTAATTCATAGGAACCGCTTGGAGAGTATTTCACGAGGAATAAAAATGGCTGCCGGACTAGGACTCGAACCTAGAACATCGTGCTCCAGAGGCACGCGCTCTACCATTGAGCTATCCGGCAGCGACGCAATACTTTATCATATTCAATGCCAAAAGTCAAGGCATCAGGCCGCATAAAATACGCTATTCTGCACTAATTTACTGCTAAAACTGTACTTGATTATACGGCGCTCTGCCGTAGATTAAACTTGGCGGCAGAGCGCCGTATATGCCGTAAATCAGGCTTTCTTCTTCATTGCCTTTTCTATCTTGGACCAGGAATCCCGCAGGGTTACCGTGCGGTTGAAGCACAGCTTTTTCTCGGTTGAATTGCGATCAACGCAGAAATAGCCCTGACGTTCAAACTGGTAGCGGGTGCCGGGCTTGGCGCCTATTACGCTCGGCTCCACATAGCAGGTAGATAC
Source organism: uncultured Armatimonadota bacterium (assembly GCA_937875395.1). Taxonomy (GTDB): domain Bacteria; phylum Armatimonadota; class UBA5829; order DTJY01; family DTJY01; genus CALNCU01. The sequence goes on along the minus strand of CALNCU010000043.1, from coordinate 4,618 downwards.
AATCAGCGAATCCGGGTTCAGGTTTGAAAGGTAACTCTCCCCTTCTTCCACATCATCCGGGACTGGCTTTGTGAACAGATGGTTGTATAGACGCGCCTCTGCCGCCACCGCATGCTTTGCAGATACCCAGTGTAGGGTTGCCTTTACCTTGCGCCCATCAGGGGCATCGCCGCCGCGGGTAGCCGGGTCGTAGGTGCAGTGCAACTCTACCACCTTGCCGTTTTCATCCTTTATCACATCAACGCATTTTATAAAGTAGGCGTTTCTCAGGCGTACTTCGCGTCCGGGCGCCAATCGGAAGAATTTTGGCGGCGGAACCTCCCGGAAATCATCCTGTTCTATAAAGAGCTCGCGGGCAAAGGGCACCTTGCGAGTCCCCGCCTCCGGGTCCTCCGGGTTATTTATAAGGTCTAGCTCTTCCACCGTATCTTCCGGGTAGTTTAGAAGCACAACCTTAAGCGGGTCCATTACCGCCATCACCCTGTTGGCCCGCTTGTTAAGGTCTTCCCGCACGCAATCTTCCAGCACGGCAACATCTACCACGCTATCCGTCTTTGCCACGCCTATCCTTCTGCAGAACTCGCGGATGGCCTGCGGGGTATATCCGCGGCGGCGAAGCCCTGCCAGCGTACACAGCCTTGGGTCTTCATAGCCGTCTACATAGCTGCCGTTGACCAGCTCAACAAACCGTCGTTTGCTCATAACAGTATAGCTGAGGTTCAGGCGCGCAAACTCTATCTGCCGCGGGTGGTATATGCCCAGTTCATCAAGAAACCAGTCATATAGCGGGCGGTGGTTCTCGTATTCCAGCGAACAGAGGGAGTGTGTTATGCCTTCTATGGAATCTTCAAGGCCGTGCGCCCAGTCGTACGCCGGGTAGATGCACCATTTGTCGCCCTGCCTGTGATGCCCCGCGTGCCGGATTCTGTACATAACCGGGTCACGAAGGTTCAGGTTGGGAGAGGCCATGTCTATTTTGGCGCGAAGGGTACGCGCTCCATCCGGGAACTCGCCCGCTCTCATGCGATGGAACAGGTCCAGGTTCTCTTCCATGTTCCTGTTACGGTACGGGCTGTCTATGCCCGGCTGGGTTAAAGTGCCTCTGGTTTTACTTACTTCTTCTGCAGACAGATCGCATACGTAGGCCTTCCCCTTCTTTATAAGGTCAACGGCCCAGTCGTACATCTGGTCAAAGTAGTCCGATGCAAAGAAGAGCCGGTCATCCCAATCCGCACCCAGCCAGCGAACGTCCTCAAGGATGGCATCAACAAATTCCTGCTCTTCCTTAAGGGGGTTGGTATCATCAAAGCGCAGGTTAAACAGGCCGCCAAATTCGCAGGCTATGCCGTAATCTATCCATATGGCCTTGGCATGGCCTATGTGCAGATAGGCGTTCGGCTCCGGTGGAAAACGTGTGTGCACGCGGTTGAAACGTCCCTCCGCCAAGTCTTTTTTTATGGCCTCGCGGATAAAATCTGTTGGTGAATCTGCGTCCGCAGGCTCGTTTGCACAAATAGGTATATTATTTTTAGTAATGCTCTCTTTTTCTTCGCACCCTGACATAAACACTTCTCCTGATAAGGCAGCCGCACGGTCCACGGCTGTACAAAACTACAACATTTTATCATTACCGGCACAATATTGCCAGTTATATACGTAAGCAGGCATAGATTATTATCAAGAGACTCTTTATCCGCTACGTAAAGACATGGTGTACGTTTTGAAATCACCGCCAATCTGGTAAGCTATAGTAAAAATCAGACGGAGGCAGATCTGATGGCCGTACATGAAGGAACCATAATTGTAGATGCCCCTGTGCATGAAGTCTTTATGATGTGGCGCAACCTGGAGAACTTTCCGCAGTATATGTCCAGCGTAAAAGAAGTGAAGATGCTGGATGGGAATAGATCGCATTGGAAGGGAAATTTTATGGGATTAACCCAGGAATGGGATGCTCTGACAACGGAGATTGTGGAGGACCGGAAGATAGCCTGGAAATCGACTTCCGGCTTTGAGAACAGCGGATGGGTAAGCTTTGAACCGCATGGAGGCGGTACCAAAATAACCGTGCACTTTGAATATAACCCGCCGGTAAGCATTATAGGTGATATGGCAGAGGCGCTGTTTGTGGGAGCGGATTTTGATGATGCTATAGCGCGGGATCTGGATAATTTTAAAGCAAGGGTAGAAGCCGCATAGCAGAGCTATAAAGATTGAATTTTCTCTTTATGGAATACCATCTGCAGGGCTTTGGCTACTGAATCTGCCAGTTTGCTTATGCTCTGTCCGGCAAGCGCTGCATCATCTGCAGTGGGAGTATAAAAAGTTGTTCCCATGAGTATAACGGATGTGCCTCCGGGGCCCATGCGGACATCTTTCATGCCTGCGCCGGCATCAAGCAGGTCGCCCAATCTATCCGCAAGCTCATCTGCTCTATCCAGAGACTTTGTTTTGCCTATATCTGCCAGGCGTACAATCTTTGTATCCCCCACCCATACTTCAGAGAGGCTTTCGCCACTTTCCAGCTTTACGGATTTTACTTCTACCTTTACATATTTTGTTACCAACCGGCGGTTTATGGGCAGGCCAAGCGCCTTCACTTCTTTTAGTATGGCAGAGGCTCTAAGCCTGGACGGCGGGTGGTTTGCAAAAATGCCGTAATTTACCTCTGGCTTCCGTATTTCATCTCGTGCAAGCCTTTCCATGAAGGTAAGCATTCCAACCGGATTATATTTTGTGCCTGCCATAAAAGCCACGGCGGTCCGGTCTGCATCAAACTCGGCCTCTTTGCCGTAATCGCTCATTTTGGCTATGTTAATCAGGTTTGCCATGTAAGCAATCCCCGCCATATCACCGCCCTTGGCGCCGGCCAGAATACTTGCAAGAACAGCCACGCCTACGCCCAGCATCTGCTGCTGCTGAGTCTTTATAAGATGCATGGCATGATGGTGGGCGGCATGCGCAACCTCGTGGGCCATAACACCCGCCAGCTCATCATCAGACTGCACATAATCAAGAAGCCCCTTGTTGATGTATACATGCCCCCCGGGAAGAGAGAATGCGTTTATCTCTTTATCATCCAAAATCTTAAAACTGTAATTAAACTTTGCTACCTTGGAACTTCCGTAAGCAGCGGGAACCTCTTTTGTGTTTGCCACATCTGCCACAGCCTTGCCTATGGCCTGCACCCTCTGCACAAGGACCGGATCTGTAATAAACTTGGATTCTTTATCTACCTGCGTGGCAGCGTTGTTCCCTATCTTAACCTCATCCTCTGCCTCTTCGGCATGCAACGGCATAGCCATGGCAAGGCATAGGAGAGCCGCAATCAGAATGTACTTCCAACGAACAACGCTTATTCTGCCAGCAATCATCAGGTTCCCCTTAAGCATTTTGAACAAATATGCCTATTATTAATTAAGACGTTTTTGCCTGTAAATAGTTCTGCATTTCACCTAAGAAACACCAGTATAAACAGTATAGGCCATTATACGCACCAGGGCAATATAAAGCATCAAAAAGGTTGCGGATGAGATTAACTCTTGCTATAATATTAGCACAGTTTCCTCTGGAGTGCTAAAGAAAGAGGTAGTATCGTGCCTACATACGGCTATCAGTGTACAAAATGCAGCTACATATTTGAGAAAGTTCAAAAAATTACCGACAATCCTCTTACGGAATGCCCGGAATGCAAGGGCAAAGTAAAAAGGCTGTTATATCCGGTAGGTATTGTTTTTAAAGGCGCCGGATTCCATGTAAATGATTACCCTAAATGTGAAAACAGCTGCGCACAGGCTGCGCATACAGAATCAAAACCCTGCGCAGAGTGCCCCTGCAAATCGTAACTTAATAATTGCACCCATAAACTTTTTATAGTTTGGCCTTCACAAAATAAAACAGCCGACCTCCGCTTTGGAGACCGGCTGTTTTATTTTATATCTTACAGGTTATTTACTTACCATTTATCTGCATTTTTAGTGTATCTATTATAAATGTCTCCGGTACAAGCGCACGCCCATCATCTAGTACGGAGGGCTGATCCAGCTTCACTGCCTGGGCATTCACTATGGCCTGCGGGCTGCCTATCTGGAACCGTACATCATGCTTTTTGCTGACCGCACGAACGCACTTGTACTCTTCATTCCAGTAAACCTTGCCTTCACCCTCAAAGAGCGGCCGTATTCCAATCATCTTGGATTTTTCGGCGGGTCTCTGCTCCTTGGCTGTCTTCTCGGCCGGAGCCGTTATCGCCGGCTTTGCAGATGCCTTTACTGCAGGCTTCTTCTCTACAGGAGTAGAGACTGCTGCCTTTGCAGGAACAGGCGTATTCTTCACTGCAGGAGCCGGTGCACTGGCAGGCTGGCTGGCTGGTTTAGATGCTGCCGTAGTCTTCTTAACCGGCTTGGGCGCAACGGTAGGAATTGCGGGCAGGGAGAGTTTTGCATCAGATTTGACAACCGTAACTGCACTCTCTTTAGGGAATGCTTTGGCAACCAGCACGGGCTTACCTATGGGCTTGGATGCGGCACCATCCGTTGCAGGCTTTGCTACAGGGATGGCAGGAGCAGCAAGGGTTGTGTCTCTCTTTGCCACCATCTGAGCCGCACTCTGGACGGAT
>CALNCU010000042.1 GCA_937875395.1 uncultured Armatimonadota bacterium | reverse complement strand
AAGTATCATCCGCCATAATTAATTTAGTTGAGTAGTAATCATTTATGTCCCCAAAAACCTTACTGTCAACGCTATCAATTGTACTGCCTTCAACCGCTTGCTGTCAATAAATATATTTAGCTGCTGTATTTTTACAGACGGATAAACAGCAATCTATGCCAATTCATCCATATTCAGCAAAAAAAGCGGATTGTTTTTGATCAGGCTGGAGCCTGTTTGGTATAACCGGCGAGCATCTATAAGCCTAATGTGCGCACTGCCTATGGTTGCGTCTTTTTGGATACCTTCGCGCCTGCAAATTTCATCCATTATCAGATACCGGCGCGGCATGGCATGCAGATGCGGCCTTGTGGGAACAGTTATTACCCTGCCATCCATGTCTATAACCCTGGGATAGTAGATGATGGCGCTCCTGGTGGGCGCGCAGTTTGTATCTTCTATAGTATGCAGAGTGGTATTGCTGTTATGGGTTACGCCTATTAGGAGTATCTTGCCGCCCAAAAGGCAGTTTTTGTGGAAGGGGCTGCCTTCTCCGCAGGAACAGAGGCACAGCTCATGCCCTTCTATTGCCTCCTGCGCCCTGGCCCCCCATGCGGCAACCGAGTGTGTTGGGTGGAGAGATCTTGTTACTTTGGGCCGGCGCCAGAATGTATCTGTAATAACCCCCATGCAAGACGGCGACACCCTTAAATCAAAGACTATGCCGTTATCTGCCACCAGCCCAAACTCGCCGTCCACAAATTTGGGGAAGCTGGGCATCATCAGACCGCCGCCCTGCCCTACTGTGCCCATCAGGGCATCTATAACAGCATCTGCGCCGCCGTCCACCCGCCCAAAGCTCTTGAGCGATGAATGCACAAATACCATATCCCCGCTTTCAAGCCCCAGGCCTTGAAGCCCTTTTGCAATATCATCCCTGGTAACCATATATACTTTTGCCTTTATGCCTTCCGCCAGACAACCCTGTTTACAAAATTTGTGTAGCTAAGGATTATGCGCACCACCTTTTCGCTTACGTTGGGCATGGAGTAATCTTCCACCAGCCTAAGCATGCGGTTCTCTCCACGGGACTGGTCTTTCAGCACCGCAAGCGATGTTTTTATAGTCTCCCAGTCAAGGCCGGTCATAATAACGGCGCCCTCTTCCATGCCTTCAGGGCGTTCGTGCGCATCCCTTATGTTAAGGGCCGGGAAGTTTAAGATGGAGCTCTCCTCCGTAATTGTGCCGCTATCAGAGAGCACCGCCTTTGCGTTTATCTGGAGCTTTACATAATCTGTAAGACCCAGGGGTTTTATAAGTTCAACAAGCGGGTTAAGCTTAACCCCTTCGCTTTCTATGCGCTTGCGGGTGCGGGGATGGGTGGATACAATTATGCGCAGACCGTACTCATCAGCCAGGTTGTTTAACACGTTCACCAACCGCCCGAACTGTTCCGGCGGGTCTATATTCTCTTCCCTGTGGGCGCTTATTACAAAGAACTTCTGCGGCTCAAGATTAAGCCTGTCAAGCACACCGGATGCCTCTATTTTGGGCATGTAGTGGTGCAGAACCTCGTACATGGGGCTGCCGGTCTTTATCACCCTGTCCGGCGGCAGGCCCTCTGAGATAAGGTATTCGCGAGAGATTGCGCTGTAGGGCATGTTGATATCGCTTATATGGTCTACAATCTTACGGTTTATCTCCTCCGGCACGCGCTGGTCAAAACACCGGTTCCCGGCCTCCATATGAAAGACGGGGATCTTCCGGCGCTTTGCCGGGTATGCGGCAAGGCAGCTGTTGGTATCTCCCAAAACCAGCAGAGCATCCGGCTTTACTTCGCCCAAAACTTCATCAACTTTGGAGATTATCTGCCCCACTGTGCCGCATGCCGTCTCTCCGGCGGCTCCAAGGAAGTAATCCGGCTTGCGAATCTCAAGGTCGTCAAAAAAGACCTGGTTCAGCTCGTAATCATAGTTCTGCCCGGTGTGGACTATTATGTGTTCTACGTACTTGTCTAACGCCGCTATTACGCGGGAGAGGCGTATAATCTCCGGGCGGGTTCCTGCTACCGTAACAACTCTCATCTGCTTTGGCTCCTGATAACCGGCTCAAACCATGTATCCGTATGGCTGGGGTCAAAGACTTCGTCTGACCAGAAGAGGGTGACCATCTCCCCTTCCCCAACGTTTTCTATGGAGTGGGTGTACCCGGGCGGGATATCTACCACCCGGTACTCACATCCCCTTGCAGGATATTCTATCACATTATGGCTCTCTATGTGACGCAGGCGGATTATCCCTTCCCCCTGCACAATCATAAACTTCTCCGTCTTGGTCTGATGGAAGTGGTTCCCTCTTGTGATTCCGGGTTTTGTTCTTGAAACAAATATCTGCCCAAAATGGGGGGATTTTATAAACTCCGCCAGGCTGCCCCTGTTGTCTGATTTTATATTAAGCTTGTAGCCGTACTCTTCATCTTCCATGTAGGAGAGGTACGTGGCATAGAGCGCCTGCATAAACCGGCTGTTGTAATCCGGCAGCATAAGCGTCTCCCGGTGGCCGGCAAAAGACCGGACGGCGTCTGCAAGCTCTCCCAGGGTTATTTTGTGGGATGCAAGCGGCTGGGCGTATCGGAACCCTGGAGCGGGCGAAGAATTAAGGAGGCGGCAGAAGGCATCTACCACATCATCAATATAGGTAAGCTCCACCACGTTTGCCGGGTTGGATATCTGTATAGGCAGTCCGTGCGCTATGTTGTGGCAGAACGTGGCGGTGACGGAGTTGTAGTTGGGCCGGCACCACTTGCCAAAGAGGTTCTTGAACCGGAATATAACGCACTCCGCCCCTGTCCCCTCTGCATATAACTTTAGGGCCTCCTCCGCATCTCGCTTGCTTATGCCGTACGGGTTATCCAACCGGGCCTGGATGGAGGATGACATGGCTACTCTTGCCGCGCGTCCAAATTTCTTTAGTTTTTGGCAGATTTCTTCTGTAAATCCTGCGTTTCCTGTTTTGTATTCCCCAGGGTCTTTGGGCCGGTTGACCCCTGCAAGATGGAAGATTATGTCTGCGTTCTGCAAAAACAGATTAAGCTCGGCCTCTGTATTTCCAAGGTCGTATTCGTACAGTTCAACGTCTTCACGCCGTCTTAGCACTGCGCAGAGGTTTCTTCCTACAAATCCCCCGGCGCCCGTAACCAGTACCTTCAATCTCTTCTCCTAAGTGTGATTAGACCTCAACTTTTATTCCGCGCATGGCCTGCTGAACGCAATCCAGCTTTAGCAGAAGCCGGGCCATGCCGTCAACATCTTGAAGTTCCGTATTATGGGAGTTATAGTCTTTGCGGGCGGCAACTTCCTGCCGTCCCTCGCTGAAGTAGATGGAATAGTTGAGGTCACGGTTATCTGCCGGCACCCGGTAGTAGTTGCCCATATCCTCTGCAACAACCATCTCTTCCCTGGTAAGCAGGGTTTCGTACAGCTTCTCGCCGTGCCTGGTGCCTATTACCTCTACCGGATTCTCTGCCTTGAGCAGTCTCTTCAGGGCCTGCGCAAGTGTCTCCAGAGTGCATGAGGGGGCCTTCTGCACAAAGGTATCGCCCGGGCTCCCATGCTGGAAGGCGTAGATAACCAGGTCTACGGCATCTTCTATGGTCATCATAAAACGAGTCATGGCGGGGTCCGTCACTGTGAGCGGCTTCCCCTCCTGTATCTGCTTTAAGAAGAGCGGAATCACGGACCCGCGGCTTGCCATCACGTTCCCGTAGCGGGTGATGGAGATGATGGTCTTTTGTCCGGCCACTCGGGATTTGGCCACGGCGAGCTTCTCCATCATGGCCTTTGAGATGCCCATGGCGTTTATGGGATAGACCGCCTTGTCCGTGCTTAGAACAATGAGCCGCTTCACCTCGCTCCGCATGGCGGCATTGAGCACGTTTTCCGTACCCATGGCGTTGGTTCTGAGGGCTTCGTACGGAAAGAACTCGCAGGAAGGCACCTGTTTTAAGGCGGCCGCATGGAAGACGAAATCCACGCCGTTCATGGCATCCTGGATACTCCCCTCGTTCCTCACATCGCCTATATAAAATTTGAGCTTGGGGTTGGCATATGCTTTGCGCATATCATCCTGCTTCTTCTCGTCACGTGAAAAGACCCGTATCTCGCTGATGTCTGTATCCAGAAACCTCCGTAATACGGCATTCCCGAAAGTCCCCGTCCCCCCGGTGATGAGCAGAGTTTTGTTTTTGAACATGGTGGTTTTCCTTTTTTGAAGTCTAAGCAAATAAACCTTTACGTCTTTCTAAGTGTAACTCAGCTGCCAAGCATAAGCAACGTATACAAAAACCGCCGGTATATACCCAAGAAATACCAGCAACACCATATGCTGGGCCTATAAGATAGGCAACAAATATAGTAACGATCGCAATAATACTGCCACATATTGCCTGCCCCTTAAATCTTGTCAATGCATTAAGAACTGTGCACAAATTAGCATTAATGACGAGCAATATCATCCAGATCGATAAAGATAATAGCAAAGACCAGCTTGGTATGGCTGCATTATTATGCGTCCACATGTTAATAATGCTTCTGCCAAACACAAAAAATGCCAGGCTTCCCAAAATAACAGTCACTATTGAAATTGAGAAGAAACGCTTTGTGGCTTGCCTAACCCATAACTTATCATCTTTAGCCATAGCTTCTGTAATTGCCGGCCAAAATGGTGTTGATATAGTATTTATAGCATTGGTAATTAACATAACTAGCTGGTTAGCAACAGAGAAGCCTATAACAAAGGCAGCCCCTATGCGATTGGATATAATTAATGGAATGGTACTAAGCATTACAGAATAAGCTATCATTGCACCAAGACCATGAATCCCGGTTGAGATTACACTCTTTATTGTCTTAAAACTGATAGCTTTGGGCTGAAATTTCATCCACGGATATTTCTTTAATAGAATGCCATAAGCAAACAAGGAAGCTATAGTCGGCATTAAGGAAAAGGTTACTAATACCGGCAGGCTAACCTTAAAGTGAATACCCGCTATAATGAATAGAAAGCTGGCTATCCGCGAAAATACCGATGCAAATCTTGTAAGGTAACCCTGCTGCAAAGAATCGCACAGTCGCTGAACGTATGCTGCAATTAGGCCCAATGAAACCGTCATTGAAAACACTAATACTGTCGGCAGTAATTCGGCAGTAGCTATTCCGCCTTTAATTTTCAATATATGCTGCAGCGGTAGATGTGGTAACATCAACCAAGAAAGTAACAACAATGTAGCGGCTAAGACAGCATAAAAAGCAAAACCGCTGCTAGCATACACTGTAGCACTGGCATGATCCTTCTTACCATATGCGTACGATATGCCATTCTGAATGCCTATTCCACAACCCAAATCCAAATAGCCATAAAAGAAAAAGAGAGAAGTGCCAGATACCATTAATCCGTATCGTTCATTGCCTAGATAATGTATAAGCAATGGAGTTGTAATTAATCCAGTTAGAATGGCGATAATCTGGGCAAGATATGTCCCCTGTAACGTCTTAAAGGCCCTACGGTATCTCTCTATTCCGCTATTATCGTCTTTAATCTCTTTTGCCATCAATAGACGAACCGATTTTTGAATATCCCTTAGCATTACATGCAAATTGAGCAACCCCAATCGATATTATTCACAACAAAAGAAGGCATTGGATAGAACTATAATTTCATGTTCTATGTCGGTCTTTGCAGCAGTTTCTCAAGATCTTCCACAAAGCGTGCATCCAAGCTGTCTAGTATCTGCATAGGATTATAGCCATCACTAAAATCTACATTTTTTATGGCATTTGCAATTGCTTCGGGAGTTTGCTCTTCATAATAATAAATTGCATCTCCAACTGTGGACTGTTCAATCGCTTTTATGCGTATCGAAACCACCCTTAACCCATTTGCCATATATGATAGAATTTTGGATGGAAAGGATGAATTATTGTAGGTGGCATCCGGTATTTGCGTACATAAACCAATATCACAACCTTGCAAAAATTCGATATATCTCTCACCTTGCAGCAAACCATCGTATGTGATGGTACAATCTGTCCTCTTTGAGATCTCTGCTATTGAATTTCGCAGGGAACATACATCTTCATCGGATCCAAAACCAATAATGTGAACATGATAATTAGAGTCCAGATGCTCGGCAGCAGTAATAGCGGCAGCACCACCTTTTCTTGGATCAAAAGTTCCTGCATAAACCGCATGAATTTTTCCATCCTTCTGGTTGCCTGAATATACCGGTTCCATTCTATACGCTCCATAGGCTACAACATAAGGTTTAGAATCAAAACCATATTTCCTTGCCATAATATCGTTTGAAAATATATACGCATCCGCTATTGAGAGTTCGGCAACTTCTGTTTGAAGTTCTTTATCAGATCTATTTGCAACCGCAGTATATAACTCCTCGACTTCATATACTAAGGCAATCCGCTTGAACATTTTAACAAACCGCATGATTGGCAGGTAATACATCTCATGATAAACCATTACAATATCTTTTTGTTTTACCTTAAATAATAAATAAAACAACAATTGGCATTTGTTTGTGAATCGTTCTAATCGTTGCATTACGTATGATTTTAATCTTGATTTTGACTTTGTTCCAAAGGTGAAGCTGAGAATAACTGTTTGTTGCTTATCTATTTCAATGATTTTTCTGTTATAAAAGCACCCCAAGCCATTTTTAGTACAGCACGTAGAATATACGGTTACTGTACACCCCATCCCCTTCAGTGTATCAATGATATATTTCATTTTAGCAACGCCTGCGGGAGAATATGCTAGATTTCTATTCTCTTCTAATTCACCGTACTGGCAAATATAATGCACATGCACTTATATCACCTTCTCTAAAAACCTTTTATTTATCTTATTCAGGAAAATTCTACCGGTGCCATTTTGTTTATG